>JAIEMG010000022.1 GCA_019752375.1 Gemmataceae bacterium | reverse complement strand
CGGCTCAACGGCGACTTCAAGGCGTCGCCCATCGCGGCCGACGGCAAGGTCTACTTCCTGAACCTGGCCGGCAAATGCACGGTGGTGGCTGCCGCTCCCAAGTTCGAGAAGCTGGCGGAAAATTCGCTGGGCGATCAAGCGACCAGCGCTTCCCTCGCCGTCGCCGACGGCCGCATCTATCTCCGCGGCCGTAAGGCGCTCTATGCGATTGGTGCGAAGTAAGGACAGCGGCGAGCCGAGGGGCGTCAGCCCCCGGATTGATCGCAGCATCCGGGGGCTGATTGACGCTCGGTATCTCGCTTCACTGCTTTCTGGCGATGAGGATCTGCGAATGGGCGCGAAGCTCAAGGAATTGTTGGCAAAAGACCAGCTGACCAACGTGTTTGGCCTGGGACAGATCTGCGATCCCAAGCTGGTGGAGATCATCGGCCGGATCGGCGGCTGGGACGCGGTCTGGCTCGATCAGGAGCACACGGGGATCACCGCCGCGCAGATCGAACAGGCCGCGCGCGCTGCCCGCGCTTGCGGCCTGGATAGCTTCGCGCGGGTGGCGCCGACCGACTATGCCACCATCATGCGGCCGCTGGAGGCCGGCGCCGGTGGCGTCATGGCGGCAATGGTCCGCGGCGCGCGGCAGGCGGCCCAGGTCGTCGAGTGGGCCAAGTTTCATCCACAAGGGTTTCGCGGCGTCAACGGCACCGGCGTCGATGGCCGCTACGGCACCGTGCCGCTCCTCGAGTACTTTCGTCAGGCCAATGCCGAGACGTTTGTCGCCATCCAGATCGAGCACATCGACGCGGTCAACGAGGTGGAGCAGATCGCCGCGGTGCCGAATATCGACCTCCTGTTCATCGGGCCGGCGGACCTGAGTCAATCGATGGGTATTCCGGGCGAGTGGGACCATCCGCGTCTGTGGGAGTGCATCGAGAAGGTCGCCGCGGCGGCCAAGGCGCAGCGCATTCACTGGGCCATCCTGCCGTCGAGCGCCGGGCAAGCGCGGCGGTGCTTGCAGATGGGCTGCCGGATGCTGGCGGTGGGCATGGACGTGTGGGCCTTCGGCAAGGGCCTGCGGGCGTTTCAGGCCGATTACGCGGAATTCTTCAGGAAGTAAACGAACCTTTGCGCGCGGTCCCTGCCCTTCCTTCCCAGTCTTCGGTGCTTGACGACGGCCGGTAATTCGTCTTGTTCCCGTCCGCCGGTTGCGAGCAGAATGCGTTTTCTGTTCCAGTCTCGGAATCGCGGGACGGGGGTTCGCCCGTGCCGAAGAACGCAGGGAGGTTGTTCATGATCAAGAGCAGGAGTTGGTTGTTCGCTTTGTCGACCCTGGCGCTGGCGGCGTCTGTCGCGCAGGCCGATCCGATCGCGGTCACCGGTAGCTCGGGCGGCTGGCAGAATGTCTCGAGCTACACCATTGGCGAGACGGGCACGCCGTTCTGGAATCAGGCATCCATGGACGGTTCGCAGCTGAACGTCGGCTACTTCCTCACGAAGACCGGCGGCTTCGCGGGCAACAGTGCCAGCCCGAACCTCTCGACGAGCAGTCTGCAGTTCTGGGGAACCGGCAGCGGTGGTTCCGACTCGGCAGAGGCGCTGAGCACGATCTTCGCCGTCACGAGCGCCTTGCATCTGGAAGTGGCCGGCTACAGCGGCGTCAACGAGTTCGGTTGGTACAACACGTCGGACGCGGCCGGCAGCGAGGTGCTGCACACGTTGTTCAGCGGCCCGACTTCGCCGGTCACGACCGGGCCGACGTTCTCGCCGTCCGGTTCGTTCGGCCTCTACTTGAAGACGGTGGGCGGCACGTATTTCAGCGAGTCGTCGCGCAATGGTGCCGGTGAAACGACCCATCAGCACTTCGCCATCTTCAAGGATACCGCCACCGGCAAGCTCTGGATCGGCGTGGAAGACCTGCCGCTGACGGGCACCGGCGTTGAAAATGGCGGCGACTATAACGACATGGTCGTCAGCCTGAGCGCAGTGCCCGAGCCGTCGAGCATGGCGCTGCTGACGCTGGGTGCGCTGAGCTTCGCGGGCTATGGCTTGCGCCGGCGCAACCGCAAGTAACCCCCCAACAGGCCGTTCGCCCGACGCGCAAGCGAGGGATAATTCATCCCTCGCTTGCGCTTGCGCGTCGGGCGAACGGGTGTCAATCCATCCCTCGCTTGCGCGTCTGGCTAACGGGCCTTCGGCTTGGCAATTTCGCCCAGTTCCGGACGATTGAGCGGCAAATGGCGGTAATAGACTTCGAGCGTCAGGAGCGCCAGTGACGTGACGCCGACGCGGCCCGCCTGCGTGAGCTGATACGACCTCTGCGGGTCCCAGCTGCCCTTGAATGCCGGGTTCCTGTCGCCCTGGTCTTGCAGGCTGACCATCAGGTCGCGCACCTGCGGGTTCCACGTCTTCCACGCCTCGCCGCCGACGGGCAGCAGCGCGTATGTGGCGTAGTAGTAGTAATAGTAGTTGTGGATCTTGTCCGATGGCGGATGGGCCAGGATCAGATCGACGCCGCGGGTCATTTCAGGCGAATCCACTTTGCGATCCTGGTGGAGATACTGTCGGCAGACGATGCCGGCGGCGGTCATCACGCACGGCTGCGGCGGACTGTGGCCACCCGAACCGACGACGTAGTTGTACCCGCCGTCGGGCCGGCTCATGCGGCCGAGGAACTGCTTGCCGCCATCGATGGTGGCCATGGGGATGTGCAGGCCCGCCATCTGACCGCTCTTGAGCGCCATCAGGCACCAGCTGGTGACCGACAGGTCGCCCGCCTGGCCGGGACCGTAGCGCCAGCCGCCGCCCTTGTGCTGCGCCTTGATGAGGAAGTCGATGGCTTTCTGGGCCGGCTCGCGCAGCAGTGGATCGGAGCTGGCGTCGGCTGCTTCGCACAGGACGATGGTTGCCAGGGCGTGCGTGTACATGTCGCCGCCGCCGCGCAGGTCGCCGTCGGCCTTCTGCTGCTTGACGAGGAACTTCAGGCCGGTCTCGACGCGCTTGGTGTAGCCGGCATCGTTGCCCTCGACCGCGCGCTGGGTGATGCCGTGGGCGAGGAACGGCAGCAACGCAAATGCCGTGGCGGACACGTCGTTGCCCTTGCCGCGGGGCGGTGCAGCGACCTTGCCGTTGCCGCGCCAGCGGCCGTCGGGCTCCTGGTTGGCCGCCAGCCACGCGAGACCGAGCTGCACGGCCCGCTCGGACGCCTCGGTGCCGCCGCCTTCGAGGAATTTCTTCTCGTTCTCTTTCTCGCGCGAGAGACGATAGTCGCGATCGGAGCCCTCGGGCGCCTGGGCATTGCCCGTCTCGTCATTCGTCGCGGCCTTGCGGACGCCTTCGTTCCGCCACCACTGCCGATTGATCTCATCCAGTTGGGCCAGCGCGGCGGCGGAGTCGCTGGGCTTCTCGCCCTTGGCCATGCCATTGCGTTCCCACCAGTTGCGCTGCATCGCTTCGAGGCGCTGCATGGCCTCGTTGCCGTCCGCATCGCCTTCCTTGATGAGGTTCTCGCTGTCCCACCACTCGCGTTCGCGCTCCTGCAAGCGCGCGAACGACGCAGCCAGGTCGGAATTGTCCTTCCGGCCCAGGCCTTCGTTCTCCCACCACTCGCGCTGGAGCTCGCGCAGGCGCGCCAGGGCTGCGTCCATGTCCTTTTGCCGCGGGCTGACCTTGCCGCGCGAGATCGCAACCACTGCGACCGCACTGCCGACGCCGGCCAGCAACAGCAAACAAAGGAAGAAGAGCAAGAAGCGGCGCTTGCGCGGCGGCGCCTCGATGGAAACCTCAGGCATCTCGGGCTGCGTGGCCGGCCGGCGTGCGCGGCCCTGATGCGTCTGCGCCGGCTTGCGAATGTTCGGGTCCGGACGTGCACCAGACAAACGGTTCTTGAACGACGACGGTCGATTGGCCATGAGGGTCTCCCAGAGAGCGGAGAATCCGCGCTAAAGGACGAGAGCCGACAAGATGGGGGATGATGGGATTATTCCCGCGACGCCTGCCGATTACAAGGAAATTCACTCGCTCGCCGGCGCCGCGCCGGCCGCTTCGGCCAGGAAGGCGACGATGGTGAGCAGGGTGCCCAGCTGGCTCAGGCGCATGCCGTAGCGATCGAGGAACTCGCCCAGCACGAACTCGTTGTCCAGCGCCTGCGTCCCATTCTGGCGCAGGTGGTCAGCCAATTCGGCGATGAGCGCGCCATAGGAGCGCTCGAGGATCGGCTGTGCCTGCCGGCAAGCATCGGGCAGTTCAGGGAAATCCTGTTGCCAGCGCGCGAGGAACGCGCGCCAGCGCGAGCCCGAGTCATGGGCCGCGGCCGCGGCGCGCTGGAGCGCGAGTTGCTCGCGCTGGACTTCCAGCAATTGCCGGAGCAAGTCGAGGGTCTCGGCCGCGGGATCGTTGGGTGTCGGCATGGCCGCTGCGGTGTCGGGTGTCACCACGTACTCAAAGTGCATGAGGAGCCTCGGGTCAGATGCAAGCCGTTATATCAGAGTGGGCGGGCCAACGGAAGCAAGTAACGGGAGGATGTTCGACGGTACGCGCCGTTCGATCCTCGATCCTTGAATGCCGGCGACCCCCGTTCGGAACTCTGGCGAGTTCCGCTACATGACATGAAGCGCGCTTTGTAGCGGAAGTCGCCAGACTTCCGTGCGACAGGAAGCGGTTCGGAACTCGGGCGAGTTCCGCTACATGAAGCGCACCGCGTCGCGGCCATCCCTCGTGAAATCTGCTGGCCTTGGCCCTTCTGCCTCGTTAATCTGAATCGACCGTCGGCAACCCAGCAAGGCGGCACTGGTCGCGCGGGGCGGGTGGCCCGCGTCGGACTCCGTTTTCTCCTGCCCATGCCGCCCGCCCCCATGCGGAGTGATTGGATGTCTCACCGAACTATCGTTGGCATTCTCGTCGGTTTGCTCCTTCCCATCATCGCGGCCGCGGAGGAATGGCCGGGCTGGCGCGGACCGCGCGGCGACGGCACTTCCGCCGAGAACGGCATTCCGACCAAGTGGAGCGCCTCTGAGAACGTCGCCTGGAAGACCGCCATCCCCGGCAAGGGCCATTCGTCGCCCTCCATCTGGGGCGATCGCGTCTTCGTCACCACGGCGGACGAGAAAGCCGGCAAGCATACGTTGCTCTGCCTCGATCGCAAGGACGGCAAGGTCCTCTGGGAACGCACCCAGGACGGCAAGTTCCAGAAGGCAATCCACAAGCTCAATAGCCATGCCAGCTCCACCCCCGCGACCGACGGCAAGAACGTCTTCGTCTCGTTCCACGACATCCCCAACTTCGTCGTCTGCTGCTACGACTTCGACGGCAAGCTGATCTGGAAGAAGTCTCCCGGCGAGTTTCACTCCGTCCACGGCTTCTGCAGCTCGCCGCTCCTGTACAAGGACATGGTGATCCTCAACGGCGACCAGGATGCGCCCAAGGGCAAGGAGAAGGGCACGTTTCTTTACGACTCCTATGTCGTCGCGCTGGACAAGGCGACCGGCGCCGAGCGCTGGCGCACGAAACGGCCGCACAACATCCGCTCCTACACGCCGCCCGTGCTGATCGACGTGGCCGGCAAGAAGCAGGTCGTGTTCAGCGGCAGCCTGAACGTCGCCAGCTACGATCCCGACACCGGCAAGCAGATCTGGATCGTCGACAACGGCCCGACCGAGCAGTTCGTCTCCAGCCTCGTCTACGCCAATGGCCTGGTCTTCATGACCTACGGCTTCCCGAAGAAGGGCTACGCGGCCATCAAGCCCGACGGCACCGGCGACGTGTCGGCCACCCACGTCGCCTACAACTTCGTCCGCGACGGCGGTTACGTCCCCTCGCCGATCGCGCATGGCGATTACTTCTACTTCGTCAACGACGAGGGCCTGGCCAGCTGCGTCGAAGCCAAGACCGGCAAGAGCCAGTGGAAGGAACGCCTCGGCAAGCATCACAGCGCCTCGCCGGTCTCCTCGGGCGAACACTTGTACTTCCCCGACGACTACGGCGTGACCTGGGTGCTCAAGGCCGGGCCGAAGTTCGAGGTGGTGCAGAAGAACGACCTGGGCGAAGAGGTCTACGCCTCGCCGGCGATTTCGCGCGGGCAACTGTTCCTGCGCACCAACAAGGGGCTGTATTGCATCGGTAGCGCGGTGAACGATGGCAAGTAACGCAACGTACTCAATAACACCCTCGCACCCTCGTTACCAAGCTCCGGCTTGGGAACGCACGGCCGAGAAGCTCCAGCTTCTCGCCGTGCATGCCTCGCGCGGCTCGACGCTGTCCGTGTAGCGTCTAGTTCCGAGAAGCCGGAGCTTCTCGGTCGAGCATTCCCAAGCCGGAGCTTGGGAACGAGATAGCCTCCACCCTCTCTCCATCCATAGGAGTATTCGCATGAGTCGACGAACGCAACGTCGCGACTTCCTCAAGACAAGTGCCGCGGCGGCGGCGGGGTACTGGGTCTACGGCGGCGTGTCGCCGAAGGAATCCCGCGCCGCCAATGAAAAGCTGCAGATCGCCTGCGTCGGCGTCGGCGGCAAGGGCTCCAGCGACACCGATCAGGCCGGCGGCGTTGGCCAGATCGTCGCGCTGTGCGACGTGGACGAAGAGATCCTCAACAGCAAGGCCGGCAAGTTTCCCGACGCCAAGAAGTATGCCGACTTCCGCAAGATGCTGACCGAGATGGGCGACAAGATCGATGCGGTCGTCGTCAGCACGCCGGACCACACGCACGCGCCGGCCGCCGTCATGGCGATGAAGATGAAAAAGCACGTCTACTGTCAGAAGCCGCTGACGCACTCGGTCCACGAGGCCCGCGTCATGCGCGAGACCGCGGCCAAGATGGGCGTCTGCACCCAGTGCGGCAACCAGGGCACCGCGCACGACAAGCTTCGCGAAGCGGTCGAAGTCGTTCAGTCCGGCGGCATCGGCAAGGTCACCGAGGCGCACATCTGGACCAACCGTCCGGTGTGGCCGCAGGCGCCCGGCATCACCGCACGGCCCAAGGAAACGCAGGAAGTGCCGAAGTACCTGGCCTGGGACCTCTGGCTGGGGCCGGCCCCGGAACGGCCGTTCCACCACGGCAACGACCCGAAGAAGAAGCGCGGCACCTATCACGACTTCAACTGGCGCGGCTGGTGGGATTTCGGCACCGGCGCCCTGGGTGACATGGGCTGCCATACCGCCAACCTGCCGTTCATGGCGCTCAAGCTCCAGTACCCGACCAGCTTCGTCGGCGAGTCGGGCGAGCTGAACCCCGAGACCTACCCGGCCTGGGGCAAGGTCACCTATGAATTCCCGGCGCGCGGCGACATGCCGCCGTGCAAGGTCACCTGGTACGAAGGCCGCAAGGACGGCAAGCTCGTCCACCCGCCCGAAGAATTGCAGGCCAAAGTGCTCAAGCAGGGCGCGAAGGGCCTGCCGGGCAGCGGCTCCATCATGGTCGGCGACAAGGGCATTCTCTTCTCCCCCAGCGACTACGGTGGAAGCTACGTGCTGCTGCCGGAAGACAAGTTCAAGGACTACAAGGTTCCGGAGAAAACGCTGCCGCGCAACGGCGGCGACGACCCCGGCATGAAGCGCGAGTGGGCCGAGGCGATCAAGCAGAACAAGCCGTCGGTCGCTCTTTCGAACTTCGCTTACTCCGGCCTCTTGACCGAGTTCATCCTGCTCGGCAACGTTGCCATCCGCGCCCAGGGCAAAAAGCTCGACTGGGACGGCGAAGGCTTCAAGATCACCAACAATGCCGATGCTCAGAAGTTCCTGCAGCGCGAATACCGCAAGGGATGGACGCTGTAAGAAGTAGTCAGTAGCCAGTAGTCAGTAGTCAGTAGAAATACAGCCGGCGGCGCGGGAGCAATCTTGTGTCGCCGGCTGTATTTCTACTGGCTACTGACTACTGGCTAGATTCGATTGTTTTTCCGTCCACGCTGGGAAATGATAGATCGACGGTTGGGTCTACAAACAAGTCGGCGGCGGAGGCGCGGATGGTCCGCAAGGGCGAGCGATACCGAACTAAGGCCCCACTTGAGGTCTCTGCGATGACCGCGTGGGCCGCCCCGTACACCGGTGGGGAGGATGGGGTGCTTCCCGCCGGCGAGGAGTTCGTCGTCTCGAACGACCCGCCCGATGGGGCGACAGCGGTGTACTGCGATCCGGTCCGGTACGACGAGTTACACGCTCACTTCGTCCCGGCGAAGGACCGCCGCAACAAGCGGTACTCGGGGTACTACCTGTGCATTGACCTCGGTCTAATCGCCGAGCGGTGTGAGCGGGTGGGGTAGCAAGCCTTAACCAGAGATAGGCGGCAGGGGGCTAAACGGTGGCCGGCATTGCGTACATTAGGGGCGACGCCACTTGTCCCCAGGCGAAGGGGGTCAAGATCATCTGCCACATCTGTAACGACCTCGGCGGTTGGGGCAAGGGCTTCGTCCTCGCCATCTCCAAGCGGTGGGAGGAGCCGGAGGCCGAGTACCGCAAGTGGCACGAGGCGGGCAAGGCGGGCGGATTTGCGCTCGGCGCTGTGCAGTTCGTCCAAGTCGAGCCATACATCTGGGTAGCTAACATGGTCGCCCAACGGGGCATCAAACGGGGCAGCTCCGGCCCGCCGATTCGGTACGAGGCGGTAGCCTCGTGTCTGGCCCAAGTGGCGAATAAGGCTCGTGAGCTGGGCGCGTCGGCGCACATGCCGCGGATCGGGTGCGGGCTGGCCGGTGGAAAGTGGCCCGAGGTCGAGTCACTGATTAAGGAGCACTTGGTTGGTGCTGGAATCCCGGTCACCGTATACGACTTCGAGTAGCCCTTGACGAAGAAAAGGACGAAGAAACGGTGTCAGGAACCTATTCGCCGATTAGGTTCCTGACACCGTTTCTCTTCCTGACACCGTTTCTCTTCCGATCTGACACCTTTTCTCTTCTTCAAGCGGCGGACCGGTTCATGCTCAAAGCGTTTGTGCTTTGCAACAATATCACTGACAATCCCCCGAACCAGGGCCACAAAGACTTGCAGGGGGCGGGCCTTTCCCGAATCGAGTCCGCGGACCCTTTCCCCGCCAAGCTGTCCTTCTGGGTTTTCGTCCAGTTGTCGGACCAGAAGGAGATCGGGGAAGCGCGGCTGGCGCTCATGCGTGCCGACTCGGGCCGGCGTTACTTCTTCCGCCCAATCAACATTCGGCATGAGGACATAGCGCAGGCGACCATTTTTTGCATTCGCTTGTACGACTGCACGTTTCCGGAGCGGGGCGTTTATTTTCTTGAACTGTGGTACGATGACGTGTCGGTTGTCGATCAACGTCTCGAATTGAGTTAGCGGGGATCGCCATGAACCAGAAAGCCGATCAACCGTCAAACGGCGATGGCATCCAAGTCTTTGAACTGACCATGGATAACCCTGAGGATCAGGACGAACTCAACCGCCGGTTGCGCAAGCCCGGGGAGTCTGACTCGGGCGCGCCACTGAAGAACGGACCGGCAACCCCCAGCGCGCCGATCGGCGAAGAAAAGGTGTCAGGAACCTAATCGGCGATTAGGTTCCTGACACCTTTTCTCTTCCTTTTCTCTTCTCCGGGGCAATTGCGTCCGGGGTGGTATCACGGTATCGTACATCCGTGAACCGGAAGATTCGCGGAGTCTCAACCATGACACCAATGACCCTGGCTGACTCCCGCGTGCAAGCGGCCCTGCGCCACGGAGTTCACGCCCTGACGCGGGTGGCGACTTATGTCCTGCCGTCGGCTCTGGACCGGCGCTTGCAGCAACTCGGCGAAAACAAGGAGTACCTTGGCGCGGCCGATCACGAGGAACTGCTGGCCCTGGTGACGTTCACCCACGAACGAACACTCGAGAAATTGCAGGCGGAGCTGGCCCTGCGCGAGCTGCAAAGCCTCATCCCGGATGAGGGAATGCAGCCGTGAGCGTTGTGGATGCCGACGCGCGCGCCGCCATTGAAGAACGAGCGGGATCTCGGTGCGAGTATTGCCGCCTGCCGGTGCGGGGACAGATTGCCACCTTTCCCGTTGATCATCCGACGCCGCGAAGCAGTGGCGGCCTGACCGTTCTGGCAAATCTTGCGCTGGCCTGTCCCCACTGTAACGGGCATAAGTGGGCACATACTTCCGCGCCCGACCCCGCTTCAGCGGAGGTGGTTCCCCTGTTCAATCCGCGCCTGGATCGCTGGGAAGAGCATTTTCAATGGTCCACAGCCGACCGAACCATCCTGGAAGGGAAAACGACACGTGGACGTGCCACCGTGTGGCTACTGCAAATGAACCATCCCAACATGGTCGATATTCGCCGCCTCCTGGTGGAACTGAACCTGTTCCCGCCCTGATGCATTTCGGGTTGGCACCGGCGTCAAGGACTCGAAACCCATCAGCGGCGGACGAAGAGGTGATCCGCGCCGAACAACACGCTGCACCCGGGCAAGGAAAAGGGTCGGGCGTCGGTCGGGAGTCGTTCTTGACTGCCGATGTATCTTGCAACCGACTCCCGACCCTTTGGTTCCCTCGCGCTGGTACGATGCAGGCGGGGAGAATGGACGGCGTTGCTGTAGAATGGGGGTGAAGGAGGTTCCCATGCCGCTACGCGATCATTTTCGGCCACCGGTGAGCAATCAGGTCTCCTGGGAAGAGATTCACGGCATGTGGCCTGCACGGATTGTGTTGCAGCTGCGGACCGTGCTTCCCCAAGGTTACGTCGCGGGTCCGAAAATCCACGCCGGTTCGCAAGTCGAAATCGATGTGGCGGCGTTTACGCACGATGCGGCGCCGCGTCTTCAGCGTGGTGGCCCGGAGGGCGGTGCCGCGACCGCGGCCTGGGCACCGCCTGAGCCGACCATCGCCGTCGTGACAGAGGTCCCCGATTATGACGAATACGAAGTCCGCATCTACGACGCCGAACGCGGTCGCCAACTCGTGGCGGCCATCGAGTTGGTCAGTCCGGGAAACAAAGATCGGGCTGAGAAACGCAATGCGTTTGTGGGCAAATGCGCGGCCCTCTTGCAAAAGGGGATCGCCGTTAGCATTGTCGACGTGATCGCGCCGCGGCGGTTCAATCTCTACGCCGAGTTATTGCGGTTTTTGGGACAGAACGATCCGACCCTGGGCGACCCGCCCTCGCATCTGTACGCCGTGTCGTGCCGGTGGCGCCCCCAGGACAAACGGATGCTGCTGCAAACCTGGTCACACCCCCTGACGCTGGGTCAGCCGTTACCCACGCTGCCGTTGTGGCTGGCCGACAAGCTCGCCGTGCCGCTGGACCTGGAGCAAAGCTACGAACAAGCCTGCCACGATTTGTGGCTCCCCTGATGGGGAATACAAAAGGTGTTCGGTTGGAGCGGTGTACTTCGAGCCCGACGCACAAGCAAGGGGCAGCCCGCCGACTCTTGCTTGCGCGTCGGGCTCGATGGGTATCGCTCGCCTTACGTCAAGTCACCGGACTCATTCCTGTCTTCTGTATCCTGACTCCTGTCTTCTGCTTCCTCCCTCCTGCACTTACACCAGTACCCCGGCCCATCCCGCAGCATGCGTGCGGTCATGATGCCGTTGCACATGGGACAGCGGCCGGATTGGCCGTCCAGGAAAGGGCGGCGACGGCGACGCAAGGCATAGCGGGTGATGGTCGCCAGGGGCGCGGACGGATCGCTGACGTAGCCGGGGAACATGGGCTCCTCGAGGTGCGTGGCGGTGTTCGGCTGGGTTACGAAACCGCGGTGTCGAGTTCGGAAAGGAGTGGTTCGACGGAGCGCGTCGTCCCCAGCGCATCCGCAAGGTAGCGAAAGACCGCGTCGTTCTCGGCGGGACCGAGGACCCAGAGCGTCGTCGCTCCGGCGTAGGTGACGCGCAGATGAGCAACGTTTGAGGGCTCGGCCACGATGCGCAGGCGCAGGTTGCCGAGCCGGTCGATCAGGCGCGAGAGGCGGTGGCCGCGCAGGTAGGCAGCGCGCCGCGTCTTCTCCGCGATGTAGGACTGCCACAAGATGCCGCCGTCTGGCCCGAGCGCCACGTCCAGGCCGCCTTCGGGGTCGTCGTCCCACAGCGGCAAGAAGCGATCGCGGCGCCGGAGCAGACCGAGCTCGTGGAAACATCCCGGAATGGCGATGGCATGGGTGCAGTGCCCCAGGTCCGACGGCGCGATGCCCGGAGGCAGCGATCCCTCGCCCAGCCAGTGGCCGAACCAGCGGTAGCGATGCTGATGCGCGCGAAATTCCCAGCCGCGCCGCCGACAAAGGGTCTGGATCGCGTCCAGATCGCGCAGCGCGGGTGCGATGTTGAAGAGTGAGGCCATACGTTCCTATAGTGTACAAATTTATACTATAAAATGCACGAGAAAACCGGCAATGATCACGGTTTTTGCGCGCGATGGTGAACAAGGATGACTGACGAACGCTATCATGCGCGTTCGTGCTTTGTTTCGCATCCGGCGAGCCGGGAGCGTCAGCGACCGGAGTTTTTCAAACCGTCAAAAACTCAAAGATCTCCGATCGCTGACGCGTAGAGATCTCCGATCGCTGACGCGTAGAGATCTCCGATCGCTGACGCGTAGAAAACTTAAGCCGCTCATGCGCGAAAAACTCCGGTCGCTCACTCACGCTCCCGGCTCGCCAACAGGCGTTGAGCGTTTGGAGAACTCCGGTCACTGACGCTCCCAACTCGCCAAGAAGTGCGACGAAGCGCGTTCAATGGCATCAGCCGCCGCTTGCCTCGCATCCGGAAACGGCGTCAGCGCCGTGAAGAGCACCGACACCAGCTGCATCATCGCCTCGTCTTCTTTCCCCGCTCGGCGGCGCGGCATCGGTTTGCCGGGGCCGTAGCGCAGCCAGAACTTGACGTCCTTCTTGCGCACTTCCCACTCCGCTTCGGCGCGGGCCTGCGCCCACGCTTGCCGCACCTTCTGCCGGAACGGCGGTTCGCTCCGCATCCAGCGTTTGAAGTCCTGGCCACCGCCACCGGCGGTGGCGGCGGCGATGCCCGGAGCAGTACCCTTGCGGATGGCGGCGATGATGAGCCGTTCGATTTCGGGAGTGAGCGGTGTCATGTCAGCGCCCCAGCAGGCGCCGGGCCAGTGCGGGCTCCAGAGCCGGGCCGACGTACTCGAAACCGGCCGTCAAGCGTGTCGCCGCGTGCCGCAGTTGCACGCGATGCGTCTCTTCACGCGTCGTCGCCAACGACGGACGCCGGGTCATGCGCCAGTCGCGCGACCGCAGACGGGCCGCGATGAATGCGGGGTGCGTGGTCGTGCTGGTGGCCCGCAGGCCCAGGCCTCTCCAGAGGCTGGCGCAGAACGTGCTCAGCGCCATGCCGATGCCGACGCCCTGGTAATCCGGCAGCGTCACCGTGCGATGCTCGCGCTTGCCGCCCTTCTTGGTCAGCGCGTTGACCCACGCCGAGAAGGCGACCGGCCGTCCCTGCCAGGTGGCGAGGAAGCAGATGGCCGCCGGCGACAGCTTGCTGCTCAGATAATGATGCGCGTGGAACAGCTGCCACGCCTCGGCGCGACAGCGGTAGATCGCGAGCGTGATGCCAGGCCGGCGTTGAAGCAACCTCCAGCGAAAGGCGTTCTCCGTCGGCCGATAGACCCAGTCGGGCTGCAGCCAGTCTTCGACGTCTTCGTGACAGGTAACCGCGATGAACTTCTGCCCGCGCTGGCGAACTGTCCGGGCCAGGGCTGCACTGCCGATCTGCGCGACCGTGCGATCGACGACGCTGCTGTATTCGTCCATGACCGCCAGCTGCGGGCAGTAGGCCAGCAGCCGCGCCAGCCGGGCGCGGAACTGCTGCCCGGTGGAGAGGACTGGAAAAGGCCGCAACCAGGCCGGCGGACTGGAAAAGCCGACCGACGACAGGAGCGCGACGACTTCCTTGATCGACATTTCAGCGGGAAAGGCATCCAGGAGCGAGCGCTCGCCAGGCCATGATTCCAGGGCCCGTTGCTCCGCCAGTGCGGATTCGAAAAGATGGCGCACGATGGTACTCTTCCCGCAGCCGGACGGTCCGACGATCAGCCCGATGTTCCACGGCTGGGCATCCAGCGGCAGGTGGACATTCCACTCGATGCGCGACGTGGCTTGCGATGGCAAGTCGAACAGGCCGCGCAATTGCAGCACGCGCGGCGTTTCCACGATGGGACTTTCAACGACGATGTGCATGTCATTACCTCTTCGTTCTTACGCAGGCCTGAAATGGGGGAAATTTCGTGATCCCTCCTGTAGCCGCAGGCTTCAGCCTGCGGCGGTTCGGCGTCCCCACAATTGCATGCATCCACTCGCAAGCACGTCGAACTTCCGCAGGCTGAAGCCTGCGGAGAATTTGTAGGGTGCGTCAAGCGTACTCGCGCGGACGCACCGGACCCGCGCGGAGTCGTCACGTCATTGCAAGGGCCGGTGCGTCCGCGCGAGTACGCTTGACGCACCCTACGCGTTCAACTAATGAGCGCCCGACACGCGAGCCCTTCTTTCTCGAACTTCTGCAACAGCGCAACCTGTTGTTGCTCATCACGGCACTCGATCAGGATCATAAACTGCTCCGCGGGCGGCTTGACTTCTTCCTCCTCTGTCGCTGCCGGCGGCTCGTCTTCCGCCAGCTTGCGCCAGAACTCGTTGAGGACCTCGGAATCCGCCTCGGTGATCGCACGCAGTCGCGCGATCGCCTCTTCATCGGTTTGCGCCAGCGCCGCCAGCGGATCGATGGTCAGCAGCAGTTTGCGGGCTTCTTCTTCGTTCACGTCGAGCACCTCCACGGTGACGAGCATTTCCGGATCGACATCGCGGCGCAGGTGGCCATCGATGAGCTGGATGCGCTGGTCCGGCAAGCGAAAGCCGAGCAGGCTGCGCGCGAAGCCGACTTCTTCGTACGATGCTTCGAGCGCTTCCCGCTGCTCGTCGGGATGCCGGCGGAAGTTGAGCGGGTGTGGCACCAGGTCGCCGGCACGGACCTGGACGTGTTCCACGATGCGATTGCGGACGCTGGGTTTCATGGCGGTTCTCACGCGGACACAAGGACCGGTTCGACGGCCGGATCGGGAATCTCATACACGCCGAGGCGGCCCAGATAGGGACGCGGTACCGGGAAGGGCTGGGCGTCTTGCAATCGCCACGCCCAGCGGCCGCGTCGGAAGTCGCCGAAGTGCAACTCCGGCGAATCGAGGCTCAGTTCATCGCGGACGATGTGGGCCGGCAGGCAATCGAGCAATTCGACGCTGCCGAGAATCATCCCGCGCGGCACATCGGCGGATCCTCGATAACCGGACTGCCGAAGGATCGAGCGAAACGGCTCGCGCTCGCACAGCGCCCGCGCCGATTCGGGCATCCGACGGCTGGCGTGGATGGCCAGGCGGCCGCGGTGAAAGGTCGGCCAGCTGCGGGTCTCGTAGCGCTTGGCGCCGAGGACCACGAGGGTTGCCCACGGCTGAATCAGACTGATGCACTTCATGCACGGTCTCCGAAGAAATGAAATGGATGCTGGCCCGTTCCGACAGTCAGGCGGGGGTGCCAAGCTTTCGCGGTTACAGTGCTGGGGCCGGCAATCCCCCGTCACCGCCGCGAAAGCAAGTCGAACTTGCAGGTTAGGCATGCGTTCGCGGGGATGCTGCCAGCGTCCGGCGTCAGCACAGGAACCGCGAAAGCATGGCACCCGGCACCGCGCAGGCAACTTCGGTTGTCAGCGACGCCAGACCGCCGGTTGAAAGCGCATCGGCACCGGCTTCCCGTCGCTCGCCGGCGGCATGATCGGCTTCGGTTCGCCCAGCGGCACGTCTTGCTTCGGAGGACTTCCCAGCGGGACCTCCTGCCTGGGCGGGCCGCCCAGCGGCACCTCCTGTTTCGGCGCTCCACCGAGCGGAATGTCCTGCCGCGGCGCTCCGCCCAGCGGGATCTCTTGCCTTGGCGCTCCACCGAGCGGTATGTCTTGTCGCGGAGGCGTCAGGACGATGATCTGCGGCGCCGGTGCTGGCGCCGGCGCTTGCCGCTGCTGCAAGAGACCGATGATCGTTTGCTGGTTCTGGGCGATCTGCTGCAGCGCGGCAACGAGCGCCGGATCGGTTCGCTGCGGGCGTCCGATGCTGATGCACGTCTTTTCAACGGGCGGCGCTGCCTGCGCGGGTGCTGTCAGCAGCAAGCCGAAGAAGACCAAAAACGGAATACTCGGGTCCGACGTGGTGGCGCTGATCGCCTTCAGCTCACTGCGGCTGCGGATGTAGCGCACGACGATGACGGCACTGCTGGCGATGGTGAAGATCGCCGTCACCGCGTTCGCCAGGGCCGTTTCCAGCTTGTCGCGGTCGCCGCTGCCGATGACCCCGGCCAGCGCCAGCAAGGCCAGCAGCTGTCCGAGCAGGGTGATCCAGAACTCACTCGATTGCCAACCGGGTTTCATGAGAGGACTCCTTGAAAAGTAGGTCGCCGCACGGACGACGGTGGATTCACGGTCAGGTGGGACACGCTTGCGGACGCGCCGGCGGCGCGCCCCGTTGTCGCTGGAGGAAACGCAGGATCGTGGCGTGCGAGACGTACATGCCGCGCCGCGCTCCATTCAGTTCGTAGCCTTGCACCACGCCGATCAACCAGCCCTTGTCCGCGTCGATCAGGGCGCCGCCGGAGCGCCCGTGGCCGGGACGCTCGCGGGTGTATGTCGTCGATGCGGTGACGCTCAGGAGCGTCGTGTCGCGCTGTTGCGCCGGCCAGCGCATCTCGTCGTAGCCGATTGATAGGATTGATGCACCTGGCCGATGGCCCGCCGGCGCCACCGGGGCGACGCATGGCAACGGTCCATCGTGCAGCGCGATCAGCGACAGGTCGGCGTCGTAGTCCACGTCGAGGAGCCGGATGACGGCCTGCTTGGGCGGCCCGGCCTGGGCGACCGGCACGTCGAGATGGATCGGCTTGCCGCGATCCGCGCCCTGAAACGCGTGCGCGCAGCCGAGAAGCAGCGTGTAACCGGCACGCGTCTCGATGACGGTCGCCGACGCCCCATGTGAGGGAATGCGAACGACCGCCGACGCGGCAGCTGGTGGGGCCGCGGTGGTCTGATCGGAGCTAGCGACCAGCGCCAGGAGGGCGAGCGACAGGAGGGTGGCTCGAAGGAATGCGCGCATGATGATCCCTGTGGGGCGAAAGGGCGGATCGGAAAACCGCATTCATGACTCGTTAGCCCGCGGTCGAGTGGGTAAGGGAGAGGGCCATTCCTCTCCCTCCCCGTTGTCGCGCGAGGGTTGATTCCCTCGATTTACCGGCGAGCCCCTTTCGGGCACCGGGCGACGCCATAGCGATTGCCCC
>JAIEMG010000367.1 GCA_019752375.1 Gemmataceae bacterium | reverse complement strand
TCAATTCTTAGCAATCAGAACTTCCAAGTTGCTCGCGATCATTTTGTGGGGCACGTTTGCAACGTGCCGGCCTGCCCGAGCCAGGCACGTTAAAAACGTGCCCCACAAACACCAGACGACCCGAGCGAGACTCACTGCCCGCGCGACTTCAGCATCGTCTCGGCAACCAGCTTGTTGCCGGCCGGGTTCAGATGAACCCGGTCGCCGGTGAGGATTCCGCTTTCCTTGTTGTCGGGATTGTTCGCCTGGAGATGATCCACAAACGCCTTGCGCAGGTCGCACAGGGGCAGCTTCAGCTCCTTGGCGACCTTGCGGCTAATGTCGGCGTACTCGTCCAGTTGCTTGTCGAGCTTGTTGGCGCCGTCCTTCTTCTCGCCGATGACGGTCGGCGTGCAGACGATCACCTTGGCGCCAGCGTCGGTGATCTTGCCGATGACTTCCTTCAAGCCGGACTCGAACTTGTCCTTCGGCGTTCCCTTGGCGGGATCCCGTTCCCCGTGCCAGACGTCGTTGATGCCGATGTAGATGAACACAACGGCCGGCTTCTTTCCGATCACGTCCTTCTCGACGCGGCGCTGCAGGTCGGGCACCTTGTTGCCGCTGATGCCGGCATTGATCGTCTCGATGCCCAGGTCCTTCTGCTTCTCGTCAAGCGCCTTCTTGACGAGCGTGATGTAGCCCTGGGCGCCGCCGCCGCCCTGCGTGATGGAATCGCCAAGGAAGACGATCTTGTCCCCCTTCTTAAGCGCCACGGGAGAATCGGCGGCCAGAACAGTCGGGACCATCAATGCGAGGAGGACCAGAAATAGGCTCTTCATCGTTTGCCAGCTCCTTGGAACAGCGTAAGGTGGGATGACACGGCACAGGGCGGCATTGTAGACCAGCCATCACGCGACGACCAGCAAACAGAATTGCACACGCTCGCCGGTTGCTTGGACTTGGCACGGGTCGCTGTCAAATCCGTCGCACCGAGGACAGTTTCTCACGCGGAATACGTCGTGTGGAATCGCGGCGCGACAATTCGAACACGCCGGGGTTGGAGATGGGATACTTGGCCGTCTCCTCTGCGGATCGATGGCCTTTCGCCTTGGTGGGTGGGAAAGAAATCTCTACTGGAGGACTCATCAGATGATGTATCGTGCGATCGTGTTGGTAGTGCTTTTGCTGCCGGTGCCGATTCTGCTGGCCGACGACGCGAAGGGCAAGAGCCTGACCGAGGAATACGACGCGCTGGTCAAAGAGAACCAGGCCGCCCAGAAGGAATTGATCCTGGAATTCAACGGCGCCAAGTCGGACGAGGAGCGCGAGAAGGTCCGCGGCCGCTACAAGAAGCTGCAGCAGAAGTACGCCGACCGCTTCGTCGAGCTGGCCGAGAAGAATGCCAAGGACGAAGGCGCGTTCAAGGCGCTGACCTGGGTCGTGCAGAACGTCAGCAAGGGCGCCGACGGCGACACGCCGACCGTGGCCAAGGCCGTCAACCTGCTGCGGCAGGACTATGTCAAGAGCGACCGGCTGAGCGTCATTTGCCAGGCCCTTGCGTTCAATGGCTTGCCGGAGACCGACAAGTTCCTGCGCGAAGTGATGGAGATGGGCGCCAACGAAGACACCAAGGGCCTGGCGTGCTATGCACTGGCGCATTCGCTCAGCGTCCGCTCCGAGGAAGCGCAGAAGAAAAAGAAGACCGAGGTGGGCGACAGCCTCGCCAAGGAAGCCGAGAAGCTCTACGAAGAGGTGCAGTCCAAATATGCCGACGTGAAAGCCGGGCGCGGCACGCTCGGCGCGATGGCGAAGAGCGAGTTGGCCACGTTCCGCAGCTTCTCGATCGGCAAGGTCGCACCCGAGATCGAGGGCGAGGACGGCGAAGGCAAGAAGTTCAAGCTGAGCGACTACCGCGGCAAAGTCGTCTTGCTCGACTTCTGGGGCAACTGGTGCCCCCCGTGCCGTGCGACCTATCCGCACAACCGCGAGCTGATGAAGCGGCTGGACAAGAAGCCGTTCGTCCTCCTGGGCGTCAACAGCGACAAAGACCTGGAAACGCTCAAGAAGGTGATGACGAAGGAAGGCAACGAGTGGCGCTTCTGGTTTGATGGCGGCAGCACCAGCGGCCCCATCGCCAAGAAGTACAACGTGGCAGGCTGGCCGACCATGTACGTCCTGGACCACAAGGGCGTCATCCGCCTGCGCAGCGTCGGCTCGCCGGGCGACGAGGTTCTGGACAAGCTGATTGAAGAGCTGCTGGAAGAGGCGGCCAAGGCAGGCAGCACCACGCCGAAAGAATAGTCGTCCAAACGTGCCGAGATGGACACACCGGGACACGGATCCACAGATATGGATCCGTGTCCCCGTGCGGTTGCGCTGTCCCCTATCCCGGGTTGCCAAATTGTTGCGCACGCGTTAGAAATGGGAGGCAGAACAGCGATGGCGGCCCGCGTTGGCCATGCGGTGAAGTGCTTCCCCCAGGCCGACCTGGGGGACAGAGTGAAGCAATGGCCATTGTGCATGCAGCCTCGGAAGTGGTGGGCTTCTCCAAGACCGGCGGACTGGCAGACGTCGCCGGCTCCCTCCCCCGAGCGCTGGCGCGGCGCGGCCACGAATGCGTCATCCTGACCCCCCTTTATCGCAGCGCTCGCAACGGCAAGGTCCCCCTCACCGACACCCATCTCACGTTCTCCGTGCCCATCGGCGCGCGGCTGGTTAGCGGCCGGCTCTGGAAGGCGACGTTGCCCGATTCCAGCGTGCCAGTCTACCTGATCGAACAGGCGGAGTTCTTCGAGCGCGATGATCCCGGCCAGGGCCGCGGCATCTACCAGTTCACGCTGCCGGGCGGACAGAAACGCGACTATCCGGACAACTGCGAGCGCTACGTCTTCTTTTGCCGTGCCATCCTTGAATCGCTTCGGCTGCTCGATCTGTGGCCGGAGCTCGTGCACAACCACGACTGGCAAGCAGGCCTGGTGTCCGTCTACCTTCGCGAAGAGTACGGCCGGCACGCCAACGCGGTGCTGCGGGACAAGTATCAGAAGGTCCGCACGGTCTTCACGCTGCACAACGTCGCCTACCAGGGACTGTTTCGCCAGTCCGACCTGGCTGTCACGGGGCTCGACTGGCGGCTGTTCAACTATCGGCAACTCGAATACTACGGACAGCTCAGCTTCCTCAAGGCGGGCATCGTCTTTTCGGACTGGCTGACGACCGTCAGTCCCAGTTACGCCGAGGAGATTCAGACGCCCTACTATGGAGCGGGCCTGCAAGGCGTGCTGGCCGAGCGGCGGCGGCGGCTCACCGGCATCATCAACGGCGTCGATTACCGCATCTGGGATCCCGCCCACGATCCGCACCTGGCCGCGGGTTACACGGCCGATTCGGTCACCGTGGGCAAGCCGAAGTGCAAGGCGGCCCTGCAACAGCGCTATGGTTTGCCCGTGGAGACAAAGGCGCCGTTGCTGGGACTGATCGCGCGCCTGGTGGAACAGAAAGGCATCGACCTGGTGCTGAACAGCGCCGATCTGCTGCTCGGCCGCAAACCCGCGGCGAATGAGGTTTCGCCGCAACTGGTTGTGCTTGGCGAGGGTGACCCGGTCTATCACCGAATGCTTCAAGACCTGCGCGATCGCTATCCCGACCGCGTTGGCCTGACGCTGGCGTTCGACGAGAAACTGGCCCACCTGATCGAAGCGGGCGCCGACGTCTACTTGATGCCAAGCCAGTTCGAGCCTTCCGGACTAAATCAGCTATACAGCCTGAAGTATGGCACCGTGCCCGTGGTACGGACCACCGGCGGGCTGGCCGATACCATTAGCGATTTCTCGCCCCAGGCCTTGGAGGACGGCAAGGCCACCGGTTTCCGGTTCACGCCCTACACGCCCGCGGCCTTCCTGGGCGCCGTGCAGCGCGCACTGGAGGTGTACCGTCATCAGCCGGAGCAATGGCTGCGGCTTCTGCGAAACGGTATGCGCCAGGACTGGTCATGGGACCGCAGCGCCGCAGAATATGAGAAGGTTTACGCCCACGCCCGAGAGCCAACCGTTTAGCATTGAGTGGCCAGACCGGAGTGTCTGGCCTACCCAATCCGAGGGAACCACCATGGCCGGTGAGATTGCCCTGGCCTTCCTCTGGCACCAGCATCAGCCGTACTACCCCGACGACGTCGCGGGGGAGAACGCCATGCCCTGGGTGCGCTTGCATGGGGTCAAGGACTACTACGGCATGGCGCTGCATCTGCTGGAGTTTCCGGAGATGCGCTGCACCATCAACCTGGTGCCCAGCCTCCTGCTCCAGCTCGAAGCCTACACCGAACGCGGCGCGGTCGATCAGCACTTGAAGGTCTCGCGCATCGCCGCGGACAGCCTCAGCGAGAGCGACAGCCTGTTCCTGCTCGACCAGTTCTTCATGGCCAGCCCCGAGCAGATGATCAAGCCGTTCCCGCGCTTTCACGAGCTGCACCAGCGCCGCGCCGCGGGGCACAACACCAGTCGCGAAGCCCTGCGTCGCTTCAACGAGAAGGACCTGCGCGATTTGCAGGTCTGGTTCAACCTGGCGTGGGTGCATCCGCTGGCGTTCGAGCGCGACGAGCTGTTGCGCGAGCTGATGGCCAAGGGCCGCGGCTATACCGAAAAAGAAAAGAACCTGCTGCTCGACAAGCACCTGGAGATCCTGCGCCAGATCGTGCCCCTGCACTTGAAGCTGGCGGCCACCGGCCAAGTCGAGCTCACCACCACGCCGTACTACCATCCGATCCTGCCGCTGCTGTTCGACAAGAAGCTGGCCAAGGAAGCGATGCCCGACGCGAAGCTGCCGCGCTACACCGGTGGGTACACCGACGACGCGGCCCTTCACGTTCGCCGGGCTGTCGAGCAGCACACGCGCATCTTTGGAACGGCGCCCCGCGGCATGTGGCCGGCCGAGGGGTCGGTCTGCCAGTCGATGCTGCCATTGTTGGCCCAACACGGCATCCAGTGGATCGCGACAGACGAAGAAATCCTCAACCGCTCGACGCACGGCTTCGTCAGTCGGGATGGCAAGGGGTACGTGCGCAATCCGGACCGGATGTACCGGCCGTACAAGGTCGCCGAGGGCGGCCACGAACTGGGCATCGTCTTCCGCGATCATGCCTTGAGCGACATGATCGGCTTCCACTACCAGCGCAGCGAGGCGGCCGCGGCGGCGGAGGACTTCGTCAGTCATTTGCGTGCCATCGGTTCCGCGGTCAACGGCAGCGGCCAGCGCGCCCTCGTCAGCGTCATCCTCGACGGCGAGAACTGCTGGGAGCATTACCCCGGCGGCGGCGTGCAGTTCCTGCGCTCGCTTTACGAACGCTGCTGCAAGGCGGACGACATCGAACCCGTCTCGATTGGCGCCTACCTGGAGCGGCATCCGCCGCGCGACACGTTGCCGCACCTGTTCGCCGGTTCCTGGATCAATCACAACTTCGCCATCTGGATCGGCCACGAGGAAGACAACACGGCGTGGGACGCGCTGCATCGCACCCGCGAGTTCCTCCGCCAGCGCACCGAACTGCTGGGAACTGGTGACAAGGTGGCAAGGTGGCAAGGTGACAAGGTGAAATCTGATTTGGTCGCCTTGCCACCTTGCCACCTTGCCACCTTGTCACCCATCGAAAGGGCGTGGGAAGAACTCTACATCGCGGAGGGCAGCGACTGGTTCTGGTGGTACGGCGACGATCACAGCAGCGCCCAGGACCACCTGTTCGATTACCTCTTCCGCAAGCACTTGCAAAATGTCTACCTGCTGCTGGGCGACACGCCGCCGCCGGAGCTGAGCCGGCCCATCAGTCGGCGCGGTCAGCGAGCCATCCATACGCTGCCGCGTTCCTTCCTCACCGTGAAGATCGATGGCCGCAAGACCTTCTTCGAGTGGGTCAACGCGGGCCACTATACCTGCCAGAACGAACGCGGTACGATGGCGATGGCGACGCACGGGCCGATGAAGGAACTCTTCTTCGGGTTCAACGTCCGCGCATTGATGGTCCGCGTCGACTTCGACGGCAGCGCCAGGGACGCGCTGGCGGCATTCGAATCGCTGCGAGTCGGCTTCGTCGAACCGGTCGGCTACGAACTGCTGATTACCCCCGCCCGCAAACCGCATCCGGTTCGCGTGCAATTGCGCTGTGATGGCAAGGTGGTCGAGGCGCCCGACATCGAGATCGGCGTCGACCAGATCGCCGAAGTGACGGTCCCCTTCGAGCGCCTGGGCGTTGCCGTGGATGCACCGATCCACTTCTACGTCGAGATGCTGGCGGACGGTCAAAGTCGCGACCGGGCGCCGCGGGAAGGGACGATCAGCCTGACGCGCCCATCGCCCGATTTCGAGCGGATCATGTGGGACGTTTGATTTGTTCTCCCCTCTCCCGTCCGGGAACCAGGGAGCCAGAGTGAACCATGAGCAACGACAGCCAGCCAGCAATGAGCGCGCTTGGCAGCCGGAGCGATCCGAATGCCGCGTTTCGCGCTTTGGCCACGCTGTCGCTGAAAGGACTGCCGATGCCGGAACTGCGCAAGGACCCGATTGTCGGTCGCTGGGTCATCATTGCCACGGACCGTGCCAAACGCCCTGTCGCGCCGCGCGTCGAGCCCGAACCGCCAAGCGGCACGCTCTGCCCCTTTTGCGAAGGCCAAGAAGACAAGACGCCTTTCGAGATCATTGCCTACCGCGAACGGAACACCAAGCCGAACGAGAAGGGCTGGCGCGTGCGCGTGGTGCCCAACAAGTTCCCCGCACTCCAGATCGAAGGCGACTTGCACAAGCGCGGCGAAGGCATCTACGACAAGATGAACGGCATCGGCGCCCACGAGGTCATCATCGAATGTCCCTTCCACGAGGTGACGCTCGCCAACCTCACCGAGGACAACATTCGCGAGGTGCTCTGGGTCTATCGCGATCGGCTGGTGGACCTGAAGAAGGACCCCCGGCTGGTTTACGGCATGCTGTTCAAGAACGTCGGCGCCGCGGCGGGTGCGTCGCTGGAGCATTCGCATTCGCAGCTCATCGTCACGCCCATCGTGCCGATCAACGTCTGGGAAGAGATGACCGGCTCGCTGGAGTTCTTCAATTACCGCGGCCGCTGCATCTACTGCGACATGGTCCACCAGGAGCTCTCGACCGAGAAGCGTATCGTCCTGGATACGCCGAACTTCGTCAGTTTCGCGCCCTTCGCCAGCCGCTTCCCCTTCGAGACCTGGATCCTGCCGAAAAACCACAACAGCCACTTCGAGAACATCCAGAAGACCGAGGTGGAGGAACTGGGCACGGTCCTCAAGACGATCCTGTTGAAGCTGGAAGTGGCGCTGGACAAGCCGGCATACAACTACATCATCCACACGTCGCCGTTCGATACGCAGCAGTTGCCGCACTACCACTGGCACATCGAGATCATCCCGCGCCTGACGCGCGTGGCCGGCTTCGAGTGGGGCACCGGCTTCTACATCAACCCCGTGCCGCCCGAACAAGCCGCCGCATTCCTGCACGATACCGAAGTGGACCCGACGGCGACGCCGAAGCGGAAATAGGGCCGCGCTGGAGAACCGTTCATGTCAACCGCAGCCGCAGCGCCCACCCGTTCACCAGCCGTCCTGTACGACATCGACTGGCGCACTTATTCGCGCCTGTTACATGTCCTTCAGAGCCAGGGACCTTATCGACTCACCTATGATCGGGGGACGCTGGAGATCATGAGCCCACGCTTCGACCATGAATCTCCGGTAAGCATCATTGGCTCCTTCATTGAATCTCTGACTGATGAACTGAACATCCCACGCCGTGCCGGTGGGGCTGTCACCTTGCGGCGCAAGAAGAAGCAACGTGGACTGGAAGCGGACAAGTGTTATTGGATTGCCAGCGCGCCATTTCTTCAGGGCAAGACGCGCCTGGACCTACGCATCGATCCGCCGCCGGACCTAGCCATTGAGGTAGAGGTCACGGCGCGGGTGATCAACCGGATGGGCATCTACGCGGCCCTGGGCGTACCCGAAGTTTGGGTGCTGAACGCTGGCGGCCTTTCGTTCTACGCGCTACAGGGCAAGACGTATCAAGTGCGACCGAACAGTCTGTCATTTCCGGCACTCGTTCCCGCCGATTTGCTTCCGTTCCTGAACCAGCTGGGGCAGACCGATGACACGACCTTGATGCGCAGCTTCCGCACCTGGGTCCGGCAGCAGTACATGACACGCACCCCTCCAACTCCCTGAAACGCGCCATCCGGCCTTCGCCACGATGAAAATTGCAGTCTTCGGCGGTACCTTCGATCCGGTTCACCTGGGCCATCTCATCATGGCCGAGCAGTGCCGTGAACAGGCGCGGGTCGACCAGGTTTGGTTCGTGCCCGCCGCCCGGCCGCCGCACAAGCAGGATCGGACGCTAACGCCGTTTGCCCAGCGGGTCGAGATGCTCCAGGTCGCCATCGCCGGTCAGCCAGCCTTTCGAGTGGAGGAAATCGAGAACGAGCGTCCCGGCCTAAGCTACACGGCCGACACGCTCCACGTGCTGAAACAGCGTCATCCGGGAGCGGATCTCCACCTTCTGGTCGGCTCCGACAGCCTGCGCGATCTACCGCTGTGGCGTGAGCCGGCACGCATCGTGGAGCTGGCCAGTCTGCTGGTCACGGCGCGGACGGGCTTCGCCGTCTTGCCGGTGGAAGAATTGCGGATGCTGCTGCAAATGCCGGAGAGCATCCCGGTACGGATGCAGGTAGTGGAGATCCCGCTCATCGACATTTCCAGCCGCGACCTGCGCCGCCGCGCGGTGGAGGGACGCAGTTTAAGGTACATGGTGCCGCGGGCAGTCGAGTGTTACGTAACTCAACATCGGTTGTATCGCGCGTGAAAGCGCAATGTCTTGTGGGGCCGGCTTCCAGCCGGCCAGACCAGCTAGAAGCCAGTCTGGCCGGCTGGAAGCCGGCCCCACCCACAAGACCACCCGGAGTACATATCAAGCACCAGGGTCGTCGTTGGAATCGGCCTGATCGTCCTTGTCCTTCTTTTCAACGGGCGACTCGCAACCCTGGGCCGCGCCAATGACCGCGCCGCAAGCAGCACCAATGCCGCTCGGCGGAGTTGTGCTCGAACTGCTGACCGAGGATGTCGTGCAACTCGATGACCTTGTCGAGACCGTCGCGGGCCTCGTAGTTGCGCTCGGAACGCTGACCGAGGACGTCGTGCAACTCGGCATCGCGACGGGGTGCGGAGGCAGATAGCTCGCGGAGATACAGCTTTGTGGAGTCGCAGTGCTTGGCATCGACGTGGTCGCCCTCACCTGGGGCTTTTCTTCACTCTTACCGCACTTGCAGTCGCCGCACTTGCAGCCACAGCCGCAATCGGCTTTCTTGTCGGTGCAGCAGGCGGTGTCCTTGGCTGCCGGCTCGGGCTTCTTCTCGTATTCGCCGGTCAGGGCACACTTGGCGACGTCGGGATCGATCCCATCGCCCCGGTACATGAAGCGCATGCGCTTGACGGTGCAACTGACGCCCATCGCATTGACCTTGATGTCCTCGAGCACGAAATGGCCGTACTGCTTGGCATGCGACGGCTGGCTGCAGCGACCAATTTCGGTGCGACAAGGAGCAGGTGCGCCGGTAAAGCGCAAAGGAGGCGGGCAGCAGGGAACCGGCGATGCGGCGACAAAACCGGCGGACTGGACGGGGGGCGGCAGCGGGCAGGTCACGGCCATCGGCGGCGCGCACGGCGGGCAGGCGCGGGCACGGAGCCTGTCGAGGGCACGCAGCAGGCTCTCGATCTGCTCGTGTCCGGCCGGTGTTTGTTTGACGATCAGCGCGTCGCCCAGCGGGAAGTAGCGGATGGTGGCCTTGCTGCTCCCCTGGCAGCCCCAGCTTGCCGGCTTGACGGAGTGCGTGATCGCATTCACGAACTGGTCGGCGTCCGTGCCGTGCAGCAGATGGCCGACGGCATACGTCTTCGTGACGTAAGCGACGGGCGCCTTGGCTTTCTTGGCCTCCTGGGCGAACACCGGGGCAGCAAGCAACAGCGCCGCCGCAGTCAACAGGCAGGTTCGAATCGGGGTCATGGTCTTGCCTCCTTCGTTCCGGGAAGTCCGGATACGCGCGGAGGACCATAGCGGCGGCGCATCGGAAAATCAGCGCCAGAAATGCGGAAAGATGGGCGAACAGGGATGGGATCAGCCAAACAGCAGCATCACGCTCCAGGGCGGGGTCCGCACGAATCGGCAGCCGAGCTCGTACTCCTTGCCCACGGCACGGCAGTTCTTGACCTCGATCTGCACCCACGGAATGCTGTTGGGAGCATTGGTCGTGCGGACGCTGAGGATGCTTCCTTCCGGAACGGGACCGGGGACAGAGAGACAAAGACCACCGGTCGAACGGTCGACCACCCAGCCGCGCGACGGTTCGTTACGGACCTCGGCATCCGAGATGAGGATGGGGACCGGATTGCCGCCGCGACGCAACGCCGACCGCCGCTCGCGGGTGGCGCCGTGGACAAACGGGTCCGCCTTGGCGTTCGGCTCGTCCTTACCCGCCGGCGGATCGGTGAAGTTGTAGGGATTTCCCGCACGATTCCGACTGCTGCGGCGCAGGCCGAACAGCAAGATCAGGCCCGCCAACACCAGACCGACGGCAGGGCCGATGTAGGGCGCCCATTCGGTCCAGTCGATCTCGTTGAATTCCTGTGCGAACATGTTCAGTCGCGCCGGCCTCGGAATCGACACGGTTGACGGACCGCCGGAGAATGGCGGCGTATCGAGCCCCTCTACTTTAGACTTCGGGCGCGCAATGAGCAAGGGAACACTCACTGCCAAAAAGGGAGTTGTTTTCGGCCGGAGGCGCGGCTTCCGGCTCGGAAAATCGGGAGGGGGAACCACCCGCCAGGCTCAAATGCGTGGCGGGCGGTTCCCCCTCCCGATGAATTTGGCATTCCGAAACCGGACCGGGCTTTCAACCGAAAAGAAGCATCATGCTCCAGCTGGGCTGGCGAACGAATTTGCAGCCGATTTCCCATTCCCCGTCCGCTTCGCGGCACGACTTCACTTCGGCCCGGGCCCACGGCGTGCCGTTGGGCGCATGGACCGGACGGACGCTGAAAATCACACCTGCGGGCAGCTCGGTAGTCGAGAGCAAGCAGAGTCCGCCCGCCGAGCGGTCCACGACCCACGCGCTTCCCAGCTCGTTGCCGCCCTCGGCGTCGGCCAGTTCTACCCGGACGCGTGCCCCCTTGCGGCGATACGACTCGCGACGTTCCGTCGCGCTTCCATAGCGGAACGGGTCGTTCGCCGGCATGGTCGGCCTGGGATGCCGGACGACCGGGATCGCGGTCGCCCCGCGCCGGGAAAGACGAACGCCCACGAAGACAGCCACGAGCGATGCCGCCAGGCCTGCCGCCATTGCGATCCAATCGAATTCAGGCGTGAAGTTCGCAAAGAGTGAGGCAATCATGGTGAGACTCGGTTGCCAGGGCTCGGTGTGCATATCCACCTCAATCGTAGGAAGCGGGCCAGGGGGAATCAAGATTGCCGTCTCTCCTATACGCTGATAGGACCGCCGTCGGCCCAGCGATTTTCCGTTGCGAGCCACCGCAAATCGAGTAACGTGAATCGCAGAGGGCATCGACGTTGCTTCGTGCGGTTGGGACGCGGATCGGCAACCATGGAATACGAGTTCCTGGGCCTGGTGCAGCTGGGGTTTACCGTCTGGATGCTGGTCGATGCCTACCGCCGGCAGGCCGATACCATCTGGTACTTCATCATCTTCATGTTCCCCTTCGTGGGCGCCTGGGCCTACTTCATCGCGGTCAAATTGAACGACTTTTCCGGGATGCGACTGTGGCCGTTCGTGCCGGGTCGACCATCGCTGGAAGAATTGCGTTACCGGGTCGAACAGACACCCACCCTGGCGAGCCGTCTGGAGCTGGCCGAGCGACTGATGGAACGCGGCCAGCACGCCGAGGCCATTCCCCTGCTGGAAGCAGCCCACCAGCAGGAACCGGAGCACTGCCAGATCGTCTTCGACCTTGCCGTCTGCCACTCGGAGCAGGGCCATCCCGAACGGTCGCTGCCATTGCTGGACCGGATCATTCAGCGCGACCGCAGCTGGTCCGACTATCAGGCGTGGCGGCTGCTGGCGGCGACCCGAGCCCAGGCCGGCGACAGCCAGGGCGCACTGGCAGCGTGTCGGGAACTGGCACGCCTGGCGCCGACGATGCAAAACAGTTGCCTACTCGTCGAGCGGCTCATCGCCGAAGGCAAGACCGACGAGGCAGCCACGGTGCTCGAAGATTCGCTGGAATCGTACCGCTTCGCACCGCGGTCGAGCCGGCGCCGCAATCGACGCTGGGCACGCCACGCGCGACGCCTGCAAAAGCGCATCCACGCTACCAGCCGGGCGTGATGATTGAAGAGATCCACCACAAAGGCACAAAGAACACAAAGGAATACCGAGGAATTGCAAAGAGTGAGATCGCTATTCCACTTTCAGTCCTGTTCCTTTTCTCTGTCTTCCTTTGTGTTCTTTGTGCCTTTGTGGTGAATCCATTTACAGCCACAGCTTCACCCGATCGCGCAAGACCGCCGGCAGCTTGCCTTCCACGAACCGACGCACTTCCTGCGGATGGTAGCGCGTGCTGAAGTGTGCACAGATGATGAGTTCGTTCTTGAACCGATCGGCGCGCTCCAGCAAGTCGTCCAGGTGCATGTGGCCGAACTTGTGGATCTTCTCCCGGCGATGGTTCGGCCGGATGAAGCTCAGCTCCATGATAAGGACCTTTGCCTGGAACGCCGCGTCGCAGCTGTCCAGGCCGGCCGGACTGGTGTCGCCCGTGTAGGCCACCAGCGGCGTACGCATCTCGCGCGTCACCTCCACGCCGGACATGCGCAGGTCGCGGATCTTGTCGCCCGCCAGGCCGTGATACTCTTCCTTGAGCTTGTTCCGCCGGTCCCAGACCACGTAGCCCACCGACGGAATCGTGTGCGTCGTCGCGAACGCCGTGACGAGGTGCTCGCGCGACAGCTCGATCTCGTCGCCAGGCTTGACGCCGTTGAGCTGGCAGATCATCCGACCCCGGTCCAGGCGCTGCATGATGAGCAAGAGCCGGCGTACATCCTCGATCGCCTGTTCCGGCACGTAGACCGTGGGCGGCTCCATGCGCATCATGCGCCGCCGAGCGACGTAGACCGGCAGTGCAGCAATGTGATCGAGGTGCGTGTGCGTCAACATCCACGTCGGCGTGCCCATGAAGTCCCACGGGTGTGCACCCAGGTCGAAGCCGAGCTTCAGCTCGGGGATGCGCCAGTAGGTCTGCACGGCCGCGCGCGAATAGCCCTCGATGGTCAGGCCGCCGTGGTGATGAGACAGGACGGGAGCGTTGTCAACCATGAGGGTCAGTGGTCAGTGGTTAGTGGTCAGTGGTCAGTTGTAAGCATTCCGGATATCACTCGCCAGAGCTAGGACACGCTCCCGGACGGAATGTTCGTGCCTTTCAACTGACCACTTTCCACTGACCACTGACCACTCAGCGGTCACTTCTGCTTGAAGTCGCCCGCGCGGATGAACACCAGCTTCGACGGCTGCCAGTGCTTACGGATCGCCGCATTGACCATGTCCGGCGTCAGGGCCGCGACCTTCTTTTCCAGGTCGACGTGGTAGGCCATGGTGCGTTCGTTCTCCAGGCCGTCCCCGAGCAGGCCGGCCAGCTGAGCGTCGGTCGAGCGGCGCACCTTGCGGTGTTCCAGGTACGCTTTCTTGGACGCTTCCAGCTCCTCGGCGCCGACGCCGTCCTTGAGGATCAAGTCCAGCTCTTCCTTCACGGCACGGTCGACCTTGTCGATGTTCTCCGGGTTGCAGATGGCTCGCATGCTGAAGCGGCCCGCCTTGTCCTTGGCATCGGTGCCGAAGAGCGATGCGGCGCCGTACGACAGTCCTTCCTTCTGACGAACGCGATTGCCGATGCGCGACGACAGGGTGCCGCCGCCGAAGAGATAGTTCGCCACTTCCAGGGCCGCGAAATCGGGATCGCTGTCCGTGATGCCGATGTCGTGGCCGGCCACCCAGTATGCGTTGGCCTTGTCCGGCGTCAGGATCACGTCCTTGCCGCCCTTGACTTCCAAATTGGCCGGCCGGGCGATGCGCTGGTAGGGCACTTCCGCCTTCCAGTCCGCAAGGGCCTTGATGAGGCTCATGTCCGCGCCCTTGGCGTCGCCAACCACGACAATGGCGCTGGCCTGACCGCCCAGCTGCTTCGCATGAAGTTGCTTGACCTGGTCGAGGGTGGCCGCCTCCAGACGAATGATCTCCTCGTCGATGGTCGGAATGTAGCGGACGTCGTCCTTGCCATAGGGGCTCAGCCGCCGCTGCAGCGCGCGCGACGCCAGGGCCGTCGGCTCGGTGAGTCCCTTCTGCAACAGGTCGCGGCGCTCGCGCTTGAGGATCTCGAACTCCACGGCCGACAGGGCCGGATGACGCAGCACGTCGATCAGCAGCTTGACGACTTTCGGGTAGTTCTCCTGATTGGTCTCGACCGAGACGTGGAGCGTGCCCATGCCACTGTTGACGCTGAGCCGGGCGCCCAGGGCGGCCAGTTCGTCCTGCAACTGCTCACGGGAGAGCTTCTCGGTGCCGCGGGCCATGAGCGGGCCGAGCAGCTGGGCGGCGACGTTCATGCCCTGGAGCGACTTCTCGTTGCCGAAGTTGACGGCGACCTGCAAAGTGACTGCCTCCGCCCGGCTCTTCTTCGCCAGCGCGGCGACCTGGGGACCATCTTTCACCGGTTGACCGATCTGCACGCGCTTCTCGATGTTCTCCGGCGTCGGGTCGAATGCTTCGCCCAGGGCGACGCCGGCGCCGCCCTTGTAGTCCTTGACGAGATCGGCGACGACAGGCGTTTCGGGGATCGTGCTGCGCTGCGCCTGGTCGGTCGGGATGAACACGCCGACGGTGCGATTGCTGCGCTGCAGATACTTGTTGGCGACGCGCATCACGTCTTCCGGGCTCACCTTGGCCACGCGGTCGCGGTGCAGGAACATCAGACGCCAGTCGCCGCGGGCGCCCCACTCGCTCAGGCCGACGCCGACGGCATTGCTCCGTCCAATCAGCAGGTCGAAGTTGCGCTTGGCGCGCGCCTTGGCGCGGTCCACTTCCTCCGCGGTGACCTTCTCCTTGCCCAGGTTCTCCAGCACGCCGAGCATGGTTTCGCGCACATCGTCCAGGCCCTTTTCGGTCGCCACCTCGGCGGAAATCTCCATTACACCGGGATCGTGCCAGCCGAACGCGAAGCTCGATAGCCGGTTCGCCCTCTTGTTCGGCACCAGGGCCTTGTACAGCCGGCCGGATGGTTCGGTGGCCAGGATGCTGTTCAAGATCTCGACCGCGGCAAAGTCTTCATGAGCGGCAGCCGGAATGTGATAGATCACGCCAACGACGCCGACCTTGCCGACGCGCCGCAGCGTGACGATGCGCTCGCCGTCCTGGGCCGGTTCCTCGGTGTAGGTCGCGTCGAGCTTGGCCGCGGGGTTCTTGAGCGCTCCGAAGTACTTGGTGACAAATTCCAGGGCCTTCGCTTCCTCGAACTTGCCGGCGATGACCAGCATGGCGTTGTCGGGCCGGTAATACTTCTTGTAGAAGGCCTGCAGCCGGTCGATCGGCACCCGCTCGATGTCGCTGCGGTTGCCGATAGTCGATTTGCCGTAGTTGTGCCACTCGTAGGCCGCCGCCATCATGCGCTGGCTCAAGACGCGGCTGGGGCTGTTCTCACCGCTTTCGAACTCATTGCGTACCACGGTCATCTCGGTGATGAGGTCGTCGCGCTTGATGAAGCTGTTCACCATGCGATCGGCTTCGAGCTTGATACCGAACTCCAGGTTGGCGTTGGTACCCGGCATGGTCTCGTAGTAGTTGGTGCGATCGACCCAGGTGCTGCCATTGAAGTCGGCGCCATGCTCCTTCAAGGCCTTCGGAATGTCGCCGTGCGTCGGCGTGCCCTTGAAGACCATGTGTTCCAGCAGATGAGCCATGCCGGTCTCGCCGTAGCCTTCGTGCCGGGAACCGACCATGACCGTCAAGTTGACGGTGACGTTGGGCGTGGCCGGGTCCGGAAAGAGCAGGACGCGCAGGCCATTGTCGAGACGGTATTCGGTGATGCCTTCGACGGTGGCGACCTTTTTGGGCGCCGCCGGGGCCTGGGCGGTGCAAAACGCGGGGGCAAGCAGGGTAATCAGCACAGCGATCCGAGCGGTGCTCATATTCATGTCGCGGACTCCTGGGGGTCGATGAAAGAACAGAGCCATCAGCCGTGAGGCGCTGATGGCGGAATCGGCTACTCCTTGGTTCGCTCATCGTCGGGGCTTTGGTTCGCGCCGTCAACGGAAAAGCCGGTCCGTGATTGACGGCGTCCCCCGGTTTTGCTATCGCGGGCCGCGAGGGTGCAGCCCCCGAGAGCACCGGATTCGCGGGAGGGGTTTTCCATGCGAAATGCACAACTGCCGCCGAATGCGCAAGCTCGATACTCCTGGCGAAGCGGTGCCGCACTGCTGCCGATGCTCCTGGCGTGCGGCTGCGCTTCCATGAACAACACGGAAAAGGGTGTCGCCGCCGGCGGCCTTCTCGGCGCGGGCACCGGCGCCCTGATCGGCAGTGCCACCAAGCACACCGGTCTCGGCGCCATCGCCGGTGCGGGCATCGGCGCGCTGTCCGGCGGCCTGATCGGCAATGCGGTCGACAAGTCCGAGGCGAAGACGCAAGCGCAGATCGCTCAAGTCAGCGCTCAGCAACAAGCCCAGGTCCAGCAACAGCAAGTTGGCATCACCGACGTCGTCCGCATGGTGCAGCAGCACATTGCCGACGAGCTTATCATCAACCAGATCCGCACCAGCGGCTCGATCTTCCGCCTCTCGTCCGAGGACATCAACTTCCTGAAGTCCAACGGCGTCAGCGATGCGGTCGTCATCGAGATGCAAACCACCGCAACCCGCGCTCCGCGCTACGTATACACTTCGGCACCCGTCTACGCGTCGCCGACGGTCGTCCGGCCCGTGTACGTCTACGAGCCGCCGCCGCCGAGCATTGGCGTCGGTTTCGGCTGGTCGTCCGGCGGCCGCTGCCCCTGATGCCGCGAGCCGGGTAGTTGCACACAAAGGGCCGAATGCCATCGACTGAAGCAAGTTGTCTGTGGCACGGACATTCCTGTCCGTGCATTTCCCGACCGCACGGACAGGAATGTCCGTGCCACCGGAGCGTTCTCTCCGGTTGCTCGCCTCAGTGAACGGCATTCACTCCCGGGTCTATCGCTTTCCCAGGGCAATCAATTGCCAAACGGCCGGAATAGCTCACTCCCGCATCAGCTTCTCGAACTCGCGCATCAATTCCCGTTCGTCGCGCGCTTTCCGTTCCTTCCGGCTCAACCGACGACGACCGCCGATTCGTCCGTT
>JAIEMG010000042.1 GCA_019752375.1 Gemmataceae bacterium | reverse complement strand
TTGATGGCGAAGCTGCGGAGGGTCTTGTCGATGGGCGCCTGGCTGTCGTAGCTGACCGCACTGACATGGCCGCCGCCGAGGTCGGACAGCACCATGCTCTTGAGCAGGTCATTGATGTCCTGAACCGGGAACGACATGTCGATGCGAGCATTGCCCTGCACTTCGCCTTCGCGCTGGAAGTAGCCGACGCCGCTGCTGAACAGCACGACGTTGGCGATGGGCAGCTGGGTCGTGCCGATCTTTGGAACTTCGACCGGCGCCGGGTTGTCCCCGGACTGTGCCGAACCCGTGGCGTAAAACAAGGTACCGGCCGAAACGGCCAAGCCGCCGAAGATACCACTCGCCCAATACGCGCGTCGCATGATGGAGTCCTCCCGAGAATTCAGACTGCGAATGCTACGTTGTTACAGAGTTGTGACTGGACATCGACCCGATGAAGGGACACCACATAGACGAGTCACGTCATTCGGGAGTTTTCGCGAATCTTTCCGATGTGTAAGCTATTCCGGGGATAGCACTTGCGATTTCAACGGGACGGACGTCCAAGTGCTGGCAACCGCTGCGATCTGGGAACCTACCGACACTAACCCGACGCGCAAGCGAGGGCGCCCCTCGAGGGCACGTCGTGTTAAACGAGGCAACTCCTGCCGTTCTGGCAGCCTCATTCACCGTTATTCACCGACTGGTGACGGTGAGTTCTTGCGTCCATCCCGACGCGTTCACCGTTATCCACCGACTGGTGACGGTGACGCCTGCCATTTTGACAAGCGCGACCAATCCGCGTTCTCACAGCCAGAACGGCTCTGCCATCCTTCAGTCTGGAATCGCCTGCTACGGTCGGTCAAGCCGAGTCTCGGTCGAAACCCCTGATTTTTCCTGGCGAACCAGTGGGAATCAGCCAAGCAACCTGGGATGAGTCACGGCGCCTTCTTGCGTCCGCGCGTTCGACGTGCAGGCTCCGGCAAGCCGAGCAGTTCCTGCCAGCTCGACACTCGCAGCAAGCGAACGACCAGTTCCTCGAGTTGACTGACGTCGGTCAGCGCATCCAAGGCGGTGATTGCTCCGGGGATGGCTCGCCGAAGCGGCCTTGCAATAACAGAATCTTCCGCGCCTCGATGATTGCGCCCTTACGGATGGTCTTCTGGTAGGTAACGGATTCTTCCATGGCGATCACTCCCTGCAGCAAGGTATCAACGGGCGGCGGCCTCGGGCAAAATAGGGGAAAGGTGCGAGAGTCGGTCGGGAATGTCCCATGGTTCCAACGCAATTCCATCCTTCAGTTTGGGATCCCCTGCTACGGTCGGTCAAGGCGAATCGCACCTGCTCGGTCGAAACCCCCGATTTTTCAAGGCGAGGTCTTCCGGCTTGCCCGCCCATGCGGTATATGCTAAAAATGGCATAATGAGCGGCGTAGAAGCGGATGACGGCGAAGAGACGCTGAAGCCTCTCTTCTGGATCGCCAGCAGTAAAGCTGACCTCCGGGCTTTCCCCGTAGAGGTAAGGGGCATGATGGGCTTCGCCCTGTACCAAGCCCAGCAAGGCGAAAAGCACGTCTCGGCCAAGCCGCTCAAGGGCTTCGGTGGCGCTGGAGTTCTCGAAATCGTCGAGGACGACCACGGCAGTACTTTTCGGGGAGTGTACTCGGTGAAATTCGCCGGAGCCGTGTACGTCCTGGACGCCTTCCGGAAAAAGTCAAAAAAGGGCTCCAAGACGCCGCAGAGGGACATCGACCGCATCAAGAAGCGGCTCAAGGCGGCGGAGGAGCACCACAAGAAGTGGCGATTGTCCCAACAGAAGCAGGATGAAAAATGAAAACAGCAACCAAGACCGCAAGGATGCGAAGTAGCAGTGGCAATGTCAAAAAGAAGACTCGAGTGAAAACGGCCACAAAAGCTGAAAGGGTGCAAGAGAGCAGCGGCAACGTCTTTGCGGATCTTGGCCTCCGCAATCCACAGGACATGCTCGCCAAGGCGCAACTGGCGCACCGGATTTGCCAGGTGATCGCTGCCGAAGGGCTCACTCAGATGAAGGCTGCTGAGATCATGGATCTGGATCAGCCCAAAATCTCGGCCTTGATGCGCGGCAAGCTCAAGGGGTTTTCAGCGGACCGGCTCTTTCGGTGCTTGAACGACTTGGGCCAGGAAGTCGAAATCACCATTCGACCGGTGCAACAGACCGGTCGCCGCGGCGGCATCCACGTCGCCGCCTCAGGCGCGACGCTGTAGGTCTTGCGGCGGTGCTGAGGGGAGCCCGACGCATGGATGACTATGCGGTCTCAAGGAATTCCTGCCAACTTGTTGCGTCAAGCACGCGCTCGGCCATGCGCTCCAGTCTCTCAAGATCCGAAATCGCTTCCAGCTGCGCATTCACGGCCTCGGACGGTTTGCCAAACCGCTTGTAGCCCAGGCGTCGCATGAGCTTTCGCGCCTCCTCGATCCGGCCCTCGTCGAGAATGTACTGATACGTCGAGGATTCACGCATGGCCCGCACTCCTTGGAAGAGGTGGGTTCCTTTGAGGCCGCAGAGCAAGCAAGGTCGAACCTTGCTTGCTCTGCGGGCTCAATACAGTCGCGCTATTGCGCAGCGATCAGTAACTTGTCAAAGCTGATCGTACGGCAACTCAAATAACAGCCGCGCCCGGTTCACGTCCCCTGTCTTGAACCCTTCCTGAAACCAGCGCATGCGTTGCTTCGACGTGCCGTGGGTGAAGGAGTCGGGCACGACTTGGCCGCGGGCCTTCTTCTGCAGGCGGTCGTCGCCGATCTGGAAGGCGGCATTGAGCGCGGAGTCCACGTCGCCGGCTTCCAGGAAATTGAACTTCTGTTGCGCATGGTGAGCCCAGACGCCGGCCAGGAAATCGGCCTGGAGCTCCAGGCGCACCGACATGCGGTTGACCTCCGTCTTGCTCTTGGTCCGTCGGGCCTCGTCTACCTGGCGACTGTAGCCCAGTAGTCTTTGGACGTGGTGGCCGACCTCGTGGGCAATGACGTAGGCGCGGGCGAACTCGCCGGGGGCGCCGAGCTGTTTTTGCATGTCGTTGTAGAAGGACAGGTCGATGTACACCCGGCTGTCGCCTGGGCAGTAGAAGGGGCCGACGGCGGAATTGGCCGAGCCGCAGGCGGAATCGACCTGGCCGCTAAAGAGTACCAGGACGGGCTTCTCGTAGCGCCGGCCCATCTTGCGGAACTGTTCTTCCCAGATCACTTCCGTATCGTGGAAGACGACCTTGGTGAACTTGGCCGCCTTTTCCTCGGCGGGATCGACCGGCACCTCGCGGCCAGGCTGCTGTTGGACCTGCTGGCCGCCCATCTCCAGCAACTGCTGGGGATCGACGCCAAAGACCAGCCCAAGAATGACAAGCAGGAGAGCTCCGCCGCCGCCGATCGCGATGCCCGCTTTACCACCCAGGCCGCGCCGGTCCTCGACGTTCTGACTTTCTTCTCGGCCCTGCCATTCCATGATGCGTCTCCCGGATGCGGCTCAGTGGTGTGGAATGTTCGAGATGGTAGCAACTATCGGGCCAAAAAACAGCGATCTGGTTTGGCAAAAACGCACAGTTCCGGCGAGCGGGGCGTGTGAACGCCCCGGCGGCTTGGCCGACCCTGGGCGTTCACACGCCCCGCTCGCCAGGCTTTCTACAGACCAACAGCGATCACGAGATCAAGATGACCGTGGAACGCGGTGCCGCGACGTAATGATCGGCCGGGCTGAGGCGGATGGCGCTTTTCTCCTCGACGATGTCTTCGGGTGAAGGCAGGTTCGTGTCCACCAGCCGCTTCCACCGCCACTGGCCGAGGTGGGACGGCAGGGCGAACTTCTGCGGCTCCCAGTGGGCGTTGAAGATCACGAAGACTTCGGGCTGGCCGGAAACGCCGTGGACCTGGAACGCCAGTGCGCGGTCGCTGCCGCGCCAGTCCGGCTCGCCCAGGCGGGTGCCGTGCCAGCTGACCCGGTTGACGAACTGGTCCTGGCCGATGGCAAAGCGCTGCTTGCGCAAGGCAATCATCATGCGTGCGAAGCGAAGCAGCCCCGCGTTCTTCTCCGCCAGCTTCCAGTCGATCCAGTTGACGTCGTTATCCTGGCAGTAAGCGTTGTTGTTGCCCTGCTGCGAGCGGGCGAACTCGTCGCCGGCCAGCAGGAAGGGCACGCCCTGGGAAACCATGAGCAGGGCCAGGAAGTTCCGCATTTGCCGCTGCCGAAGACCCGCAATGGGGGCGACGTCCGTGGCGCCCTCGTGGCCGCAGTTGTAGCTGAGGTTGTCGTCCCAGCCGTCGCGGTTGTTCTCGCCGTTGGGCCAGTTGTGCTTGTGGTTGTAGCTCACCAGGTCGCAAAGTGTGAAGCCGTCGTGACAGGTGACGAAGTTGACCGAGTGATACGGATGCTTGGCCGTGGCGCCATAGACGTCGAGGCTGCCGCAGATGCGCTTGGCGATACCGGAGGCCGCGCCCGGCTCGCTGCGGACGAAGCGGCGCACGTCATCGCGGAACAGGCCGTTCAGCTCCAGCCAGCGGCCCCAGGTCGGGAACTTGCCGACTTGCGACAGACCCGCTGCGTCCCACGGCTCGGCCAGCAGCTTTACGCCGCCCAGCACGGGGTGCTCGGCAATGTGGCGCAGCAGAGGCGGCTCTTCCAGGGCCTTGCCGTCGGGGGCGCGGCCGAGGATCGATGCCAGGTCGAAGCGAAAGCCATCGACGTGCAGCTCGGAAACCATGTACGTCAGGCTGTCGATGATCAGGTCGTGGACCAGCGGATGGTTGCAGTTCAGCGTGTTGCCGCAGCCGGAGTAGTTGCAGCAGCGGCCTTCGCGGTCGAGCATGTAATAGATGGCGTTGTCCAGTCCGCGGAAGCTGATGGAGGGGCCGTTCTCATTGCCCTCGCAGGTGTGGTTGTAGACCACGTCGAGAATGACCTCGATGCCGGCGCGGTGGAACACCTTCACCATCTCCTTGAACTCGACGACCTGGTTGCCGCGCTTGACCGCATACGACGCCTTGGGGGCAAAGAACGACATGGGCGAGTAGCCCCAGTAGTTCCGCAGCACCTCCTGGGTGAACGGGTTCTTGTGCGGTTGGTCCAGCTCGTCGAACTCCAGGATCGGCATCAGCTGCACCGCCGTCACGCCGAGCGACTTCAGGTGCGGGATCTTCTGGGTCAGCCCGAGAAAGGTGCCGGGATGATCGACGCCCGACGAGGGATGGCGCGTATAGCCGCGCACGTGCAACTCGTAAATGATCGTCTGCGCCAGGGGTGTTCGGGGCGGTGCGTCGTCTTTCCAGTCGAATTCGTCGGACACGATCCGGCCGCGTCGGGTCAGCTTCGCACTGTCGGCACCGTGGCCGTTGAGCGCGCCGTCGCCGCTGGCCCAGGGATGCCGGCCGCTGACGGCCCTGGCATAGGGATCGAGCAGGACGGCGGTGGAATTGAAGCGGTGCCCGGCACGCGGCATCAGCGGACCGAAGACGCGGTAGCCGTACTGACAGTCCGCGGGCAGTCCGCGGACGTGGATGTGCCAGACGTCGCCGGTACGATTGGCGGCGGGGTCCAGCGGCAGCTCGGCAAACGGTTCAGCCTGGCCGTCCCGGAACAGCACGAGGTGAACGCGTTCGGCGTGGCGCGAGAAGACGGCGAAATTGACGCCGGTAGGCGTGATGGTGGCGCCAAACGGCCGACACTGGCCGGGTGTCGTCGGGGGCAGGCTGGGGCGCGACGCCGTGGACAGAGTGCCCGGCGCCTCTTGCGCTCGCGTCAGCTCGGGAGAGGGGGCCACCAGCATGGATTACCTCGTTCTCGGACCGAAGGAAGCGGGGTGAGCGCACGTGCGGCGCTCACCCCTGCTCTCTCAAAAATCATGCGCCAGGATCTCGGACCCGCGCCGGCACAGCTCGCGGCCGTATTCAGGCCAAACGCCTTGGCCCCAGTAGCGGAAGCAGCTCGTTTCCGCCGTCAACAGGTGGAACAGCGCGTTGCGGTACGCCTTGCTGTTACGGTCCACCTTACGCTGGCCGATCACTTCGTGGAAGCGGGCGGACAGCTTGTTCATCGGCGTCAGCAGGTTCTCATATCCCTTGACCCAGCTGATGTTGTTCGTCCAGGAGCCGCCGTCCATGGTGAAGTCGGGCTTCTCGCGCTTGATGTCGGCGATCGCCTTGTCCGCCGCGCCCGGCTCCCACTTCTTGATACGTGCAAACAGCGCTCCCTGGCCGACCGGACGGCACGAGGGAAACGCCGATTCCTTGACGCCGGCGGCTTCGAGCATCTCCAGGTACTCGGTGCCGTTGGCGTTGACCACGTCGTCGGTGCCGAAGCGCGACACGGTCTGGCGGAAGCAGGATGGAAACTCGTTCATCATCACGCCGCCGTTCTCGCCGTCGCCGATCTGCGTGACGATGGGCGGCACCCAGGTTTTACCGAGCTCCTTGCGCTGGAGCGTTTGCGCCTCGTAGAAGGGCTGCATCTGCGCGACCAGCTTGGTATCGCTGCCCTGGGTCTTGATGATCGCGGCAATCGTGAGCTCCTCGCCGGCGGAGTTGCGCGCGAACAGACGGTGCGGCAAATGCCGTTCCTTCAGGCCCTGGCCTTCCAGCGTTTCGACCGTGTGCTCCTGGATCAACACCCAGCGATAACCGCACTCCTTGAGCGCCTTGACGAACTCGTAGCAGGCGTCGGGATGGTTGGGCAGGTGCATTTCCGGCGGCGAGAAGCCGCGGACTCGGCTCAGCGCATCCCAGCCATAGATGGCGGCGAAGTTCTGCTGCCAGGCGCGCATGTGCAGCTTCAGGTCGGGCAGCGGCGTGGACGACGCGACCGCGTGGCCCCACATGGTGCCAAGCCATTCGACGTACTTGCGCAAGTGGCCGTCGCAGGTGATGCCGCGCAGGCGCTCCAGCACGTCGCCGCGGCCCATCTTGCGCAGGCCGTAGAGCAGTTCGCCCGAGTAATCGAGCATGATGCGCGGGTTCTTGCCCTGGTGCACGAGCTCGGGAATGATCTCGCCCATGCGCGCGTAGCATTCGGCGAAGACGCCCGCATTGTGGTTGTCGCCGGAGCCGGGGTTGCGAAACATGACGTCCAGGTTGCTGATCGTCTCGGCCGTGCGAATGTCGCCGCCGCCGGCCGGGATCAACGGCTGGTGTTGATGCAGGGCCACACCGAAGACGGCCCGCAAGCGGTCGAGCCGCAGGTTGGTTTCCGGCAGGAACACCGGCTTCTGGTTGCGGGCGATCTGCTCGAGCTGGTCTTCCGCTCCGCAGAAGTTGGGAAGTCCATCCACCATCTCGGGAAGGGGGCTGAAGTCCATTCGCTTTCTCCTTCGCTACTTGAAGACTCCATGGGTGCGATGGCGAAACGGTTTGCCCTATCCTGATCGATCGACTTCGCTTCTTCTTTATCCCGCCCTCTCAAAAGAAACAACGCAACTCTCCCCGGAAGTGAGGGCGCACGCTCCCTGGGAAAACGTCAAAAAGGCGGCGGGCGAGGCGCTCTGGGAGAGAGGGGATGCCACGGTGCGTTCCGGAAGAGGGGGAACGAAGGTCAGGGCCGCACCCATCATAGGTCGATCACGTCGATGAAGTCCAACTTCACCTGTAGCTTAGTTCACAAATCGTTGGCATGGCGGGTTCTGCGCTTCCCGTGGGCGAGCGTCGGAGCGTAAGCCCGACGTGTTTGTCTGGCGATCCACGTCGGGCTTACGCCTCGACGCTCACCTCGGTTACAGGCCGTACGAGAAAAAGCTCGTGAGCTTCGTGGGACGGATTGGAAATCCGTCCCACGAAGCTGATTAGCGCCCCGCGGGCGCGAATAGCCGGTAATCGAGCTCGGGGAATACCGCGTCCATGTATTCCAGCGCTTCCAGCCGCGTCCCTTCGATCTGCTGATTCTCGACGCCGTCCAGCAGGTCATGGAAGCGGTGCAAGTGGTCGTGGAAGCGACGCCGGGCATATTCTTCCGTCGAACCGTTGGTGATCATGAATGGCCAGTCGGAGCTCTGGGCAAGCATCAGCTCCCGACCTGCTTGCCGCAGGGCGCGATCCTCCAGTCGGGCGATCGGCGCCTGCGTTTTTCGCTCGACCGTCTGGCCCATGCGGTAACCGGCTTCGTGGAGCAGGCGCCACATCCATTCGGTCTTGGGATTGACCCAGTGCTCGTTGAAGCCGTTCTTGCCCCAGCTGCTGGGCGTGGGCATCGCCTTCTGCTGGATGGGATGGGAAGTCAGGTAATCGCCCGGCGTGCTGGCTGCCAGGTCGCCGCCGTTGGCCAGCTCGCGCAGGACGTGGTAGATCCACTGCGGGCCCTCGAACCACCAGTGGCCAAACAGCTCCGCGTCATAGGGCGAAACGATGACCGACGGGAACGGCATCCGGCTGCTGGCGTGTCCGGCCTGATCGCGGCAGCGGTTGACGAAATCGCGGGCGTGCTTCGCGGCCGATTCGCTCGCCCAGTCCGGGTTGTACAGGTGCTTGTCGTGCGCGGTTCCCGTGATGCGGTGATACTTGATGCCCGTATTGGTGCGGACGCCCTTGGCGTACTGGTACGGCTCCAGGTACTCCTGATCGAGATCGAAGCCGATGTCGCGATAGTATTCGCGATAGTTGTAGTCCGCCGGATAGCCGACCTTGCTGCTCCACACCAGCTTCGACGTCATCTGGTTGCGCGCGAACGCGGCCACGCCGGCGGGCGTGTAGAGCGGGGCGCTCACGCCGAACAGCGGCTTGGGCTCGGCGTGCTCGATGCTGTGGGAATCGACGAAGAAGTAGCGAATGCCGGCCTCGGCCAGGATGTTGTCCAGGCCCGGATAGAAGGCGCATTCGGGCACCCACATGCCCTTCGGCTTGCGGCCGAAGATGCGTTCGTGCTCCTGCACGGCGGTGAAGACCTGTGCCCGGACCGTGTGCGGCTCGGAGCTGAGCAACGGCAAGTAGCCGTGCGTGGCCGCGCAGGTGATGATCTCCAGGTTGCCGGAATCGGCGAATTCCTGGAAGACCCGCACCAGCCGGGTTCCGCAACGCTCGACGAATGTCTGCCGCGCTTCCTCGAACAGACGACGATACATCTGCGAGAGGAAGTTGACGTCCGGCCAGTGCTTCGTCCGTTCGCACTCGCGTTCGGCCAGGGTGACGAGCTCATCGAGATGCTGGGTGCAGCGCTCGCGCAGCAGCGGGTCTTCCATCATGTTCGCCAGGGTCGGCGAGATGGACAGCGTCAGCTTGAAGGGCTTGCCCTCGGCCCGCAGCTGGTCGAAGAACTTGATGAGCGGGATGTACGTTTCGGTCACTGCCTCGAAGAACCAGCGTTCTTCGAGGAAGCGGTCGAACTCGGGGTGCCGAACGTACGGGAGGTGCGCGTGCAGCACCAGCAGAAGATAGCCTCTGGCCATTTGGATTTCCTATCCTGGGTGCGGGTTCAAGAAGCCGAGGGAATCACTGGCTCGCCTGGCCGGTGGGCGCCAGCTGGCGAAGGCCCGACAGTTCTTCGAGCTGCTCGGCGACGCAGCCCCAGCCGAAGCGCTGTTCGAGCAGCTGGTAGCCCTGTTCGCCAATGTTCTTGGCAAGCTCGGCGTCGAAGAGGACGCGTTCGATGCCCCAGACCATGCTGCTTTCGTGGGGATAGGTGAGGACCGCGTTGTGCTCGTGCCGAAGCTGAAGCCCGCCGACCATCTCGTGCGTGGTGACGACGGGCCGCTTGGCGGCCCAGGCCGCTTGCACCTGCCACCACTCGGTGGGAGCGCGGCTGGGCACCATGACCACGTCCGCGGCCTGGATCAACTCGTGCAGCGCCGTGCCGCCGACGTGTCCTGCCAGGCGGACCGCATACTCGAGCAGCAGGTAGCGGGCATGAACCCGCATCGGCCAGAAGAGCGTGCCGTCGCCGACAAAGACGAAGCGCGCCTGGCTGTGATTCCTCAGCACGGCCGGGACCGATTTCATCACCACGTCGGGAGCATGGCGCTCGTCGAAGTCGCCGACGTAGAGGATCAGCGGATCGATCGGGCCGACGTCAAAGCGCGCCTTGACCGCGGCCACATCGATGTTGGTCTGAAATTCGTGAACCGGGAACGCCTGGCGGGCCAGCGTGATGCGCGGAGCGCATTCGGGAACGCATTGCCGCGCTGCCTCGCCCGCCGCGGCTTCCTGAATCCAGACGACCTTCGCCTGGCGCAGTCCGAGCTGCTCGATTTCCTCGATTTGCCGGCTGAGGATGCTGGTCATGTCGCTGCGCTGCCGTTCGAGCGAGTGCAGCGAGAGGATCGCATCGATATTCCGTGTGGCCTGCAGCAGCGACAGCGTCGGGATCGTGGACCACTCGTGACCGAGTAATGCCACGGGACCGCAACCGACGGGGAACTGCTTGAGGAACGCGTTGCTGACCCGGCTGTTGAACTCGTGAACCTGATCGATCAGCGTGTTGCCTTCGCATTCGCCGACGGCGTCGACGCAGACGCCGCGTGCGGTCAGGTCGAAGTCGTAGCGGGAGAAAACGTGGACCGCGGTGCCGCGCTCGGCCAGCGCCAGGGCGGTGCGGCTGACGTGGCGGCCGATGGCGCTATCGGGCCGGTCATAGCAGAAGATCGCGAGTGTTTGCGGACCGGGGTACGACGAATCGGGGGCCTTGACTTCATTAACACGTTCGGGTTCTGGCAGCGGCACAAGGGGTGGCGGAGCTTGAACCAGAACCGGGATTTCCACGGCAACCTTGTCGGCGACAGCGTGGGAGCCGTTCTTGCCGTTGCGCGTCAATTCGTTATGGCTCGTGCCGTTGGTCGCTGGTGCGGCGGGCGCATTCTTCTGCGCTCGGCCCTTGGTGTTGGTCTTCATGGCAAATCTCCGGTCAACAGCACAGGTGAAACTCAGGTAGTCGGGAGCGCCGCGGGCGGTCTGTCAATGGTCGACGCGCAGTTGGGGGAAGCTGTGGGCGCACAACTCGAAGAACCGCCGTGCGGCTTCACTCCAGCTGACGCTCGATTCCCCGTCGCGCCGCCCCTTGCGGCCCATGAACTCCGCATGGTTCGGGTCGCCCAGGATGCGGTCGAAGGCCCAGACCATGGACCCTGGATTATCGTACGTGATGAGTCCAGTCTCCTCGTGGCGGACCAGGTAAGCGGGGCCGGCATGGGTGGTGACGACCGGTCTGCCGGCGCGCCGGGCCAGGTCCACCACCGCGTCATCGCGGAAGACTCGGCGACGCGACGGCAGCATCAGGGCCTCCGCCGAGCGCAGGATCCGCGCCAGCCGCCAGCCGTCCACGTGTCCGAGGAAATGCACTGCGTGCGAGACACCCAGCTCCCGGCTGCGGTGCCGCAGGCCGCCCTCCATGCCGCCGACACCCACCATGGCCAGGCGCAAGTTGCCGACGCGGCGCAAAGCCGTCGGCAATGCCTCGATGAGCAAGTCCATGCCTGCGTCGTGCTCCAGCGGCCCGACGTAGACGAGGAGGCGGTCCACCGGTCCGAAGCCGATACTTTGCTTCACTTCGCCCAGGTCCAGTGGGCAGTCCCATTCGTTGTGCAGGCGGGCTTCCATCGGGAAGCCGTGAACGCGAGCGTCATCGATGCCGAATTCCGCCAGCACGGTGTCGCGCAGGCTGTCCGGCGTCAGGATGGCGTCGACCGCGTGGAGGACTTCGCGTTCGGTTTGCTGGATCTCGCGCGACAGCTGCGAGATCGGCGTGCCGTTGCGGCGGATCGTCTCGATCGAGCTGAGCGAGAGGATCGTCGGACGCGTGCCGATCCACGGCGCCAGGCCCGTCATCCAGTCGCACAGATGAAAGAGATCAAAGGCAGGCATGGCATCGAGGCGCTTTTCTGCGGCGCGGGCGTACGCCAGGGCCTGGTCCACGGGCGAACCCTGATTCGGCACGGGCAGCGCGTGATAGTGGACGGCGCCGACTTGCCGGTCTTCGGGCAGTCCACCCGACGACGGCACGAAGACGTGGACCTCGTGGCCGTGCTCCGTCTGACCGGCCGCCAGCTCGGCGACGTAACGGGCCATCGTCCCCGCCTGGCCGCTCGGCGTCGACTCCATGGACAGCGTGGCGATGCGGAGCCGATCGCGAAGCCGGGGCCTGGCGCGTTCGCTGAGGATCCGTTCCTGTTCCCACAGGTTGCCGACTTCTTCAACGCGAAAGCGGTCGGTGACCAGGAGCGCGGCGTGATCGTGTCGCGGCGATACGGAATCGGCGGGAAACTGCACGACATGCGACCGCGAGGCGGGAATGAATTCGCCGTTGGTCAGCAGAAAACCGACTTCGGCGATCTGCGCCGTGCCGGGTCGGGGCACGCTGAAGAACATGTGCCCGGTGATGCCGGGTACATGGAGATCTTGCATGCGATGCGCGTTGAAGCCGTTGAAATGGATCAACGATACGTCATAGACGCGCAGGATCGGCCGCGAGTTGTGCCAGGCGCCGCCGCGTTGTCGGGCCACGTGATCGATCCACTCCGGCAGCATGCGCCAGTGGGCGTAGCCGCGAATGGGGGTGACCATGGCCAGTCCAACGTGGTTGACCGGCGGCACGTAGGCGTCGGCCGCCCGGCGCTCGCCGATTTCCCATGCGCAGCGGCGCAGGACCTCCGCGCTGGGTACCGCGGCCGGCGGCGGTGCCGGTTGGCGGCAGCTGCCGACGCCCTCGCCGCGGACCCGGCCGTTGCCGTTGCGGTGTGCCATGTCCGAGGCGGACAGGTGAAGCAATCCCGTGCCGGTAAAGCTATTCATGGGTGCCATGCGCTCGTCCTGAAAACTCCGTTTTGGCGCGATTGTCATCGCGGCCGACCTGCGCCGGCTCGCGCCTCTCCTCACGCAAGGGAGCAGTACACTTCTTCCGCCTGCTCGGCGATACGGTCCCAGCTGAACGCGGCCTCGACCGCGGCGCGGCCGTTGCGTCCCATCCATTGACAATGGTCGTGGTTGGCCAGCAGCGTGCCCAGGCCCCATGCAACCGAGTCTGGCGTGTCCTCGACGTGCAATCCGTTGACGCCATGCCAGACAAACTCGGCGGGCCCGCCGCGCTTCGTGCTCACCACGGGCTTGCCGGCGCTCCAGCCTTCCAGGATGACGATGCCGAACGGCTCGTTGCGGCTGGGCACCGCCACGATCTCGCAGGCCTTGAACAGATCGAGCAGTTCCGGCCCGCGCCGGTCGCCCAGCATGCGCAGGGCGTGACCGACGCCCAGCCGATGGGCCAGGGCGCAGACTTCGTTCTTCATGTGCCCATCGCCGGCAAAGACGAACTTCGCGTTGGGATAGTAGCGCAGGACCGAGGGCATGGTCCGCACCAGGATGTCGGGGCCCTTCTGCACGACCATGCGGCCCACGCACAGGATCATGGGATCGAGCGGCCCGATGCTGTAGCGGCGCTTGACGGCGCCGGCATCGACGTTGTAATCGAAGGCGCGGGCATTGACGCCGTTATAGACCACCCGCGTCTTGTGATCGGGCACCTGGTAGAGCCACTTGATCTCTTCCTTCAACTGATGCGAGACCGTGACGACGCAATCGGCACAGTAAGTGCCGTGCCGCTCGTGGTCCTGGACGCGATGAGCCTGGCCGGCGTGAAACTGGTTGCCGTTGCGACCGTACTCCGTGGAGTGCATTGTCAACACGGACTTGTGGCCGCGCCCTTCCTTGATCCACACTGCGGCGTTGGAGGCCAGCCAGTCGTGCGCGTGCACGATGTCAAAGCGCCCGCTGCCGTTCTCGACCTCGAAGAAGCGCTGGACGAACGACCGGCACATGTTGTTGACTTCGTCCACGAAATTCGAATTCAGCGCGAAGGCGCAGCGATGATAGTGAACGCCGTGGACGCACTCGTAATGCGCCTGGTCCGGGCCCTGGCGCGTAAAGACGTGGACCTCGTGCCTGCGGCGCTCCAGCGCGGCAGCCAGCTCGGTGACGTGGACGCCCACGCCGCCCACGGCGATCGAATGCAGCGTTTCCCAGGAGAACAGTGCGATGCGCATGTGCTCATCACTCCTTCGCGATCAAAACCGCTGGCCTCTTCTCGGAGCTACGGCACCAAGCCCAGAGGCTTCGTTGACATTCCACGGGGTCAATCTTCGTTGTCATCGAACCTTGGAGCATTCTCCACCGGGCTGGCCATCGCGGCACGGTCCGGCGTCCCCTCCAGCTGTGCGACTTGCTCGGGCGTCAACACCTCGTGGCGAAGGACGCGAACCCTGGCGGGCGCTTCGATGCCAAGCCGGGCCACACCCTTGCGGATCGAGAGGATCTTGACCTCGATTTCGCCTGCGATGACGACGCTTTCGCCTGCTCTCCTGGTCAGCACCAGCATGGTGTGCTTTCCCTCCGCGTCCTGTTGTCGGAGCAAGTCATTAGTAAGAGTCTATCTGCAAAGAAACGCTTGAAACTAGGGGTATCCTGGAATTGCGATCACGCCTGAATCGCGTTTTCTGCTGGATATTTCGGCGATCATCCGGTTTCAGGCCCCGCATGAATCACCAAGGCCCCCTAATTTCATGGGAAAACTCTCCGGATAGACTCTAAAGTTCTCACCCGAGCACGGCGACGCCGCGGCGGGTAAACCGGTTCGTCGTGCTCGGCCCCAGTTTCAGTGTCTGGCCCTGGTCCGGTCGCCGTGGCCAACGCGAGGTCGTCGGCGCTGCTTGGCGTTAAGCAGGCCTTTGGTCCAGGCGCATCCATGGCGTGACATCCATTTTCCGCCTTGTCCATTTCCACTGCCCGGCAGGAGTCAGGTGCCAGGAGCCGAAAAGGATGCGAGCTGATGCGCTGTCCAGCGCATCCAAGGATTAGGTTGTCAGCGGATTCGTCGGGCACTCATGGCCGAACGCGATCGCGCTGCGGAGAGGTGCCTACGGTGACACTTGACCGGGCCCCGATTGCTTGGGAACCCGCCAGGCAAGGCATGTGATGAGGTAGCTCGGGAACACGTCATTGTGCTTGGGTCTCATTGCTGGGACTCCTATTCCATCGAGATTTCTTATCTCGGGCCCCGCACGGGCGCGACGGACATCCGGGTGCGGGGGACAGACCATGACCCGCTCCCCTGAGAGGAGCGTCCATTCCTAGGGATTGTAGGAACCGCTATCGCAAGTGTCCGCAATTGTTTACTTTTCGCTCGCGAAGACCAGTCCGAGCGTCCACGCGAGTCGTCGATAGCGGAAAACCTAACCCTGCAACCAGAAAATTCCGGCAGCAGTGGAAAGGAGGTTAGCGAACGGAAGTTGGAGTTGTCAAACAGAATCTTTCGATTTGCGCGCGGCGAACGACGGAGGGAACGGGAGTCTCCCGACCAGGCGAGGTAGGCATCTCCACGGCGGTTGGCGCGGAGCCAACCCTAGAAGCTGGACGCTTTCAGGTCGCGAAACGCCCAGACCACTGCTTCACAACGCAAGCACTGGCCGATATATACGCATGCTTCCCCATCGGCGCAGAGGTAGCGCCGAACGATCACGTGCTGACGGCTGCACGCGCACAGGTATTCCCACCGCAGCGCGTCTTGGGGCGGGGGCGTGGCCAGGTACCAGGGCCGGTCACCAGGCGTGTGCAGGCCAATGGTCGCGAGAGAAGCCCAGCGAACCAATTCGTCGGACGGCGATGGCGTGTCGGTGAGATGCATGGCTCGGACCTCGGATGCGAAAAGGCAGACGACTGGAGAAAAGCAAATCGTATGCCGCTCGACAAGTTTCGGTCCATTCGCGGGGGAGAAGATGGTCCGTTCAAGTCGTCAGCCGTTCGGTGACGGCGCCGCATTGCTCCAGCAGGGCTCGATACCACTGTTCGGCAGCTTGGGATCGCCCAGGCAACGCTACAGAACCCCAGATGAGCGACAGCGTCTGCCGCGTCTCCGCCGACGTCTTGGTGCGTTGCGCGTCCTTGACCGCATTGGCACAGGGGCCCTCCCCATCGTACAGGCTCAGAAGCCCGCTCAGATCGATGCACTGTCCCGAGGCATTGAAGACATACGACGTACCAACCTCTGCGATTCTCACGCGCAGGGGCGGTCGCACTCGATCGAGATCGACCACGCTGATGGGTAGGCCGCTGTGGTAGGAGACGATGTTGCAGACGTCGACGGCCAGGTTGATCGGGCTGAGCAAATGCTCACGTACCGCCTTGAGCAGGTATTCCGACGCGGGCTTACTCCGCCCCGTCGGCTTGAAGCCGCCGTGCCGCAGCAGGGTGCGTACCGCGTCGCGGACGGTGTCGTCGCTGGATAAGGGTGCGGGGGCGTCTGAAGCAAGCAGTGCGGTCAGTTCCGCCGGCGATGGCGATTCACCCAAGGGGTGTGGGAACCGGGTCTGAAATGCACACAAATCCAGGAGCGGATGCGGATCGACGGTGAGCATGAGATGGTTATACCGTCCCCGGCAGCGCTGAGCCAGCAGATCGGAACCGCACATTCCGACGTTCCGCTTTCGCCGCCCGGCACTACGATGAAGGGAAAGCAACCGACCGGAGACACCCGCGCGTGCCGACTGCCGACGAGCCTCGATTATTGTTGATTGAAACGTCCGGCAAGGTCGGGCAGGTCGCCGTCGCGCGGGGCGCGACGCTGACGGGCCAGCGCCGACTGGACGAGACCCGGCGCCACGCACGTGATCTGGCGCCGGCCGTGGCGGAACTGCTTGCGGAGCAAGGCTGGCGGCCACGCGATCTCAACGGTGTGATGGTCAGTCGCGGGCCAGGCAGTTACACCGGGCTGCGCGTCGGCATCATGTCCGTCAAGGTCCTGGCCTACGCGACCGGCTGCCCCATCCTTGGTATCGACACGTTTCAAGTGATCGCGCGGCAAGCGCCGGCCGAGGCGCAAGCCGTCGATATCCTGGCGGACGCTCAGCAGGACAAGCTCTACATCCAGCGCTTCGAGCGCAGCGCCGGAAACGAGTGGACGGCACCATCGGAACTGGGCGTCATCCTGGCGCCGGAATGGCTGGCGAAGCGCGATGCAGCCGCCTGGGTCAGCGGGCCCGCGACGCGCCAGGTGGAAGCCCGTTTGCCGGCAGGAAGTCGGATCGTTGACGAATCGCGACGCGATCCGTACCTGCCGGGCCTCTTGCACCTCGGTTTGGCACGCTTTCGCAGCGGCCACTTCGACGACGCATGGACGCTGGAACCGCTGTACGCGCGGCCCAGTTCGGCCGAGGAGAAGCGCACGGGAAACGCAGATGCCACGAGCTAACCGCTCGTGGTACAACCTGATTCCTGATTCACCGGAACCGTCTGTAGCCGCAGGCTTTAGCCTGTGGAGGGAATATACGGCACCTGCGACGCCACTCCGCAGGCTGAAGCCATCGGAGTTGCTTTGTAGAAAACCCCGAAATCCTCGGGCGAGCCGGGAGCGTGAGCGACCGGAGTTCTTCGAGACCTTGAAGAAAGCCGGTCGCGCACGCACCCGGGTCGCCACGAAAGGGCGGTTTTCGACCAAGCGCATCGGAGT
>JAIEMG010000071.1 GCA_019752375.1 Gemmataceae bacterium | reverse complement strand
TCCCGCGGGCCTGGCGCCGCTGCCGCCGCTCGTCGCCAATGATCCAAGATTCAGACCGACTACGGGGCCGCTGGCGGGCGTGCCGCCCCCGCTGGAGCCGGAGCCAATGGTCAACGGACTGCCAGGGCCGGCACTGGCGGTACGCGGTTGCGATGAAGCGGGACCACCGGTGCCTGTTGGCGCACTGCCCGATCCGGGGCCCGTTTGTGGGCCGCTGGTTCCCGGTGTGCCCGATGCATTCGCCGTGCCCAGTGTCGGACCGCCAGGAGCGGCCGGCGTTCCTCCACTGGTGCCGCCGGAGCCGGTGCCAAGGCCGGCGCTCGATGCACCGCCACCATTGCCGATGCCTGGACCGCCCAATCCGCTCCCGCCCGGTCCCGCAGGTCCGAAGCCGGTTCCTGATCCACTGCCTGCAATGCCGGTGCTGGAGCCGCCCAATCCGCTTCCGCCCGGTCCAAAGCCTGTGCCTGGTGCGCCGCCTGCGATACCAATGCCGGGACCGCCCGTCGCACTTCCGCCCGCGCTGCCAGGACCAAACCCGGTGCCTGGTCCGCCCGCAGTGCCGAAGGCCGGGCTCGACGCGCTCCCACCCGTGCCGCTTGGTCCAGAGCCGGTGCCCGCTCCACCCGTGCCGCCGATGGCGGCGCTGCCCGGCGCGTTCCCTCCGGTGCTACCGGCTTCAAAGCCAGTGCGTGGGCCACCTGCGGTGCCGGTGCCGCCGTTTCCGGCACCTGGACCACCTGGTCCGGACGGTCCACCTGGCCCATATCCCGGCGCCGCGCCAATCACGCCACCCGAACCACCGGTTCCAGAGCCAGTACCATAAGGGCTGCCGCCAGCCGATCCAATGACGCGTGGACCGCCCGGTGAGCCACCGTTTCCATTGCTGCCTGGGCCCGCGCTGCCGATGACCGAACCGCCTGGGACCGTGGCCAATCCGGGGTTGCCGCTTCCCTGAGAACCGCCAGGGCCGAACCCCGGTCCCGGTGAACCGACTCCGGATGTTTCGCCCGGACCGCCGCCTGGTACCCCTGAACCAACGACTGCACCGCCGGGGCCGCCCACGATGCCGCCACCGCCTGGTCCGCGCGAGCCGCCAGGCATTCCCGGCGATCCCAGCATGCCGCCCGGGCCACGGCCAACCGCCTGTGTCGAATTTGGGGGTAATGGTCGAGTGTTCGGAATTCCAGTCGCCGTCCACGGGCTGGCATTCGCGGCGTTTTCGTCTTCCGGGAAGTTCAGCGCCCAGTCCTCGTCGATCAACTCGTAGCCGAAATCGAGCTTCAAGCCCACCAGCGAGCTCATCGTTCGATAGTAGTTGCGAATGCCCGAGGGCCGAACCAGCATGAGGAGGTAGGGCACCTGTTCCTTGGCATCCATCTTCGGTAGTGCGGCACGCTGGCGAGCGATCCGACGCTCGACCTCGATGCGTACGTCGTTCGGCGCCACTTCCCAGCCTTCGATGGCGAATCGATCGGGATGAAACATCAGGCCTCGATCGGTGCATTCGACGTACAGCGGGCGACGATTCTCGCCGTACTTGCCGCGGTAGGGCACCAGGGAGTAGGTCTGCTCCTGGCGCTGCCGAGCGCTGCGCAGGTCGATCACCGCACGTTCGAGCGAGTTCAGATTGGCTGCCATGCGGGCGAGCGCGGACTGGGCCTCGCTGGTTTTCTTCGCCTCGGCAGCCACCGTGGCGCGCTGAGCCGCGATTGTCTGCTCGCCCTGGGCCAGCACTACCTTTTCATTGGTCAGCCGTTCCTGGACGGCTCGGGTGTGCTCCAGCGACATCTGCATCGCTTCCGCGGCGGAGAGCGTCTCGTGCGACAGCTTGTCGGCCTGGGTCTTCAACTCGCGCGACTGGGCTTCGAGCGTCAGGTGCAAGGACTGACGACGGCGCTCCCACTCGGCTTCGCGGGCAGCGACGACCTTGGCGTCCTCGCCGGCCATCTGGGCGAGGGCGAACTCGGCCTTGGCGCGCGCGACGACCTTGGCCCGGCGATCGACCACCAGCAATACCAGGATCAGCGACCCCATCGTGCACAGGAGCACAGCCAGGAATGGGAACGTGGAAACCTGGAGGACGTGCCGACGCCGTCTCATGCCGCCAAGCCGGGCCGTTTGTTGGCACCCGGAACCGAGTGTAAGGTGAGCAGGTGAATCGCCGCCGTCAGGCTGTGGACTGCTTGCTCAAACGCGCCGGCGCCGGCCAGGGCCGACAGGTTCTGCTGCATCACTTCCTGCAAGCGAACCAGTTGCTTCTCGCCGGCCTGCAAGTTCCGCATCCCATCCGCCTGGGCGGCCAGGCTGTCGGCAAGTTTGGTCAAACCGCTGAGCTTTTCGGCCAGGACCAGCACCTGGGCGCTCGATTGCTTTTCCAGGGCAGCCAGCCGCTTGGTCTGAGCGTCCATCGTCTTTTCCAGGGCGGTTTGCAGTGCCTGGTCGAGCCGCTCTTGCAAATGCTGCTCGGCTTCGGTGCGGCGCCGGTCCGCCTCGCCCAGCGCCTTGGCCCAGACTTCGACCTGCTTCTGCACGAGCTGCTCGCTGCTGTGCACTAGCACGTCGGTATTCTCGCGCAGTACCTCGATGAACTCGCCGCCGGCGGAACCGGTCCGCTGAAAGCGGTGTGCAAGCTGGCGCTCGACGTAATGATCGACCGCTTCCAGGATGCCCTGCTCCAGCCGTTCCACCAAGTAGCTGATAAACATGATGACCATGGTGAGGCCCAGGGCGAGGGCGGTGGTATCGAAGGCCTCGGCCAGGCCGTCGGTGACCTGGTTCAGGTTCTTTTCCAGCACTTCCGGATTAACGCCGGCAATGGCCTTGGTGATGCCCAGCACGGTGCCGAGGAAGCCGAGGATCGGCACAGCCCAGGTGATGAAGCGCGTCAGCCCGTAGCTCGATTCCTGTCCGAGCGCGTCGGTATCGGCCAGCGAGCGCATGTGGTCGTCCAGTTCTGCCGCGGAGCCGCGCTTGCAGAGGAAGTCCAGCACCGCACTGATGCGCCGACCCAGGTAGGTATCCTGCAGGCCGCGCGGCTGCCGATCCAGCTCCGCGAGCAGTGCCGCGGCAGCGCCCACCGGCACCGTCTTGCCATCCCAGACCGGCAGCAGGTCGCTCTTCAGGGCTGCCCGTTCCGTTCGGCTGGCCCACAACTTGCCGATCAAGCCGCCCAGTGCCAGGCACGCCATGATTACTGTTGCACCCTGGACGGGATGCTTGAGGTACTGATGAACGACCGTGTCTTGCAGCGGCCCGTAATGGACTCCAGCCAGGATGGCCACGCCCAGCGGTAGGCCGACCACGAACGACGCTACAATGGCACCCGAGCGGCGCGGGGCCGCGGGCTGCGCAACGGAAGACGGCTGCGAACGCGTCATGCCGACGTCCTCGAATAAGAATGGAGGCTTTCCTTCACATCGACCGAATGGGAGGGCGGATTCTAGCGATTTTGTCGCGGGCGTCGAGGCGAACCGCAATGGTTGGTTGCCAAGCCGGCACGGACAGGGTATTTAGACAAGTAGAAGTGCGGCCCGCTTTCAGCCCTCATGAGAAACCAGGAAACTCAGGCAGGAAGGCAACGTGGCTCAGGATCTCCGGAAAGGGCTTGGGAGTTGGTTCAAGTACCGGTGGCGGCTTCGGGCTGGAAGACAGGACGACCCGCGAGAGCGATTTAACCACCTGCCCAGATTCACGAGTCGAGACTTGAGCGTCGTCCCGCCGACGCGGAGGGCTCCATGATCCGCAAGGTATCCGAGCAAGGTGTACCGGAGTCAGAGCAGGAACCGACCCTGGTCATGAGGGAAGTGACCGATCCTGCGGAACTGGCCAAGGCTCGAGCGCAAAATGAACGGGCAAATCGCAACGCGGCCTGGTGGCAAGCCCATACGAAGGAAATCTACAGCCATCGCGGCAAGTGCGTCTGCATTGCCGGAGAGGAAATGTTCGTGGCGGACACGGCCCTGGAAGCCAAGGCGATGGGCAAAGCAGCACATCCCGACGATGACGGGAGCTTTGTACTGAGCGTGCCTCAGGAAAGGACCATCCGCATCTATGCGTCTTGATGGAGCCTGGTATCGTTGTGACGACGAGGTGGTTCGGCCAGTGATTCGCGGAGAATTGCTTACCGGGCAGCAGGAATGGCAGGTGGTTCACTTCCTGCTGGACACGGGGGCAGATCGGACCTTGCTCCACGCCGAAACGCTACAGCTTCTCCAACTCGAGCACTCGCCAGCAGCCGTTCACCTGGGTGGAGTGAGCGGCGTCGCTGCCCCCGTCCTTGTGGAAACCACCCTCCGGCTGAAGCGCGAGGACGGCACCAAGATCGTCTTTCCGGGAAAGTTTTTGGCAGCCACGGAACCAAGTCCTCTGGACATGAGCCTGCTTGGCCGTGACATCATCAGTCTTTTCGCCCTGATCGTCGATCAACCGGGCAATGTCGTCTCCCTGGTCAATCAACGGCACGGGTACTCCATCGTGGAGTACTGAAGCCGCTGTCTGACACGGCGACCCTATCCATCACGGGAAGTAGGGTGCGATCGGTGCGATCCGTTAGCCGGGCAAGCCGAAGAACCTTCGTGCATTGGAACTGGTCTGAGCCCCCAGGACTTCAGGCAATTGGCCCGTCACGCTGGCCAGGCACGCCAGGGTATGTGCCACAAACGCCGGCTCGTTGCGGCGGCCGCGAACCGGTACCGGGGCCAGGTACGGGCTGTCAGTCTCCACCAACAGGCGATCCAGAGGTACGGTCTTCGCTACATCGCGCAGGTCCTGGGCGTTCTTGTAAGTCACCATGCCTGCGAATGAGATGTAGAGCCCCATGGCAAGACATGCCGCCGCAGTCGCTGCATCCCCGGCAAAGGAGTGCATCACGCCGCGGACCGGGCCATGGCGTTCGTAGTCCTCGCGGAGCATGCGCACCACGTCCGCATCGGCTTCACGGCAATGGATGACCAGGGGCAAGTGGTACCGACGCGCCAGCTCGAGGTGGCGTGCGAAGTAGTCTTCCTGCTGTGCGAATGACGTGAAGTCCCAGTGACGATCAAGCCCGGTCTCGCCGATGCCGACGACGCCGGGAGATTCGACCAGGCGCAGGACTTCGTCCCACGCGGTCGGCGGTTCCTGGGCCAGGTTGTTCGGTTGGAGCCCCACTGTTGCCGAAAGCAACGTGTGTTGCCGCGCCAGGGCGATGCAGACTGCGCTATCGAGTGCGGTTGTCGCAATGGTTACGATGCGGCTCACACCCGCTGCGGCGGCGCGTTGCAGGACTTCGGGCAAGTCCTCGTGGAATTTCTCGTCCTGGAGATGGGCGTGCGTGTCGATGAGCTCGGGACGGGAGGAGGGTTCACGCATCATGGCCTCCCGCAAACGGTCATTTCGCGGCGGGCTCGGGCTGCTGTTGAGCGGCTAGCTTCTTGAGCACTTCCACGTGCTGCTCGTCCATCTCCAGCACTTTCTGCACCAGTCCAATTGCTTCCGGGTCGGTGAGCAGAGCCAGGTCGCGCTTTGTCGCGTCGGTGGCTTGTTGCTCGTGGTCGGCCAGAATCGCAAGCAGGTAATCGAGCGACACGAAATTGAAGCGCGTGAAGTTCTCGGGATAGGGGCCGAAGTAGGGCAGCGGCAGATGGTGACGCTGAAGCCAAAGGATGAGACTTGCGGTCGCCTTCTGCTCCGCGCGAATCATTCTTTCAATCTCGGTCAACGCTCCGCCTTCGTCTGCCGAACTCCAGGGGTAGGCATCGCTGGCATACTGCAGCAACGAGCGGCCCATGCGAACCGCGAGGCTTTTCACCACTAATGCGTTGACGCGGTCCATCATGGCATGCGCTCCGCCGGGCCGCCGGCCAGTGCTGGCGAATCCGTTGCCGGCTTCGCGTCCACGGTGCTCAGAGGGTCTCGAAGTCGTTCCACGCCCTTTTCGCTCTGAACCGCCAGCGGGTTCCAGAAGATGCCGACAACGAAGATCAACGCGGCCAGCAGCGTGGCGTAGAACGCCGACAGCGGCGGCACCGCCAGCGGCACCGACGGCCTGCCTTCCACTTCCTCGAGCGGTTTTTCCAGGATCATCACCTTGAGGACGCGCACGTAATACACCAGGCTGAACACCGTGTTGACGCCGCCGATTACCAGCAAGGCGTACATGGTCGTGCTCAGACTCTGCTGCCCCTCATTGGCATAGAACTGGCCGGCCTTGAAGAGCGCCCAGAAGATCTGAAACTTCGCTGCAAACCCCGCCAGCGGCGGAAGGCCCAATAAACTGAGCAAAAAGATCGCCAGCGTGATGACCAGCACCGGGGCACGATGGATCAGGCCGCGAAAGCTCGCCAGGTCCTCCGATCCGGTCTGGTTCCGCAGGAATGCAACGACGGCGAAGGCACCCAGGTTCATGACCAGGTAAACGATCAGGTAAAAGAGGACCGCACTCGCGCCTTCCTTCGTCAGGGTTGCCAGCCCCATCATCATGTAACCGGCATGTGCGATCGTCGAGTAAGCAAGCAGCCGCTTGAGGTTGGTCTGCGAATACGCTGCCAGGTTGCCGAAGGTTGCCGTGATGGCTGCAAAAAAGGCCAGCGTCGGCACCAGGTAACGCGTCAGTGCAGTGGGGTCCGCCGCCGTCGCCGGAGCCGTCAGTACGAGGACCAACCGGGCCAGCAAGGCCAGTGCGGCTCCCTTGGAGGCGACCGAAAGAAAGCCTGCCACTTCGGCCGCAGCGCCCTCGAATACGTCGGGACACCAGAAGTGGAACGGCACTGCGGCCAGCTTGAAGGCGATGCCGACCAGAATGAACAGCATTCCCAGCATCAACACAGGATCGAGGCCCTGGGATGCGACTTCGGGGATGACCTTCGCCAGGTCCGGCAGGTATCCAGTCCCGAACTTGCCGGCAATCAGGCTGATGCCGTAGAGCATGACACCTGCGGCGCCGCCGCCGTAAACGACGTACTTGAGCGATGCCTCGCTCGATTGCCGGCGTCCTTTCAGGAAGCCCGCCAGTGCGTAACTCGGCAAGCTGGCCATTTCGATGCCGATGAAGACCATCAGCAGATGATTGGCCGATGCCATCAGGCACATGCCTACGGTCGCACCGAGCAGCAGGCAGTAGAAGTCGCCGCTGTCCTCCGCGTCGGGAATTCCGGTCAGCAGCGACAGCCAAATAATCAGGGCCGTGAAGGAAAGCAGGAACAGTCGCAAGTAGATCGTGAAGTTGTCGTAGACCAGCAATCCGGATGCCGGGTCAGCGCCACCGAAGATCGGGCGCGAAATGCCATCGGACCTGCCATCCGGCCCCATCGGAATGCTCTGCCACTGCACCCACGCCACCGCAAGGGCAACGAGCGTCAGCGTCAGCGCTTCGAGCCCCAGGTGCCAGCGGCTCATGGCAGTGAATAGGCGTAGGAACAGCATCAGCACAATCGTGCCGCACAGGATCAACTCCGGCAGGAAGTCGAAGCAATCCTGCTGAAGCCTCAGGCTGATTTTGCCGATCGTGTTCGGATCCAGAAACATGGACACACTCGGTGAGTGATTGATCTTCAGCCCCCCCTCTCCCCTGAGTATAGGGGCGAGGGGGGCCCGTTTGGTCGCTTCGTCCGCACATCTGCTAGGGATTGGAGATTGGTCATTCCTTAGGCATTCGTCATTAGACATTCGTCATTACCGTTTCGGTCACCATCCCGGCAGCCGTGCCAGCGTATTCACCAGTCCCGTCACGCTCGGCTCCATCCACGACAGGAGCAGGTTGGGCATCACTCCCAGAAGGACGGACAACACGACCAGTGGCACGATACACAGCAACTCGCGCGGCGTGATGTCCACGAAGTCCTTGTACGCCGGGTTGACGCCCAGGTAGACCCGCTGCAGCGTCCACAGGATATATGCGGCGGTCAGTACCACCGTGAGCGCTGCGAGGATCGAGAAGACCGGGTTATACTGCCAGGTCGCCAGCACCACCATGAACTCACCGACGAAGCCGCACATGCCGGGCAAACCCAAGGCCGCGAAGAAGATGATGGCGCTGATCCCGCCGTAGAGCGGCATGGGCTCGTAAAGTCCGCGGAAGTTGTCCAGGTTGCGATGATGCGCCCGGTCATAGATGACGCCGACGAGGAAGAACATGCCGGCCGAGGTGATGCCGTGGGCGATCATCTGGAACATCGCGCCGTTCATGCCCCACGACCAGTACTGCGACTTCGGCCCCACCGACCATACGGCGATGCCGAGGATGACGTAGCCCATGTGGCTGATGGAACTGTACGCCACCAGCTTCTTGAAGTCCTTCTGCGCCATCGCCGCGAAGGCGCCGTAGACGATGTTGATGACGCCAAAGAGCGCCACCCACCAGGCCAGCGTCTCGGCGGCCCATGGACAGATCGGATAGGCGATGCGAATGATGCCGTAGCCGCCCAGTTTCAGCAGCACGCCCGCCAGGATCATGCTGATCGGCGTTGGTGCTTCGACGTGGGCGTCAGGCAACCATGTATGAAATGGGAACACCGGCACCTTGATGGCGAAACCGATGAACAAGAGCAGGAACATGGCGATCTGGAACGCCGGTTTGAAGAAGTCCTGGGCATAGGCCGGGTTGCCCGCCTTCATTTTCTCCTGCGTCTCGGGGCTGGCGCTCAAGAACTCCGCCGCCGCACGGCCGGCACGCTGGAGCATGACCAGGTCGAACGAGTTCCTGAACCGATCGTCGATCTTCTGCTGCGTTTCCTTCTCGGTCTGCGTCGCGCCGCTCTTCTTGAGCTGTTCGGCGGCCGACTGTGCCACAGCCGGCGGCACGAAGGAGTGAATGTCGGTGAAGTAGAAGGCAAGCATCGCGATCAGGATGAACACGCTGCCGAGCAATGTGTACAAGAAGAACTTGATTGCCGCGTACTCTCGGCGCGGGCCGCCCCAGACGCCGATGAGGAAGTACATCGGCAGCAGCATTACTTCCCAGAAGATGTAGAAGAGGAAGAAGTCCAGCGCCAGAAACGTGCCGATCATGCCCGTTTCCAGCAGCAAGAACAGAATCAGGTAACCGCGCACGTATTTTTCGATGTTCCAGCTGGCTAGGAGTGCCAGGAACGAAAGCACGGTGGTCAGCAAGATCAACGGCATGGAGATGCCGTCCACGCCGACATAGTAGTCGATGTTGAACTTGGGAATCCACGCCACGCGAGCAACCCAGTTGTTGCCCTTGCGCGGCTGGACGGAGAGCTCATCGGCGAGCAAATGGTCGCCACGCGCGTTGAGCAGGCCGCTGCGGCTGTGGCCGGGCAACTCGCCAGCGGCCTGTTGCTTCGGCATGTAGTAGTAGCTGATGAACATGAACAGGCTGACGACGAACGTGACGGTGGTGGCCAGCAGCGCCCACCAGCGCATCCATTCCTCGCTGCCGCGCGGGAAGATCCAGCGCACGCAGAGCGGCAGCGCGAACAGCGCCGGGAGAAAGATCACCAGGCTCATCAGGATCAGGTCATATTCACTGTCGATCATGGCAATCGCTCACATCTCGTAGCCGCAGGCTTCAGCCCGCGGAAGAAGGCGTCGTCTCCGGCGATGCCGCAGGCTGAAACCTGCGACTGTTGTCCGCGGCTCTTGTCACCCCAACGAGGCCAAGGAGACAAAGTAGGAAAGCAGCACGTAGAGTCCAATCAGCGCCAGCACGAGGAACAGGACGTAGCTGCGCAGATAGCCCGTTTGCACATGGCGCAGCCAGGTGCCGGTGCGGTAAGTCGTGTTGCCGATCACGTTGACCAGGCCATCGACGATGCCGTTGTCGAACTTGCCGTAGCCATTCGCGATCCAGACGGAGAAGCTTGCGAAGCGGTTCACAAAGCCGTCGATGACACGGGCGTCGAATGCCGAGCACCAGCCCGCGACGGCCAGGGCGGGGCGCACCAGCAGCACGCTGTAGGCCTCGTCGAAGTACCACTTGTGATGCAGGAAGCGATGAACCGCCGGGAACTGCGCCTTGGCATCGGCGGGGTCGAGCACGTTCGACTTGTAGGTCAGGAAGGCAAAGACGAACCCCAAACCCGCGGCCAGCAGCGCCAACATGCCTGCGGAACCGTGCAGTTTCTGGGACCAGTACCGCTCGGTGTCCTCGTTCTTTCCCGCAGGAAGGGCCGTGTCGTTCAACATTGCGCCGAAGTCGGCAACCACTGCATGGTGCTGTGCGTGATGCACGTGGGCTTCCAGGGCGCTTGCCTCCGCGTCCCAAACGGGCCAGCCCCAGGCAACGCCGACGCTGCAGATGGCGAGCAGGATCAGCGGAATCGTCATGAGCCGCGGTGATTCATGGGCATGCTCGTGGACGTGATGATCGCGCGGCTTGCCGGTGAAGGTCAGGAACCACATACGGAACATGTAGAAGGTAGTGATACCGGCGGTGATCAGCGGCAGAAGGAACAGAATGCCGTGCCGTGGATGAACGTAGGCAAATCCAAACGTGTGGGCGATGACTGCATCCTTGCTGTACCAACCGGAGAAAAGCGGCGTGCCCGCAATCGTCAAAACGCCGATCAACATCGTGATCGCGGTGATCGGCATCTTCTTGAACAGGCCGCCCATCTTCGGCATTTCCTGCTCGTGATGGCACCCATAGATGACGCTGCCGGAACCGAGGAAGAGCAGGGCCTTGAAGAAGGCGTGCGTCAGCAGGTGAAACAAGCCCGCCGCCCAGCCGCCCACGCCCAGGGCCAGCATCATGTAGCCAAGCTGGCTGACCGTGGAATAGGCAAGCACTTTCTTGATGTCCGTCATCACGATGGCAACCGTCGCGGCCACGAAGAGCGTGATGGCGCCCGTGTAAGCAATGACCAGTCGCGAGTCCCAGGTAAGCAGCGGATAGATACGGCCGACGAGGTAGACGCCCGCTGCCACCATGGTGGCAGCGTGGATCAATGCGCTGACCGGCGTCGGGCCTTCCATCGCATCCGGCAACCAGACCTGGAGTGGGAACTGTGCCGACTTGCCGACGCAACCGAGGAAGATGCCCAGGCCAGCGACAACCAGGAGCCAATAGGGCATGGTGCTGTACTGGTGCTCCTCCGGGTTCTTCTCGTACCACTCGGGGCTGGCGTCGACCGGGAGGACCTCTTCGATCTCCGGCGGATGATAGTGCGAACCGGGCGGCGGCGCCTTGCGGAAGAGCAGCACGTCGTAACCGCCGGGCGTGACTTCCAGCCCCGGCATTTTTTCGTCCGTCAGCTTCGGCTCGCCGCGCACGACCTGGCCCGTCAAGGGTACGGGCCTGCCGTGCGAATCCTTCGGAGCGCGGACCTGACGAAAGACGTCATCGAAGTTCAATGAGCCGATGTAGGTCCAGACGATCAACAGGCCAATGATGAAGCCTGCGTCGCCGACTCGGTTCGTGATGAAGGCCTTATTCGCCGCATTGGAAGCACTCTGGCGTTCGTAGTAGAAGCCAATCAACAGGTACGAGCAGATGCCCACCAGCTCCCAGCTGACGAAGACCTGAAAGAGGTTGTCGGCCAGGATCAGGTTCAGCATGGAGAAGCAGAACAGCGAGAGGTACATGAAGAACCGGCCGAACCGGCCGCGGCGATGCAGATGGCCGTCCTCGGTATGGACGTGATGGTCTTCCGTGATCGGCTGTAACTCGTCGGCCATGTAGCCAATCGAGAAGAGATGGATGAGGGTGGCGATGAACGTCACCATCAGGAACATGATCGACGAAAGATTGTCGATCTTGTAGCCAATCTCGAGCTTGCTGCCGGGCTTCTGCAGATCGGATTCCGTCCAGCCGATGGCCGCCCAGGTCATTCGTCCGGCCCAGCGATGTTCTTCGGTATGCAGCGCCTTGTTGACGCCATGACCGCCTTGAGCACTCGCTGCCGGGGCGTGAGCATCATGAGCATGATGCGTGTCCTTGGCATGCCAGATGAAGCCGATCAGACAACAGACAAATGCCAACCCGATGGCAACCGTGGCAATGTAGGCTCCGGTTTTTCGCGGCGTATCACCGCCGAGCATTCCGTAGATCGCGCCGCACGTCCCGTTGGATTCGCGGCACGGCCGGACCGCGGCCCGCAGCCCGCCCGCAAGGAGGAGGATCAGGAACGAGGCCAGCGGCAGCAGCGTGGCGACCACATAGAGCAGCCCCGGATGGTGTTGCAGGTGCTCCATGACTATCCTTTCAGCTCCTCGGCCGTATCCACGTCCACGGTCATGTGGTTGTTGTAGAAGTTGAGCACGATGGCCAGTGCCACCGCCGCTTCAGCCGCGGCCAGCACGATCACGAACAGGGCGAACACCTGCCCTTCGATATCGAACGCGGGATTGAAGGCCGCGAAAGCGACGAAGTTGATGTTCGCGCCGTTGAGGACCAACTCCACCCCCATCAGGATGCCGATGGCATTGCGCTTGGTCGCCATGCACACCGCGCCGCAGACAAACATCACGGCGCCGAGGCTGAGATAATGCGTCAGGCCGATCTCCACGGGGGGATTCATGGCGTCGCTCCTCGCCGGCGCTTGGCGCGGGCCAGGTACGCCGCGCCGATCAGGACGACCAGCAAATGCACCGAGACGATTTCAAATGGCAGCAGGTACGCCATCCGCGTGCGGCGCGGGGCCGTACGCGGGTCGAAGGTGCCGGTCAGGCGTGCCTCGGGCGTCGCTTCCTCCACGCCCAGCAAGGATTCGCCCAGGGCGACGGAATTGAACGATTGGTTCGCCTCGGTCGGTTTGGGCTTCGGGAGGTCCTTCCAGGTCGGATCACGGACGATCGTCCCGATCAGAACGCCGACCAGCAGCAGGCCCACCAGGGTGGACATGGCCCACTCGACCGCTCCTGTCTTCATGCTGATGAACGGCCCCTGCGCGGTTAGCATGACGCCAAACACCACCAGGACCAGTGTGCCGCCGACGTAGACGATCAACTGCGTGGCAGCGACGAAATCAGCGCCGAGCAAGAAGAAAATAACCGACGTGCCGGCCAGCGCGAACATGAGCCATGCGGCGGAACGCACGATGTTTTGCGTCACCACCACGGCAATGGCGCACAACCCGGTCAGGATTGCGACGAAGTAGAACAGGAACGCTTGAAATTCCATCATGAATCGCTGCCTTACATTCCGGTGGGCCAGACACTCTTGTCTGGCCAGCCAGACAAGAGTGTCTGGCCCACCGGAGAGAATCCTCGAGCGCGAGGCAACCGGAGGCAAGCGCCCCTCGCTCGCCCGTTAGGTCCGCGTCAGGGAGCCATACCCTGGCGCCTCCGCTTCCTTCCACCACGCCGGCATCCCTTGCGACAGCGGCGTGCCCTTGGCCGTCAGCACCTGCCGGACGGTCCACAGGAACCACAGGACGCAGACCGTCGCCAGGACGTAGCGAAGCCCCTGCAAGACGAACGACGGCATCGCCAGGTGCCAGAAGCTCACGCCCAGCAGCAGCACACAGCTGATGGGTAGCAGGTACTTCAAGCACGTCATCATCACCTGATCGATGCGCAGCCGCGGCAACGTCCAGCGAATCCAGATCATGACAAAGACGAGCAACATGCCCTTGGTGATGAAGACAATCACATTGATGGCATTGCCGATCACGAACCCGACCATCGACGGCTCGCTGGCGGTGCCCATCCACTTCGCGAACTGATCGCTCAGCTCGAAAGGCACCAGCCCAAGGTTCCAGCCGCCCAGGAACAGGTGGACGGCGATGCCGCTGACGGCGAACATGGCGCCGTACTCGCCCATGAAGAAGAACGACCAGCGTAGGCCGCTGTATTCCGTGTGGAAGCCGGCCACCAGCTCGCTTTCGGCCTCGGCCAGGTCGAACGGGGCCCGCTTGCAGCTCGCGGTGGCGCAGCAGAAGTAGGTCCAGAAGGCGCAGAAGGTGAACGGGTCGCGGAAGAGGTACCACTGGTAGATCCAGCCGGTCTGAGCGCGGGCAATCTCGCTCAGGTTCATGCTGCCGGCCACGATCACGGGGACCAGCACGCAGATGGCCATCGGCACTTCGTAGCTGACCATCTGGGCCGCTTCACGCATGCCGCCGAACAGCGACCATTTGCTGCCGGATCCGTAGCCGGCCATGATGATGCCGAAGACTTCCGTGGACATTACCGCCAGCATGAAGAAGATGGCAATGTTCATGTCCAGTGCGACGACGCCATTGCCGAAGGGCAAGGCGATGAACGCGACGAACGCGCCACAGAAGGCGATATACGGCCCCAGTCGGAAGAGGAATTGATCGGCGCTGCCCGGAATGATGTCTTCCTTGACAAGCAGCTTCATGCCGTCGGCGATGGTCTGCAACCAGCCGAACTTGCCGCCGACGCGTGTCGGGCCAAGGCGGTCCTGGATGCGTCCGGCGACCTTGCGTTCCACCCAGATGAGGAACACGGCCGAGGCGGCGACGAACGTCAGCAGCGCCACCACGGAGACCACGGCGATAATCAAGCCGAGGGGAGGCACAGGAGAGGCTCCTGACAGCAACGGAAATCGACCTGTTCGGCCCACATGACGGGCGTTACTCTATGTAGCAACGACAAGATTGGCAAGGATTTTTGGCCCCGGAGGCTCTGCATGTTTCATCCGGTGCCGCGCGGCCCCCTGGCACGGCCGGCCTCCGACCGCCTGCCGCGGAACCGACGGCTGTCGCTCGTCTACCGCTTGCGCGACGAGACCAGCGGCGAGCGCGGGGTCGCGGGCGACCTGGCGCGCGACCCCTTGCTGGCGTTCGTTGAAGCCGCACTGCTGGCCGCCGACGAGCCGTTGACACCCCGCCGCCTGGCCACCGCCGCCGGCCTGGCTGACGTTGCGGAAGCGCGCCGGCAGGTGCGCAAATTGCAATCGCTCTACGATCGAGACGGAACTGCATTTCAAGTCCAGGAGATCGCCGGCGGCTTCCAGCTGCTGACGCGGCCGGAGTTCCATCCCTGGATGGCCCGCCTGCGCCGCACGGGCAACGAGCTGCGGCTTTCCGGCGCGATGCGCGAGACCCTGGCCATCGTTGCCTATCGTCAGCCGATCATGCGGGCCGACATCGAGACGGTCCGCGGCGTCCACTGCGGCGAGCTGCTTCGCCAGCTGATGGAAAAGGGCCTGATCCGCATCTCCGGCCGCGACCAATCTCTCGGGCGCCCGGTGCTCTACGGCACCACCAAGAAGTTCCTGCAAGTCTTCGGCCTCAAGAGCCTGCGCGACTTGCCGCAGGTGGAACAGTTGAAACCGCCGCCAAAGCCGACCGAAGAGAAAGAAGAATCGTGAATTGAGAGATTGGCGAGCCGGGAGCGTGAGCGACCGAAAATCTGACCTGGCGAGCCGATCACCCCGCCACCACCGGATTGCGTAACACCCCAAGTCCTTCGATCTCCACTTCCACCACGTCCCCCGCCTTCAGCCACACCTGCGGCTTGCGCGCGATCCCCACGCCAGGCGGCGTGCCGGTGAAGATCAGATCGCCAGGCTCGATGGTGAAGATCTGTGAAATGTATGCCAGCGTTTGCTCGACGTTGAAGATCATCTGCTTGGTATTGCTGTCCTGCATCGTTTCGCCGTTGAGGCGCAGCTTGATGCCGAGGACTTGCGGGTCGGGCACCTCGTCGGTGGTCACGATGGCTGGACCGGTCGGGGCGAACGTGTCGAAGGTCTTTCCGGCCATCCATTGCTTCTGGTCTTTTTTCAGCTGCCAGTCGCGTGCCGAGACGTCGTGGCCGACCGTGTAGCCAAAGACGTAGCCCATGGCCGCGTCGGCCTTGATGTTTCGGCCGCGTTTGCCGATGACGATGACCAGCTCGGCTTCGAAGTCGACCTCCTGGCTGACCGGGGGCAGCACGATCTGGTCGCCGTGACCGATCAGCGCGGTGGCGTACTTGCTGAAGAGCACCGGCTCCTTCGGGATCGGCGCGCCGGTCTCGGCCGCGTGATCGCGGTAGTTCAGGCCCAGGCAGACGATCTTGCGCGGGTCGGGGATGGGCGGCAGGAATTTGGCGCCGGCTTCAATGCGCACGGCATCGACTCGCTGAGCAGCCTGGGCCGCGGCCTTCAACGCCGTGGGCCCTGCTTCGAGCAACGTCCGCAGACTCGCGGGCAAGTGGGGATCGGTGCCGTGCAGATCGATGTAATGCTTGCCCTGGAGAACGGCGGCGCGAGGCCCGCCTTCGGTCTGGATGGTGGCAAAGTGCATGGGGTCCTCTTTCAGTGGACGCGACATCCGAACAAACGCACGGGATGCCGTCGAAGCGCGCCTCTCCTGCGTCGGTGCATCGTTAGGCAGGTGATAGCACACGCCGTGCGACGGAGCAATGCCCTGCCTGCGACAATCGACCGACGCCGGTCGATGTGCTCGGTGAAGAACGCATGCACGATTGATGGGTCGCTGCAGGCGCCTTCCATCGGGTTCATTGTCTCCGCGAATGCGCATTGATGATATCATCCCTCCCGCCGCTTGCGGCGTAGCATCCCCTCCCATATCCTTTCTCTGGAGGACCGATCCATGAAATGCTGGTTCTGTGACGACGACGCGCGAGGGACCTGTGCCGCCTGCGGGCGCGGCCTGTGCCACCAACATGCCCACATTCACGACGAGATGACGCTGGCCAAGTCGGACACCAGCACGGGCTACGCCAGCTACTACAACGTCCACGGTTCGCTCAAGTGCGACGCGTGCAAGCTGGAGTGGAAGTCCTACCGGCCTGGCCTGTAGCGCGGAGCCTCTCTTCATGATCCTCTCCTGGCTGCAGCGCCGGCGGCGCGAGAAAATCCTAGCCACGCCGTTTCCGTCCGAGTGGGTGCCGTACCTCGACAAGAACATCGCTCACTATCGTTATCTCACCGACGCCGAAAAGGCTCGGCTGCGCGACGACCTGCGCATCTTCGTCGCCGAGAAGAGCTGGGAAGGCTGTGGCGGGCTGACGATGACCGACGAGATGAAGGTGACCATCGCGGCTCAGGCGATGCTCCTGGTGCTGGGTTTGGCGCACAACTACTTCGATCGCGTGCTGTCGATCCTCGTCTATCCCGGCGCCTACCGGGCCGTGACGCCGGACAGCTCGACCGGCCATCTCGAACCGCAAGATTCCAGCGACCGTCTCGGCGAAGCGCACTACCGCGGTCCGGTGATCCTGGCCTGGTCCGAGGTCCTGGAGGAAGGCAAGCACCCGGAGCGCGGCCACAACCTGGTCTATCACGAGTTCTCGCACCAGCTCGACATGCTCGACGGCATTGTCAACGGCACGCCGCCGCTGGAGAGCGCGGGCGAGCAGCAGCGCTGGCACGACGTGATGACGCGCGAGTACGACGCCCTGATCCGCGCCTCGGAGCATCACCACGCAACGCTGCTGGACAAGTACGGCACCACCAACGAAGCGGAATTCTTCGCCGTGGCCACGGAATGCTTCTTCGACAAGCCGACGCAGATGGAACACCGGCATCCGCAGCTTTATGCGTTGTTGCGCGAGTACTACAAGCAGGACCCGGCCTCACGTGTAGCTCGCAAGTTCTAACCTGCGGTGAAGTGATCGGCCTCCTGTTGTTCGTAGTTCCGCCTTCAGATGCTATGAGAGGAAAAGGCCGCTGCTGGTAAGCTCCGTCAAGGAAGTCCGACTA
>JAIEMG010000283.1 GCA_019752375.1 Gemmataceae bacterium | reverse complement strand
GAGCGTAGAATGCGAAATGAGCCACCCAAAGCTCAGGCGAGCCAACACAAACCACTGTGCGGAATGTAAGGCAAGCGCTTCAACCCGAGGCGGTCCCTGGGTCGAAAACGCTCAACTTGCGCAGTTGTGCCGATGTTCAGCTGGCGGTAACGTCAACAACAGGAACCAGCGGCCCCCAACTCCACCAAGGCTCTGATACGAAGGGACGGACGAACGTGATCAATCGGGATCCACGGTGCGTTTTCGTCGGTGACAGCATGGCCAGCGCTGTCGTCACTGCTACCTGGCTGAACGACAACGGCATCCCAGCTCGCGTCATGGATCTCATGACCCTCGGCGGCTTCGAGGGCCTCACCGGATGGAAGCCTGGAATCTCCGCCCGGGGCATCGAGGTGTGGGTCGACGACCCCACTCACATTGCCGAAGCGAACACGTTGCTCACCCAGCATGGCGCCGAGCTGGCCCAAAGGACCAGCGAGGCCCAGCAGCACGGACCAACCGAGGTGGTCTGCGATGAATGCGGAAAGAGCAGCGTGTTCCCAGCCGATCAGTACGGCACGATTCAGGATTGCCCTCACTGCGGGGAATACGTCGATGTCGAGGAACCGTGCGCTTCGACGGCAGAGGACGACGAGAGCGAACCATCCGAGGAAACCGAAGCGACGTGATTCCGGCAACCGGTGAGAGCGTGGACAATCCTGCCGTAGCCGAGACGCTCCCCCCAAGCCATGCGGCATGTCGACGCGGCCCTCGGTGGGACAACGGCGAAGGCTCCCGACGAGAAAACTTTCGAGGCTCGATGTCCAGGCTTTCCCTCTGGCTGTCTACGCTTCGCCCCGCCGGTCGCCCGCGCAGGACGCAAGACTCGCTTCCGGCTGCTGGCCAGCTCTACCAGGCGGGATTGGCACCCGCAGGGTTCCAGCGGAAGGTTTCCGAGTTGTACTCATTACATCTCCTTCTCCTTCCCCAGGCGAAGCCTGGCGCAATATCCCCCCTTTTCATAGCAGCAGGACGGAATGGGGAACGAGTGCTTCTCCGGGGCCAGTCGTTGGCTATGGAGTGCGGGTGGCGAAGGCGAGAATAAGCACACAGACGCGGAAGCTCACCGGTCCGGCGCCTTGGGGTCATATCTGAGGTTGTCGGCCGTTTCGCGGTCATTGCGCGCCAATCGCATGGCGCGATCGACCTCGGACTCCGGCCGCCCCTGCTTCTTGAGTTCTGCCGCACGCACGCCGTAAGCCCTCGCCCGGTGATAGTAGCCGGCGGCGTAATTCGGATCCGCCTTGACGGCCCGCGTGAACTCTCGAATGGCATCTTCATGGCGCTGCATGGCTTCGTAAGTCAGTCCTCGGTTCTTGAACGGCACGGGCAGCGCGGGATCCAGCTGCGCCGCCTTCGCGAAATCCTCCAGCGCGAGATCGTGCTTCCCGGCCGCCAAATAGGTCAGCCCGCGAATGTTGTAAAGGGAGGGCGCGCCGGGGTCGAGCCGAAGCGACTCGGCACTGTCCGCGAGCGCCTGGTCGAATTGCTTGCGCTCGGAGAGCACGCGGGCGCGGACGCCATAAAAGGGAGCAAAGTAGGGATCCAACGTCGTCGCCTTGGACGCGTCCTCCCACGCTCGATCGTTCTCACCCAGTCCGAGATACGCTTGGGCACGCCCGGCGTAGGCGTCGGCGTTGGCGGGGTCCAAGTCGATGGCACGCCCGAAATCGCCGGCCGCCTCCTTGAACTTGCCCTGATAGTAAAGGCCCCGCGCCCGCAGCAGATGGACGTCCGCGAACTCCCGCCGTTTCAATACCTCGTCGCAGTAGACAACCGTCCCCTCATTCTCTCCCTTGTTGAACTCCGCGATTGCCTCGTGATACAGCTTGAGCGCCTCATTGCGCTCCGTCAGGCAGGTCTTGGGATTCGCCTTGCCTGCGTGTTCGGGCCGTTGCGATTGCCCGTAAGCGCGGTTCACATAGCTGTACACGTTTGCCGTCGCATAGCGATGGACTTCTTCCAGGGTGCAGCGCAGGTCGGAGTCCTCGTCCGCGGACCCGCGCATGCCCTGGATGAGGTAGTGGAAGAACGCCCCGTGGCGCGACTGGCGATGGCGATAGCTCTTACCGCCGGGGCCGCAGCTGAAAAGTGCAAACACGCCCTCCGGCGCCACCACTTTCTGCGGTTGGGCCAGCCCAAGTTCCGAGGGCCCTTCGGGAAGCGGGACCTCCGAGGCGGTGACCGGCCGTCCCGTGTCCATCAGAAGCACATTACGCTTGCCGGGCCACTGGCCAAGCGCCTGATAGATTTCGGACAGCGGGATCAAAGTGCTCTTGTCCGCCAACCGCGCGTCGGCCGGGCAGAAGTAGCATTCCTGATTGCCGCGGAACTGAACCGTGTGACCGACCAGGACCAGCAGCAGGCTGGCGTTGGGTTTTCGCTTTTCCGCCAGTGCCTGAAGCTGGTGCCGGATGTTCACTCCCGTGGGCAAGAACTTACCCGGGTCGGTCGCGCCGCGGTTGCGAGCCAGGCAAACGACCTGGTCTGAAGGGTAGTCGGCCACGACCAGCAGTCTCGCCAGTTCATTGACGTCCGCCTCGGCATGAGGGAACGGCGGCAGTTCCTTGCCATAGTCGTCCACGCCCACCAGGAACGCGTAATTCGGCACCACGAAGCCGCTCGGAGGCGCGGGCGGAGCCGTCGGCGAAAAATCATGAAAGAGGAGGATGAAAAAGAAGCAACTGAATGCCGCCAGGAGCGGGGCGGCAACCCAGGGATTCGTCAGCTTCTTGTTGATCCAGGGACGGCTCCAAGCCTTCGGCGCCGCTCCGTCCGTTCCGGTGCCGCTCGCGCCCCCGTCGGAACCTGATTGCGCGGTTTTCTGCGATTCCTGGAATAGAACGAGGGGCGCGTCGTCCAGGTCGCGCAGCGCTTCCGCGGCACTGGCGTAACGGCTAGCCACATCCTTTGCCAACAGACGGTCGATCACCCGCGCCAGGTCCGCGGGGGCATCCGGCAAGATTTCGAGCGTCTTGGGGAGGTTTTCGGATCGAGATCCGTGCAGCCGCAGCCAACCGAGCTCGGGGTCGATGGCACCCCGGCCCACACCTTTGAGCAGTGACTCCAGCTCAGCGCCTTTCAACAACTCCAAAGCCGTGAAGCCCAGACAGTACAGGTCCACGCCTGGCCCCACGGAGCCGAACTCTGCGTTGAGCATCTCCGGCGCCACGTACTTCATCATCCCTTTCGGCTTCTGGACCACGCCGTCAGGCGATAGGCCCGCCGGGTCGCTGAGCTTGATCCGACCGTTCGCGTTGATGAGCAGGTTGGTGGGTTTAATGGCGCCGTGCAGCTTGTGGTGTTGGTGCAGAAAGTCGAGGCCGGCCAGTGCTTGCCGCAGGACGCTACGAACTTGTTCGGCGGGCAGCGGCCCATCGGCGAGCTTGGCGCCGACGCTGCCGCGCATCAACTCCATGATGAGCCACCCGCTCTCCTTGTCGATGCCGTAGATCTTGGCGATATTGTCGTGTTCCACGCCGGCCAGGAACTGGGCCTCGTCCCAGAACAGTTGCGACCGGTGCTGGTTGCGGCGGAACCCCTCGCTCAGCTCCTTGATGGCGACATTTCGTTTCAGCGCCAGGTCCTGGGCGCGGAACACCGTGGCGTTCTCGCCGCGGCCGATCTCTTCAAGGACCTCGTAGGCCGACGCGACGCTCACACCACGAGTGCGTCGATCCGTGGTGCGCCGGTCGGCGCGGGTCTGGACCGTGGTACCCGGCCCCGAGCGCAGCACGGTGCTGGGAGAGGCGGCAGATGATAGCAACCGCTCCAGCTCCGCCACCGCCTCGGCGGCCGTGGCGTGCCGCAGCTCCGGCGCCTTGGCAAGCATGCGGCTGAGACAACCCTGCAACCCCTCGGGGAGCATGGAGAAGTCTTTGTCCTTGGACAGTTCGCCGCGCATCACCTGAGTCAATGTCTCGGCGGGGTTCTTGCCGTGGTATGGCGGCCGCCCCAGGAGCAGGGCGTGCAGCGTCGCGCCCAGGCTGTACACGTCGGAGCGCTCGTCGCCCTTGACGTCCTCCTTGATACGCTCGGGGGGTAGGTACTCCGCATCGCGCAGGATTTCCTCCGAGCGCAGCGTGCGCAGCAGCGCCGAGCTGCTCCGGCGGCAAGCATGCGACAGGCTCCCGAGCTTGACGGTCCGATCCCGCTCGCCGACCAGCACGGCCCGTGGGCAGACGTTGCGGTGCAACGTGTCGTTCTTGTGGAGATACTCGAGCGCTCGGCCCACTTGCACCGCCATTTGCACGGCGCCGCGCCAGTCGCGCGGCGCGCCGTCCTGGCCGTGGTCGACCACTCGCGTCAGGTCGGAACCATCGACGAACTCCAGCGCTGCCCATGCAAACGACCCCTCGGCGCCGGCGTTGAGGACCGAAAGCAGGTGCCCGTGCTGCAAACCGACCAGCTGCTTCATGCCCTGCACAAATCGAGCGCGGTCGCGTTCACCCGCTTCCGGCCGCAAGACCTTGAGGATGACGGGTGGACCGTCCGGCACGGCCCGCCCACGGAAGAGCACGCTGGAACGGCCGGGGTCGAGGATCGATTCGATCTTGTACGAGCCGAGGACGGTGCCGATCATGCGGCTGATGTCGGTGGCTGGGGCCGCGACCTGCCTGGCAATGGCGTCGCCCGCGAGCGTCGCCGCCTCGGACACGTCGAGGTCTTCGAAGCGCAGCTCCGTGTTGCCGACGCGGATCACGTCGCCGGAGATCAAGCGCTGCTCGCTGACCTTCTGGTCGTTGATGAACGTACCGGTCGCGCTCGCCGCGTCGACCAGCACGACCTCGTCCCCCTTGACCACGATCTGGCAGTGCTTGCGCGAAACCCGGGCGTCGGTGAGAGAGGTGTCGGTGTCCTTGCTGCGCCCGATGGTCACGGAGCCGCTTTCGGGCAACGGGAAAGTGCGCCCCTTGTCGCCGCCGCTGATGACGACCAGTTGCTTCTCCATGAACGATGCTCTCCTGCAAGGCTGTCGGGAGTCGGTCGGGCGTTGGGTGAAGCCACCGACCTTCGCCCACTCCCGAGAGCCGCATGGCAAGGGCGCGAGAGGAAGTGAAAGGCAAGCGTCGGGGTGCTGGAAGTTCCGCGCGGGCTGATTCGTGCCCATCTTAGCGGCGCCGCGCGCCGGCTGCAAGCAGCACAGCTACTCCGGTTACGCCCCGGATTACGGCGCTACCCGTCTTCGTCGCTGGCAATGAATCGGGCGCGGGCTCGGACTGGGGCTCGGGCACGAACGGGAGCAGGAGCTGCCCGTTTGCGAGCCCGAGCCCGCGCCCGATTCATTGCCAGCGACGAATTGCCCACACCACGGTCAGCCTTTTACTCCGGCGGCACCAGGTTCGCGGTCACAAAGTCCCACAGACGCTGATCGAGCTTATTGGAGAATTTCCCGTCCTTCGCGCGCCGCGGCAACAGGTAGTCGACGATCTGCCCATACAGGTCGCGCGCCCGTCGCGCGTCCCCGCGCACCTGCGCCATGCGTGCGTCCTGGAGCAGGAAGAGCAAGCCCTCGTCGCGCTTGCCGTGCTGCTGCAACTCCTTGACCAGGGCCGCGAATTCGTCGCGCGGCGCGGGCGCGGTTGTGGGCGCCGGCCCCGATGTGTCGATGAACAGCAAACCCACGACGACCGCAACCAGCAGCAGAATGATGACCATCTGCAGCTGCTTCTTCCTGGCCGTGGCGGCGCTCGTCGGTGCTGGTCGGGACTCATTTGCCTCGTTGGAGCCGGCCACCTCGACCGTCCGGCGCGCGGCCTGCGCCGCCCTGACGGGGGCGGGACTGCCATCCACCTCCAGCCGAAGCACAAGGTGGTCGGTCAGGGCGAGGTCCTGCCCGGCGTTCCACTTCTTGAATGTACGCCGCTCGAGCACCACGTTGTTCAATCGAATCGGCGCGTCGCTGCGGTTGTGGATCACGTAAGCGCCGTCGCGGAATTCCAGGGTCGCGGCATGGGGCGCCAGGCCAGCGTCCGGCAGCACGACTTCACAGCTCGGATCGCTGCCGATACGAAGCACATCCTCCTGGATGACCACCTCGGTACTGGCGGCCGCGCCGGACTTGACGACGATCTTGGCTGGCATGAACCCACTCCGCGCCGAGACTTCACCGGCTGTTGTACACGGCCCCCAGGACAAAGGGCGCAATGATGACGAGCAGACAGGCAAGCATGATCACCATGCCGGGAAAGACGATCATGACCTGCGCCTCGGCCGTTTCCTTCTCGACCCACTGGCTCTGCTTGAGCAAGAGCTGGCCGGCCTGCGTCCGCAGCGTCTGCGCCAGGGTGGTCCCTCGCTGACGCTTCGGGTTAGCGTGCGATGCTTCCTTACCCCGATGCCTCAGGAGCCTTTCACATAGACCGTATTGAACGCGTCGGTGAAGCTGCCGCCGTCGTCGGTGATGGTGACGTGGACCGTGTAGGTGCCGACCCCGGCATAGCTGTGGCCGGCGATCAGGTCGAAGCCGCCGCCGGCGTTGAACGCGAACGCCTCGGCACCGACCACCGACGTGGTCCCGTCGCCCCAATCGACCGCCGCCGTGTACTCGTCGCCGCCGGCGTATGGATTGGCGTCCGTGAACGAGGCGAGCAGGCCGACGAACTCCTGGCCCGCGGTGCCTTGCAGGCTGGTGTTCGAGAACACCTGGAGCGTCGCGTTGTCTTGGCCGACTACGGCTAGGTCCAGCGTACCGTCGTTGTTGAAGTCGCCGGCGATGATGCCGTTGAGGCCGCCCGATGCCGCGATGCTGACGACCGGCTCGAAGGTGCCGGAGCCGGTGCCCAGCAGGATACCCACGGTGCTGTTGCCGTAGTTGCTGACGGCCAGGTCGATGACTCCGTCGCCATTGAAGTCGCCGGCGGTCAACTGCGTCGGGTTGGCGCCGCTATGGTAGCTGACGGGCGTCTGGAAGCTGCCGTCGCCGTTGCCCAGCACGACGGTGATCTGGCCAAACAGGCTGGCCGCCGCAACGTCCACGTTGCCGTCGCCGTTGAAATCCGCCGTCACCAGGTCGAACGGGTTGCCCACCGCGCTGGCAATGGCGACCGGCGCCCCAAAAGTTCCATCGCCGAGGCCGGGAAGCAGTGACAATGTGCTGTCGTTGTAGTTCGCGGTCAAAAGGTCAACGGTGTTGTTGCCGTCGAAGTCGGCTGCCACGACCGCGATCGGGCCGTTGCCCGCGGCGAAGTTGGTGCCGGCCTGGAAGGTGCCGTCACCATTGCCGAAGAAGATCGAGACGTTGTTACCGTTCTGGTTCGCCGTCACCAGGTCGAGCGCGCTGTCGTCATTCACATCCACCAGGGCCATACGGTTCGCGGTGCCGGACGCAGCCGTCAGGGTCTGCGACAGGGCAAAGGTGCCGTCGCCCTGGTTCGCAAAGACGTTTACCGTGCCATCGTAGTAGTTGCCGATGGCAAAGTAGCTGCCGTCGGGCGCGACGGCAAAACCGTTGGCGCCGTTGCCGGTCGCGTAGGTCGCGGCGAGCGTGAAGCCGCCGGTGCCGTCGCCGAAGACGACGCTGACCGTGTTGCTTCCGAAGCCGGCGACCAGCAAATCGAGGTCAGCGTCGCCGTTGAAATCGCCGGTGGCGACCGAGTCGAGCAGCGAACCGCTCACGCTGATCGGCGAACCGGGCGCGGGCACGAACAGGGGCGGTGGCGGCACCGCTGTGAGCGGTGCATCGGCGATCTCGGCCGTGGTGGTCGCCGTCGCCTGGCTGCCGCCGATATCGTAGATGGTGATGCTGACCGTAAAGCTGCCCGAATCGACGTAGATGTGGCTGGTACTCAGGTCGAAGCCGCCGCTGCCGTTGGCCGTGAATGCCTCCGAGCCGACAAAGGACACATCGCCATCTCCCCAGACGACCCGGGCACTGTACAGGTCGGTGGTCGTGTTGGCGTTGGCATCGGTGAACGACGCCACTACGCCGCTAAACGCCTGGCCTTCGACCACGGCGATTGTCGTGCCACTCGCCGACAACGGAAGGTCGGCAACATAGACGGTCGCTTCCGCGAACGTCGTGCTTCCACCTTCGTCAGAGATGGTGACGCTGACAAAATAGGTGCCTGCCACGTTGTAGGTATGGCTCGCGCTCAGATTGAAGCCACCGTTGCCATTGGCCGAGAACGCTGCCGATCCCACATCGGACGTGGTGTTGTCGCCCCAATCAATCACGGCGCTAAACTCATCGTTAGTGGCGTTCGGGTTCCCATCGGTGAATGAGGCGATGACGCCGCTGAACAGCTGCGATTCTGTCGCTTGAAGCCGCGCGTTGAAAAAGACCTGAAGGGTGTTATTGTCCTGACCGACGACTGCCAAGTCGGTTCGGCCATTGTTGTCGAAGTCACCCGCGATGACGCCATTGAGCCCACCCGACGCTGCGACGCTGATTGCCGGCTGGAAGGTGCCATCGGCGTTCCCCAGCAACACTCCCGCGTTGCCTCCGTAGTTGCTGACGGCGAGGTCAATCATGCCGTCGTCGTTGAAATCGCCCGTTGTTAGCTGGGTCGGACTATTGCCGCTGTTATAAGTGGACGAAGCAAACGTGCCGTCGTTGTTGCCCAGGAAGACCGTGATCTGACCGAACAGGCCGGCCACCGCCACATCCGACAGGCCGTCGCCGTTAAAGTCGGCGGATATCAAGTCGAACGGATTGCCAGGCGCGCTGCCCACGACGACCGGGGCGCCAAAGGTGCCATCGCCATTGCCCGGCAGGAGTGACAGCGTGCTGTCATTATAATTCGCGGTCATCAGGTCGATGACGCCATCGCCCGTGAAGTCCGTCGCGACGACCGCGATCGGCCCATTGCCAGCCGCGAAGTTGATGCCGCTCAGGACCGTCCCGTCGCCGACGCCGAGGAACACCGAAACGCTGTTCGCATTCTGGTTCGCGGACACCAGGTCGGCGATGCCATCATCATTGACGTCGACCAGCGCCATGCGGTTGGCCGTGCCGGCCGCGGCCGTGAGCGTCTGCGTCAGCACCAGCGATCCATCGACCTGCGTGGCGAAGACCGAGACCGTTCCATCGATGTAATTACCGACACCGACCGTGCGGCCATCGGGCGACACGACGATGCCGTTGGCGCCGTTGCCCGTGGCATAGTCGCCCAGGTGCGTAAACCCGCCCGCGCCATCGCCAAGGTAGGCACCCAGGCTGTTACCTGTGAAGCTAGCGACGATCAGGTCGGCGTTACCGTCGCCGTTAAGGTCGCCCGTCGCCACGGAGTCCGGTGTCTGGCCGGTCGCCAGGGCCGAGCCCGCAGCGGTAAACGTGGGTGCGATCGGCTGCGTCGTAAGCGGCGTGTCTTCGACAAGCGCGGTGCCGGCGACGCTCACCTGGCTCGTGCCGAACGTCACCGTCACGCTGAGCGCGTAGTTGCCTTCCTCGGCATAAGCATGCGTGCCGTGGACCTCGAAGCCGCCGTGGCCGTCGGCAACGATGGTCGTATTGGTGTCGAGCGCGGAATTGTCGCCCCAATTGATGCTGGCCTGTAAGTCGCCGGCTTGCACGCTGGGACCGGTGTGGAGGATCCTGGCGACCGTAACGGCGTCCGCATGGCCTTCGGTCAGGTCAGGGGTGGTGCCAACGACGACCGGCAGGTTCGTAGGCATCAACAGGCTTTGGCCGCGGTTCGATCCTTCGGCCGCGGCGGCCGAGTCGAACCAACCGCCCCGGGTGCTGGCGCCGCTCGACTGTTGCAAAAGGTCGTTGGCCAGCGTGACGATCATGGCGGTATCGGGATTGCTGCCCAGGTCCACGGATAGGAACACGTCTCCGCCGCCGTTGCTGCGGTACGAGCCGTCGACCTGCTGCGTGAAGGCGGTCGGGGTGCCGCCGAGCGACAGGTCCCACAGGTCCAGTTGCAGGGCTGCGGCCAGGATCGGATTGTTGGTCAGGTCGGCTGAGCCGTATTGCTGGAACAGGTCGGCCATGCGAGCGCCACCATTGGCGAAGGCGGCGTCCAGGTCGTTGCGGAAGTTGACCGCCCACGATTCCCCAATGGTCACCGCATGAAAAAGATCAATGCAAAACGTGGCAAAGGGCAACGACGAAACGCCGCTGCCGCTGAACGTGACGTTGAACTGGCTCAGGAAGGTGTTCAAGCTGCCGCTGTGGCCGGCGCCGTCGTCGAAGCTGACGATGGCCGATGTGCTGTTGTTGAGAGCATTGAGGATCACCGTGCCTGTGGGCGCGAGGACCAGTTGGTCGAGGAGCGCGGACGTGCTGCCGAGGAAGTTGTCGTCGCCCTGGTAAACGGCCACGATTTCGTGGATGCCTAGTCCCAACGAAGAGGTGGTGAACTGAGCGCTCCCATTGGTGAGCACTTCAACATCGAGAACCGTGCCGCCATCCACGAAGATGACCGAACCCGTCGGCGTCCCGTCGCCGGGGTTCTCGGCTGCCACCGTGGCGGTGAATGTAATGGGCTGTCCGAAAACAGATGAATCGTCCGAGGATGTGAAATCAGTACTTGCAACTCTGCCAAGGTAAGCGTATTCATCTTTGGACGTGATCGGCGATTCGATTTCCACGCCCCCCGGTCCTAGCCTGATGACCCGGACATCCACGACTTCCTGGTCGTGTGCGGGAGCCGTCGCCGTGATCTGCGCATCGGAGTTTACGGCGAACGTCCTCGCCTCCTGATTTCCGAAGAACACCCTAACGACGCCGCTAAGATTCGCGCCTAATATACTCACAACCGTACCACCGGCGGTCGGGCCGAAGTTGCGAATGATGCCACTTACAATCGGGGCGCCAACGGGCAGGTAAGTGAATTCGTCCGCGCTGGTGACGACGGAAATGTCTTCCTCCCTGATAATGCGCACATCGACCGTTCCCTCCGACTGAGCAGGAACGACCGCGGTAATCTCGGTATCCGAATTTACAACGAAGTCGGCCGGTACCCCGCCGAAAAGCACATGCTCGGTTCCGAGAAACTGTTTGCCGGAAATGACGACCAGAGTTCCGCCAGTAACTGGACCTGAGACAGTCGACAATCCGGTGACCTCTGGCGGATTGAACGTGTTGTACGAAAATCGGTCGGCGGGAATCATTGGCGAGGCGCCACTTGCAGTCACGACCGTAACATCGACGGTGCGCCTGATCTGCGAGGGAGGAACCTGGACGATGATCGTCGTGTCCGATTCAACTCGGAAAGATGATGCATAGGTGCTTCCGAATAGAACCGCGGTCGCGCCGGTGAAGTTCGTCCCAGTAATGGTAATTTCCGTCCCACCGCCTAACTTGTCTCCGCCTGAGTTAAGTCCGGTGATACTCGGGATTGTCCCGCCGCTAAGCGTCATGATCCAGGCACCGCGCCCGAATGTTGCGGCCACGAGAACCTTCACGCCACCAGCGTAGGTTCGCAGCTGAATGTCGCGTACAATCGTATTCGGAAAGCCATTGCCCAGGCGAATCCACGTCCAGCCGTTTGCGTCTCTCGTTCCTTGCATGACACCGACATCGGTGGCGACATAAACTCTCGCATTGACGCCCTGGGTGAAATCGGGGTCAGGGATGATTTTGAAGACACGGATGTTCGGAAAAACGCGCGTACCGGCGTTAAACTCAAGGCTCTCCCACGTTTGGCCGCCATCGGTCGTTCGCCACAGTGCCGATTGATTCTCCGCATTCGGGTTGTCGGCAACGGCCCCGGAGTGTACGCGGACGTAAATTGTATTGGGGGACTTTTCGTCCTGGGCAATCTGGTTGATCGACGTTCCAGGCAGCCACGAGCCCGGGTTTACCTGTTTCCAAATCGGTGCATCGGGGTTTACGCGATCGCGTTTGTACAATGTGCCGTCCGACAATCCCATGTAGAGGCCGTAGCCACTGCCGAACTTGGCAAAGGTTACCGCACTCACAGACGCAGTCACTCCTCTCGGAGCCGTCAAGCGGTCCCAGCGCCCGTCCAGAGGGCCCTGCCCCTCTCCCCCGGTCTTGCTAACGTAGACGTAACCTTTCAACCCGCCGAGCGCCAGTGTCTTCGAGTCGGCCGGAGAAATCGCCACCGGTCCTGTGGCACTCAACGTCGGGCTAACTTGCAGGCCATAGCCGACGAACTTCCAGGACTGCCCTGCGTCATCCGATCGAAATAAACCGACGTACGACTTCCCCTTAAGAGTTGTGGGAACCCCTACGGCCAGCCGATACACGGTCTGGCCGTCAGGGCCGAACTGGGCGAAAAGTCCATCGCCGCCGCCCGCGCTTCCCTGGACGCCTTGAACGGTGACCCACGTCTTTCCCCCATCGGCGCTTACAGCGGCGCCATTATCGTGCGACGTGACGATCAACCGGTTCCTGTTGGTTGGGCTCACGTCGACGCTATAAAGCTCAAGCGTTTGCAATCCGGGCGAGTTCAAGTTGATCCATGCACCGCGCCCATTTGCCGACGTGCGGCTGTTGGAGAGCGCCAGTCGCACCTTCAAAACGGCGACGTCGGGCGCGGCGAGGTCTGGCCTACCATCCCCATTGAAGTCGCCGACGACAAGCGAGCCGGCGTTGGCATTCTGGCCGAACGAATAATCCGTGAAGCCGGCGAAGGTCCCATCCCCTTTACCGTTGATGACCCGGGCCGTCGTCCCATCCACCTGCACGGCCAGGTCCGGCTTTCCGTCGCCATTGAAGTCGCCGACTGCAAGCGACCGCGCCGCATTGACATTGGGCACGGGCGCCGGGGCCAGGAACAGTGTGCCACGATTCGGGTTGCCGAGCAGAATCGAGACCGCGCTAGTCCCGGTCGCCCGAAAACTGCCGACGGCAACGTCCAGGAATCCATCGCCATTGAAATCGCCAACCGCGAGGGTGCTGGCCGCGATGTTGACCGGCACCAAGATTCTGGGAAGGAACATCGTCTGGTCGAGATTGTTCGGATCGGCCTTCGAGTTTCCCAGGAAAACAGCCACACGACGGTTCACCCAATCGGTAGCGGCGATATCCAAGCTGCCGTCGCGGTTAAAATCACCGACCGCGAGTTGTCCGAGCCGTCCGGTCCGTGCGCCGATGACGAAGGAACCAATTAGCCGGAACGTGGCTTGCGCGTCCCCAAGCAAGACGCTGAAGCTTTCATCATCCAGGTGCCGCATGGCCACGTCGAGCCGGCCATCGCCGTTAAAATCGCCGACGACAATCGACCCGAGCGAGTGACCGACGGCGAAGTTCTGCACATTCTTGAAAGTTCCATCTGCGTTCCGCAGAAAGAGACTCACGCTGGCACCCTGTCCATTCGCGACAACGAGATCGAGTTGCCCGTCCTTGTCGAAATCGCCAACGGCGATGGCTTCCGGTCCCGCTCCTCCGACAAGGGCCGGTCCTCGATCGAACGTGCCGTCACCGCGCCCAAAGAGAATGTCGGCGCCGCCTGCAGTCACCACCGCCATGTCCAAATTACCGTCTTTGTTGAGATCGCCGACGGCTACCGCGCCGACCGGTTTCCTCTGGACCGCGACGGATTGTCCTGCATCGAGCGGCAGAGGATCATAGCGATAGATGCCGCCGTCATTTCCCAAGTAGACAGTGCCATCGGGACCAAACGCAAACACGTGAGCGTCCGCGTGGGGCTGGAGACCGTTCGTGCCCTTATTGATGAGGCGCCAGTCCGTGGCGCCGACGTTCGATTCGAGGAGAAATGATCCATTGCCGAGGGCAGGTTCTTGTCCGCCAAGGTAGACACGCCCGCTCGGTGAAAGGCCTATCGCCAAGTTGTAGTTCCCCGCCGTGCCAACGAAGTTGCCTGGCGGATTGGTCGCGATCCAGGTTGCGCCGTTGTCGGTGCTTTTGAAGACGTTACTGCCTGGCCGCCGTTCCGTAGTGCCAGGTATCGGAATGGAGAGACTAAATGCGGCATAGATCGTCGATGCGTGGTCGGAAGCAAGGGAGATGCGCTGAGTATCTGTGATCGGAGGAAGACCCACCGCCAATTGTACCCATGCCACGGTTCCGTCCTGCTGCACGCTGCCACGCCAGATACCATTGTGCGGGTCCGGCGATTCACTATTCGTGTTTCCCACTCCTGCAAAAAAATCAAGGCGGCCATCGTTGACTGTGAATTCGAGGTCTGATACGACGATCCGCGGCGACTCACGATCGCCAGGCAAGATAATGCCATTCGAAACCTTGACCCAGTCCACACCACCGTTGGCGCTTTTGTAGATGCCGTCGTCGGAATCCGTGGGCTGGCTGAGCGTGGTTGGTACAACGGAAACGTAAAGCGTTTGGCCGGGCGCCGACCGCCCACTGTCGTCGGTTGGATCGACAATGATCTTTGAAATCGAATGCTTGACAAATGCAAACGTGGGGCCTGCGCTGATCAAGGTCCAGGTACGTCCTCCATTTACGGATTTCAGAATACCGGTACCGAAATCCGACGGTGGAGCGCCATTTGCCTCACCGGTGCCCACATAAATGATTTGTGGGTTCGAGGGATCAACCGCAATCGCGCCAACGTTCAACGCTCCCACACCGACGCCGCGCACCGGATCGACAGGCAGGCCGATGAAGTCCGTCAGCGGCTGCCAGTCCGGGCTGCCCGAGGAAAAATTGGTGCTGCGCCAGATGCCGCCGCCAGCGGCGCCGACGAACATGGCCGCGTGCCCTTCACCGTCGTAGTTGGGCGAGATAGCGAACGCGCTGACGCGACCCGTGTAGGTTTGATTGGGCGATCCGAACTGCCCCGTAGTCGCTGTCGCATTGCTGCCAAACTGCGGAGCCGGGCCAAGAGGCACCCAGGTGGCGGGCAAGATGCGGGCTTCATAGCATTCAACGGAAGGCAAGAATCGTAGGTCGATCCACCGCGCGCGACGAGTAGCGAGCGCCATCCTTTCGCGTATGCATTTCCGGACGGCAGCACTGAAACGGTGGAGACGGGACATCGCATACTCCATTGTAAGCTTGCCGATGACTCATCAAATTAGTCGATGTCGAGTGTGCTGACGAGCTTGCCGTCCTCCACACTCCACAATTGATTGCGAATTCTCTTAAGTAGGGGACTCCCAGTCGACGTGAAAATCAACTTGCCATCGGGCGAGCAAACCATCGAGTCAAGATATTTCTCTAAAGCAAGCTCGACGCTCCTAAGCTTATTTCCTGATTCTACCTCCCAGGTTACAATCGTGCCTCGTCCCGTGCTGGTAATCAGGTGTTTGCCGTCGGGCGTTAACCCTAAGAATAACGTCCGGCCCTCCCCAAATGTTCGCACAGGCTCTCCATCAGTGACACTCAAAAGGACAAGATGCACTTCGCCTGAATTGGGTTTGCCGTCCTTGGAAACAATAGCAGACTTGTTGTCGGGAAGAAAAGCACAGGCAAGACCCCAACCTTCAGATCCCTCTAGTGTCCGGAGTGCCTCCCCATCGGAAAGTCGCCATACGCGTAAAAGGCCTGCCTGCCCGACCCGTCCTTGGCATCCAGAGAGTGCAAGCTTGTGGTCAGGCGAGATGGAGAATGTGGAAATATCGCCGGGCACTCCCGCCAAGCTCCGAACGACTTCGCCCCTCTGAGTATCCCAGAGCTTGGGAATTCGAACGTATGAAGTGTCCTCGCAGCCAACCGTTAGCGCCAAGCGTCCATCCGGAGAGACACAAAAAGCCAGTCCCATTCCTTGACCGTATGGTTGGGCTCGCCATATTTCCTTACCTGTGGGTATCTCAACGAGCGCCAGACCACGACTATGACTTATGGAAAGCACACGCCTGCTATCCGGCAAAAATTGTACGGACCGAATCGAGCCGTTCTGCCCACCCCAAGAAGCCACTCGCTCGCGTTTCGCAAGGTCCCAGAGCACGAAGAGCTGAAGATGGTCAGGGATAACGGCTCGGTCGCCCCTGGTGATCCCGTGCCCTAAGAGGAGGTATCTCCCGTCCGGGGAAAACGAAGCCGCCGTCACCTTGACTTCGAGAAAATCAGGAGCAGGACGCCCTCCGCCCTCATAAGTGAACGTGACGCCGGGCTTCGGGGCACTGGAGTCGCAGCCGAGCAGCAGCACCGCAATAACGAGGAATACGAGACGTTTCATGGCGATTTCCCGAAAAGGACGCGAGGCCAGCGCGACGCGAAGAGTCTACGGCACTCGGCACAGCGAGTCAAACGTGAAGGTTTTGTATGGCGCCAGACACCGCCGCCCGCGGCGCCGACGAACATGGTCGCGTGCCCTTCACCGTCGTAGTCGAGCGAAATCGCCATTGCACTGATGCGACCTGTGTAGGCCTGATTCGGTGACCCGAACTGGCCCGTAGTCACCGTGGCGTTGCTGCCAAACTGCGGCGCCGGTCCAAGCGGCATCCAGTTGGCCAGCAAAATGCGGGCTTCGCAGCCTTCAACGCTGGGCATGAAGCGAAGGTCCACACGCCGTGTGGGACGAGTTGCTTTCCAGTCACATAAGCATTTCCGGACGGCGGCGCAGAAACGGCGGAGACGGGACATGGCATACTCCACGGTGTTGTGATTCGCAGGAATTTCATTAATTCATTATTTGTTATTCCGGGTCGAGCTTTTGGACTAGTTTTCCGGTCGAAATATTCCAAACTTCGTTGGTCACTTTATCTTGATGACCCACTTTGGTTACACCCGACGTGAACACCAGGCTTCCATCATTCGAATAGGCAATGGCCGTCACATCTCGGGGCGAAACATTAACGTGCCCAGAATTAACGACTTTTCCGGTCTTTACGTTCCAAAGGTCGAATCTGCTGCGGCCCACGCGGGCTAAAACGTGCTCGCCGTCTGAAGTCAAGGCAATAGGGCTGTAACCGAACCCTTCAAAAATCAGTGAAATTTCTGCCTTAGCTACGTCCCAGCACACTAGTCGTGATCCTGTCTTGTTGTCGTCGGCACTCTTGGGAGATATCGCGAACTTGCTATCGCGGGTAAATACGCCGCCAGCCCGCCAGCCCTTGGTGCCGTCCAAAGATTGTATAGTCTCGCCGCTATCTAGTTTACACAATCGAACTTCACTGCCCTCAGGTGTGCCGTCATAACATCCATAGAAAGCCAACTTGTTGTCTGGCGAAATAACAAACGAAGAAATGGTGCCGCAGACAGTATCGAGAGACCGAATCAGCTTCCCGGTGTCGACATCCCAAACCTTGATGATTCTACCAATGGAAGGATCGTCACATCCGTCTGTAATCGCCAGAGTCCCATCGGGAGACACACCAACTTGCCCCGCCCCAAACGTATAGGTCTTCGACGTCCAAAGTTCCCTCCCGCTCGCAAGTTCCCAAAGCGTGAGCCCTCCACACAGGGACAACGCTCGCTTGCTGTCCGGTAAGATGTGAACGGAACGTACCGAGCCGTATTGGCCACCCCAAGACGTGACATGCCGTCCTGTGGCGATGTTCCAAAGCATAAAGAGTTGCAGGCCCTCGGGCGGCTCGGCTTGCTGCCCTTTGGTGATACTGTAGCCGATAAGCAAATACTTGCCGTCAGGTGAAAACGCAGCCGTAGTCACCCCCACAATGGGATATGGCGGCTGTCCACGTAGCTGTCCATTCTCTACGGGCAGATGCCGGAAAGCATCGCTTTTTTGGAGTCTTTAGCATCAAAAGAGGCATCTT
>JAIEMG010000303.1 GCA_019752375.1 Gemmataceae bacterium | reverse complement strand
GGTAAATCGAGGGAATCAACCCTCGCGCGACAACGGGGAGGGAGAGGAATGGCCCTCTCCCTTACCCACTCGACTGCGCTCAAGCCTGGAGAAAGGTGTTGCGCCCGCAAAGGGCGCAAGGAAAACGGCACCGGCGCGGGAAGTCCGCGCCGGTGCCGTGCCTGGTCTCGAGTCGGAAACCGTGCCGGACATGGAATAACGAGTTACTTCTTCTCGGGGACGATCTTGGCGATGTCGGCGATGATCTTATCGATGTCGCCGTCCTTCAGCTCGCCCTTCTTGAAAGCGTAGTTGGCCTTGACGTTACGGCTGGTGTAAAGCACGACCGTGATGTCGGCTTCCTTGGCCACGTCGTAACCCTTGGGGCCGGCAGGGTTGTCGATGCTCAGAACGCACTTCTTGAGCTTTTCCTTCTCGGCCATTTCCTTGGCCTTCTTCTCGATCGCTTCGTCATCCGTGCAGAAGACCACGAAGCTGCCCATCTTGGCGCCGCTGTTCTTTTCCGTTGCCTCATCAATCTTCTTGACCAGACTGGTCAAGGAGTCGCTGACTTCGCGTGCGAAGATCATCGCGACCGGGTTGCCGCCGTTCTGTCAGACAAGGCAGTGCTTCTTGCCCGCCTGCCCGCCGGTGACGTTCAGCGGGTGGAACGGCCCAGGGATGTTCTTACCCACGGGGGTACCAGATTTCAGGTCGTCCGCGCCGATCGCGCTGCTTACCAGCACCGCGATGGCCAGGGACGATCCCACGGCCATGAAGTGTCTCATGGTGGAACCAACCTCCTCGTGAAAAAAGTGACTCGAGACCAACGGTAGGCATCTAATGATGTACCAGACGCGGCGGTGGGAGGGAAGCGTCAAGCATCACTTTCAACGAAGTTCAAAGGAACGCAGCCACATGCAAGCGAGCCCGGGTCTTCCCGAGCTCGCTCCAAATGCGTCCGCGATTTTTTGTCTTCCTGCTATTGGGCAGGCTGAGCCGGCTGGATCTGGATCGGCTTGATTTGGCCAGGGAGCGGCTGGATCTGGATCGGCTTGACCGGGCCACCCGGGGCTGGCTGGAGGCCCGGCGCCTTCGGGTTGGGCTGCGGGGTTGCGCTATTCAGGCCGAGCGTGAACTTCTTGACCACGTCTTTCTCGACTTCGATCACCACGGGCAGGCCCTTGTCCTTGACGCGTTCCATCATCTTGCTGAGGAACTCGGCGCCGTTGTCCACGTCCTTCTTGCCGAACGTGAACTTGGTGTCCTTGTCGATCTTGTATTCGGTCGTCTTGCCATCCACCTCGACGGAGATGGTATTCTTGTCCTTGTCGAACTTGGTGACCTTGCCCTTGATTTCGGCCGCGAAGCCCGCGTTCACACCGATCACCAGCACCGCCACCGCAGCAACCATCGCACGCAGCATGAGATACTCCCTGTAGGTTGATTGAACCGGCGAGGCTCGGTCGCCTCCACTCACCTACATAGAGACCGCGGACGACGTGCATAAATGAAAAAACCGACGCAATTTCCAAACTCCGTCACGCAACCCTCGATACTGAATAAACGTCCACATGCCGTCACGCCACTTGCGCCTCGCGAATCGACCGGAGCATTCGCCGCACCAGTGCATCGTCCGGGCGCGAGGCCATCGGGATGCCCGCGGCGCGGACGCCAATGTTCGTCAGCGTTGCGGCTGTGGCCAGACGCGTCAACGGATCGCCATGGGCGAGCAGTCCGATCAGCTCGGGCACGGCCGGCCCTGCTTTCGTACCGAGTTGTCCCAGCGCCCAGATGGCGTGGTGCCGGATGACGCCGTCCGCGTGTTTGATACCGTCGCTCAGGGTCGGCAAGATCGCCAGGGCATTGCCGGTGATTCGCCAGAGGGCGAGCGCCGCCGAGATTTGTGCCTGCGGCTCATGAACTGCTTCGGCCACCATTTTACGACTCCTGCAATTCGATTTGCTTGTCTGCACCGTTCCCTTGCTGCTACGGTCGCGGGATCGAGACCTTACAAGCGCCGTGGGGATTGTGGTGGATTCGATCATCGAGGCAAACCGGGCAGCACTTCCGCGCGGCGCTTTCTACAACGCAAGCCCCGGGTTGTAAAACCGTCTTGTCTCGGCGGCTCGCCTCGCCTTATAACATGGGGCGTTCGTGGCGGTGGCGTTGACCCTGGCGTGTGAAACGCTTGGAGTTACAGAAAGCCGCCGTCGTTCTTGGCGGTCCCGTGCGTTGCGGCATTGCAGTTGCTAGGGAACTAGACACCCTGAAAGTGTCCCGGCTCTGCCGGATCGATGTCGGGGGTACCGGCCGCGGGATGTGGCCGTGCGATCCCGGACGAGGAGATGGTCCATGAAGCGCAATCGCTTGCCGCTTGTCACGTTCTTTGCCATCGTGCTGACCAGCACTGTCTTGGCCTGGAACGGCGGGATGTCGCCAAACCGCCTATGTTCCACCCGCCAGGCCTCTTCTCAGCCGCACGACCCGCTCAGTTCCCAGGCCGGCTGGCGCTGGAAGCAATGTCAGGCACGCCACTGGCGCTCCTGCATGTTGCAGCAGTAGGCAGCTTCACACACGTCTTTTACTCCACCTGGTCTCGTAATCAAAAGGAGTTGAGCATGAGGCCCAAGCACGCCAAACGAATGGCCCATCACGCCCTGGCGACGCAATCGCACGCGAGCTCGCATGCCGGTCTGGAAAGCACGACCCCCGGCCTGTCCGACACCGACCTGCGCCCCGCCGCCTGGTCCGCCGACCCTGCCGAGCCCTTCCGCGGCAGCTGGGAGTCCGCCTGGATCGACATCGGCGGTGAAGGGTAGTGCTCTGTTATTGCTTGGATAAAGGGGTTTGGCCGGCACAGCCGGCCCTACACAGGCCTTTCTGTAGGGCCGACTGTGCCGGCCGATCCATTTCACCAACCCCTCGTCAGGAATCCGCTCAGCTGCTGGGTGCGACAGTGGCTTGTTTTCCGAAGTACGCCCCTTTGCCCTCAGCAAGCGCCTCGTCAGGCCGAAGCGTTGCGAAGAGGTGCATGACCCGAGCAATGGCACCCGTCCAACCCGTTTGGTGACTGGTCCCCAGGCCCGCTCCTGCGGGTACTTGTAGAGGTACTTCATGTACGAGTGCGTCGGCGTGCTGTCGAGGTAGAAGTAGTACTCCTTGACGTCCTCGCCGTGGTTGCTCTCGCTATTGGTCAGGCCAAAGAGGCGTTCCTTGAGGATCGGGTCCTTGCCGTTCCACAGGGCGAGGGCGAAGCAGAGGCGCTGGTGATCATCGGAGATGCCGGCCAGACCGTCCTCACCCCAGCGGTAGGCACGCGAACGGGCCTGGTCGTGCGTAAAGTAATCCCAGGCGTTGCCGGATTCGCTGTAGTCCTCGCGAACGGTCCCCCACTGTCGCTCACTCAGGTACGGCCCCCACTTTTTCCAGGGCCGGGTTTCTCTTCGTGCTTCATCAACCCGGACGTGCTCCGCAGTCATGGCAATTCCCCAGATGTTACAGCGCTGCCTCGCTCCAGCGTACTCCGCGAGTCAGCAACGCCGGAATACGGAGGGGACCAAACCGCCCAGACACGGTGCCGATGCCGCCCGCTTGCGCGGTATCCCTGGAATTGTCGTTACGGTTTTCGCGAGGTAGCTGTGTAGGGACCGTAAAGGCCGTGTGGGCCACGATCGGGCAGGCTCTCTGTCCCACGCCCCACAGGTTCCCTAAAATCATCGCGTCGGGGGTTGGCCCCGGCTCGACGAGCACCCAGGAGGGACCACGGCCGTGATCTCGTCAACCATCCGCATGGCAGCCATCTACGTGGACCGAGCGTGTACCGAACACTGGATTGTGCGGGACCCCGGAGGCAACTTCTGGATCGTGCCGTCGAGCGACAACGCCTGGGACAACCGGCAACCCTTCCAGCCGACCGAGGAAACAGAACTCGATCCAGTGCCCGGACATTACCGGTTCCTGCTGGGGCTGCCTTTCTGAGTAGCGAGCCGACGTGATCGCTGCTGGGGGCATGGCGGCATCCATCTCAATCCCGGCAGATGGGCATGGTCGCGAGAAAGACCACGATGCCCACGAAAAATGCCAGGGCCAGGACACCGAGAGCCTTCCGCAGCCAGGGAGCAGAGATGGTTCCCGTGATGCCGCCGACGAACAGCACGGAGGCGAACATCACCGTGAGCAAGACGTAGTTGTCGGAGTTGCGATTAGCCTGCGCGGCGCTCGCCAGATATTGCTCCTCCAGCAAGGAGTGCCGACCCGCCTCCGTCTCGGCCTGCAGCAGATACTCCGCCATTCGCAACGGATGCGACGGAGCATTGGGGTTATTGAACGGATCGGACTGCAACCAGGCATCCAGGGCCACTCTCATCTCGGGCCGAAAACGGGGGTACAGGAATGCCTCGACATCCTTGCGCCCCTGGAGCCGCGCCTCCACGTATTGCGCGAACATGGAGGCCCGGAGTTGCATGGCTGTGACCGAGTTCTTCCCGGATTCGCGGCTGGCCTTGGCCGCGGAGGCCAGCCGGAAAGTCTGTACCCCTCCCCAGAGCGTCGCCTGATAGGCACACCAGGCGGAGGCCATCGTGGCAAGGGAGAGCACGACGGCACAGGCGATTTCCACCCAGCGTTTGCGCTCGTGCTCCTCGACGGCAACGAGGATGCGTTGCAGGAGTTCGTTTGACTCCAGGGGAGTGGCTTGCGCCTCGGGAGAATGGATCGCGGTACTCATGAATGCCCCCGGCCTGAGCGGTCAACGCATTCCGCTATTCGGATTCGATGAACACCGCCAACTTGCCGGCGCGCACGGCCCGCATGAGGACCTCGTGGTCCTGCTCGCTCTGATCGGCGTACGCGATGGAGAAATCGGCGACGGCCTCGTCGAATTCGTCATTCTTGCCCAGGTAGCCGCTGATCTTGGCGGGTTCGCCAGAACGGGCATGCGCCCGGGCCAGGCACCAGCCGCAGAGCTCGGCATAATTCGTCATGACACTCGGAGTATAGACCTCCACGAGCATTTTGATCTTCATGTCCTTGAGCTGTCGGACGTAGAAGTGCCGGCCGGCTTCCCCTCGCGTCCAGCCGAGGAACATGTCGCTGGCCGATTGCATGAGCTGGGCGCCGACGACGACGCGCTGACCGTGATTGCCGTGCAGGCTCTTGCCGGCGTACGCTTCCAGCACCGACGGGCGGGCTTCCTTGACCTGGAGAAACAGCGGATCCTTGTCACCGGCCATCAGCAACATCACGGCACACATGGTGCCGACGCTGCCGACGCCGACGACCTTGATCGCAATGTCCATGAGCTTGAAGCGGTCCAGCAGCACGCGCCGGTGTTCCGACAGGGTCTCCCGATACGCGGCAAAGGCCTTGCGGACATTCGTCATCAGCTCCTCGTGCCCGCCTTCACGCCAGTGATAGATCAACGGCGGGTTCTCGCGGATGGTCGGAGCCAGTCCGTTGGTATGCACGAGCTCGGGAAAATCGTGCTCCAGGACGCTGCGTTGGCGCGCCTTGGCCAGCCGCTTGAAGGCGCGCTTGCGCGCTTCTTCATCCTGCATCGTGGCGACCACGTGCTCTGCTTCAATCGCGGCATACCAGACGTCGAGGGCCCGCATCTCGCTGTATTCCGCCATGCGTTCCCGGTATGAGCGCACACAAGCGAGCGCTGTGTCTCGGGCGACCGCGTTGCTGAACCCGTTGTTGCGACTGGCCAGGACGAAGCTGGCGGCCAGGCGCTTCACGTCCCACTCCCACGGCGCGGGCAGGGTTTCGTCCAGGTCGTTGACCTCAAAAATCACTCGCCGTTCCGGAGTGGCATAGGCGCCGAAATTACAGAGGTGGGCGTCCCCGCAGGCCTGCACCCGCAAACCGCTTGCCGGGGTGCCGGCCAGGTCCGCAGCCATGTGGAGGGCTGCCCCACGATACCAGGCAAATGGCGATCGGATCATGCGGCCGTAGCGGACCGGCAGCAACTGGGGAATGCGGCCCTTGCTGGATTCCTCCAGGAGCACTATTGGATTGGCCCGATCCGCCGACGGCGTCCAGTTCGCGTGGTCCTTGCGGGGACACTTCTCCCGCAGACTGCGGCCCATCTCGTACAGTTCGCTGCGCGACGGATGGAACTTGAACGACGTGCTGAGTTCGGCGAGGGATTCGTGATGGCCGTTAGTCGAAGCCTTTTTGACCTTTCCCATGAAGCACCGGGATCCATTCATTGCCTGACTCTCTGCCTCATTACAGAGAACCAAGACCAGGACATTGGCGCCAGTTCACCCGGACGCCAATAAGCGGGTAAAAGATCAAAGGCGGCGCGCCGGATTCGTCTGGGACGGGAGATGGAACATTCACGCGCTGTTCGCGGAAGCCTCTTCAGGATAACGCCGCTGTCAGTTCGGCAACAGAGGACAACGCGCGGAATAGGCACTACCAACCGCGGCTTGAGCGGTAAAGAAGGCAGCATCGGAGTTTCCCATATCGTGGAGTTTCGTATATGGCAAGACTTCGGCGCCCATGGCATCCGCCTCAACCTGCGCTCCGAAGAACCTGGACCACTTCCCGCAACATTGTCACATCCTCCCGGGTGGCGATGACCAGGATCCGGCCGTGCGAGGCGAGCGCGGCGACATCACCGTCTGGCCGGCAGGCCGCATTGGCTTTCGAGTTCAGCTCCAGGCCAAGGCAATCCAGGCCGGTACAGATCGTCTTCCGAACTTCGGCCGCATGTTCGCCGATTCCGGCCGTGAAGACGAGGGCATCGACTCCGCCCATGGTCACGGCCAGCGCGCCGATCGCCTGTCGGACGCGGTGCGTGTAAATGGCCAGGGCCAGACGGGCTCCCTCGTGCCCGCTGCTCGCGGCGGCCAGTACTTCGCGCATGTCCGCGGAGATTCCGGACACGCCAAGCAAGCCCGACGCACGATTCAGTGCCGTCTCCACCTGTTCCGCGCTGAGGCCGTGGCGTTGCTGGACGTGCAATACGATCCCTGGATCAATCGAGCCGCTACGGGTGGCCATCATCAACCCTTCCAGGGGCGTGAAGCCCATGGTGGTATCAACGCATTGACCGCCGCGGACTGCCGACGCCGAACAGCCGTGGCCGAGATGGCAGATCACGAGCCGCAGGTCGTCGGCAGGACGATCCAGCAACTCGGCGGCGCGCCGTGCGCAGTAAGCGTGGCTCAACCCGTGGAAACCGAAGCGGCGGATGCCCCAGTCGCGGGTCCAGCTCTCCGGCACCGGGTAGGTGCGCGCCTCCGGCGACAGCGTGGCGTGAAAGGCCGTGTCGAAGACGGCCACCTGCGGCACACCGGGCAACTCCGCCTCCGCGGCAGCGAGGGCCTCCAGACTTGGCGGATTGTGCAGCGGCGCAAGGTCGGCCAGCGCGGTGATGCGTGAACGGACCTCGGGCGTGATTCGCACGGAGGACGTGAACGGTCCGCCGTGGACAACCCGGTGTCCGACCGCTGCAAGGCTAGAACGATCAGGCAGAGCGATTGGCTCGGTGTGTGATAGGTCAAAGACGAAGCGGCGGACTGCCTTGGCGTGCCCCGTCCAAAGAACCTCCTCGGCACGCCCCGAAGCGCCGGATCCCGCATATTGATAGCGCGTCGCCGCCCCCGCCCAGTCGGCCAGCGCGGATGCGAGGACCGCACCGTTCACGGGGTCCATGAGCGTGGCTTTCAGGCTGCTGGAGCCGGCGTTGAGCAACAGGATGGTCGTGGGGGGGGGGCGCATTTACCCGGCGCGGGGGCGCGCGCGACGTCGCGCTCGACCGCGCTCCTCGTCCCTCTACACGTTGTCCCCCTCGGTCGATGTTCCGGGCACGGCCCGCCGTCCCTGCGCGCCCCACTGCCAGCCGGCAATCTCCGGCATGTCGTCGCCGTGCTTTCGGATGTACTGCTTGTGGTCGATCAGCTTCTCGTGGATCGACTGCTTGAAGTACGCGGCCCTGGCGCCCAGCTGCGGCAGCCGGTCGATCACGTCTTCCACGAGGTGGAACCGGTCGAGGTCGTTCAGCACCACCATGTCGAAGGGCGTCGTGGTCGTGCCTTCTTCCTTGTAGCCGCGCACGTGCAGGTTCTTGTGGTTGGTGCGACGGTAGGTCAGGCGGTGGATCAGCCATGGATAGCCGTGGAACGCAAAGATGATCGGCTTGTCCTTGGTGAACAGCACGTCGAAGTCGCGGTCGGACAGCCCGTGCGGGTGTTCGCTCGCCGGCTGCAGCTTCATCAGGTCCACGACGTTGACCACACGCACTTTCAACTCCGGCAGATGCTTGCGCAGCAGCTCGACGGCAGCCAGCGTCTCCAGCGTCGGCACATCGCCGCAGCAGGCCATGACGACATCCGGCTCGCTGCCCTTGTCATTGCTGGCCCACTCCCAGATGCCGATGCCTTCGGTGCAGTGCTTGACGGCCTGGTCCATCGTCAGCCACTGCGGCGCCGGCTGCTTGCCGGCCACCACGACGTTGACGTAGTTGCGGCTGCGCAGGCAGTGGTCGGTCACTGACAGCAATGTGTTGGCGTCGGGCGGCAGGTAGACGCGGACAACCGAGGCTTTCTTGTTCACCACATGGTCGATGAACCCGGGGTCCTGGTGGGAGAGACCGTTATGGTCCTGCCGCCACACGTGCGAGCTGAGGAAATAATTGAATGAGGCAATCGGCCGACGCCAGGGGATGTGCTTGCACACCTTCAGCCACTTGGCGTGCTGGTTGAACATGGAATCGATGATGTGAATGAACGCCTCGTAACAGCTGAAGAAGCCATGCCGGCCGGTCAGCAGATAACCCTCCAGCCAGCCCTGGCACTGGTGCTCGCTGAGCACCTCCATCACCCGGCCGTCCGGGCTGAGCTTCTCGTCCTCCGGGTAGATGTCGGCCATGTAGCAGCGTGTGGTCACGTCCAGCACGTCTTGCCAGCGGTTCGAGTTGTTCTCATCGGGGCTGAACAGGCGGAAATTCTTGCTCTCCAGGTTCTCCTTCATGACGTCGCGGAGAAACCTCCCCATTTCCCGCGCGGACTCGGCCATCGTCGCCCCGGGACTCGACACCGCGACGGCGTAGTCCCGGAAGTCCGGCATCTTGAGGTCCCGGAGCAACAGGCCGCCGTTGGCGTGCGGGTTGTCGCTCATCCGGCGGTGGCCCTGGGGAGCCAGCTCCCCCAGTTCGGGCTTGAGTCGGCCCTTCGCGTCGAACAGCTCCTCGGGACGATAGCTCTTCATCCACTGCTCGAGGACCTTGATGTGCTCGGGCTTGTCCATGTCGCCCATCGGCACCTGGTGACTGCGCCAGTAGTCCTCGCACTTCTTGCCGTCGATCTCCGCGGGACACGTCCAGCCCTTGGGCGTGCGGAAGACGATCATCGGCCAGCTCGGCCGCTTCGGCGTGCCACCCGAACGGGCGTCCGCCCAGATTTGCTTGATCTTCGCCACGACCGTATCGAGCACATTGGCGAGTTGCTGATGGACGGCCTGGGGATCGTGACCCTCGACGAAGTGGGGCGTGTAACCCAGGCCCTCGAAGAACTTCTGCAATTCGTCCTTGGGAATGCGAGCGAGGAAGCAAGGGTTCGCGATCTTGTACCCGTTCAGGTGGAGGATCGGCAGCACGCACCCGTCGCGCGCCGGGTTGAGGAACTTGTTCCCGTGCCAGCCGGTGGCCAGTGCGCCGGTCTCCGCTTCCCCGTCGCCGACGACGCAGGAGACGATCAAGTCCGGATTGTCGAACGCGGCCCCGTATGCATGGCTCAGAGCGTAGCCGAGCTCGCCGCCCTCGTGGATGCTCCCCGGCGTTTCCGGGGCGACGTGGCTGGGGATGCCGCCGGGGAAGCTGAACTGCTTGAACAGACGCTTCATGCCCGCCGCATCCTGGCTGATGTTCGGATACACTTCGCTATAGGTGCCTTCCAGGTAGGCATGCGACACCAGCGAGGGACCGCCGTGTCCCGGGCCGATGATATAGATCATGTTCAGGTCATCGCGCTTGATGACCCGGTTCAAGTGGACGCAGAGCATGTTGAGGCCCGGCGACGTGCCCCAGTGGCCGAGGAGCCGCGGCTTGACGTGCTCTCGCTTCAGCGGCTCGCGCAGGAGCGGGTTGTCCATCAGGTATATCTGGCCGACCGAGAGATAGTTGGAGGCCCGCCAGTAGGCATCCAACTTGCGCAGCTCGTCGGCGGACAACGCCGTCGCCGCCATCTTGCTGCCGTCTCCGGTCTGCCGCTTCTGCTCGGTGCTTGCGGACGTCATATTGTTCGCTCCTGGAGTAAATGACCATTCGCGTCGAACCGTCGTTCGGATCACTTGGAACCGAGGACCTTGATCTGACCCTGACGGGCGTAGTCGATCGCCTCACCGAGAACACGGGCGGATTCCTGCGGAGCATGGAAGCCCATCGAGTTCTCCGCGTTGATGAAATCGAGGCGCCATTGCGCCTTGCGCTGCAGTGCTTGCGCCTCCTTCATCGTCCGGGCATCGACGTTGCCCTGCTTCGCCACCTTGAGTGCGTCCAGCAGGTCCACCAAGGCATCCTCCGCCCGATCCATCAACAGTCTGTTGCGCGCCTGAATTGCCTCCGTGCGAGCCTTGATCTCTTCCTCCGCATAACGATGGCACGTCTGGCAAGCGCGCGAAATGTTGAGCAGTGGACTGCGAACCTGATGATCACTGACCTTGACGGCGCCTTCCCGCTGATAGGGCATGTGGCAGTCGGCGCACGACACGCCGCTGCGTGCGTGGATTCCCTGGTTCCACAACTCAAATTCAGGATGCTGTGCCTTCAGGATCGGTGCACCAGTTTCTCCATGGACATAATCCGTGAACTGTCGCTCGTTAAAGTAGCTTTCAATCTGCTCGACCCGCAGTCCCTTTTGCCACGGATAAGTGACGGTCTTCTGGCTGCCCTTGAAGTAGTATTCCACGTGACACTGGCCGCAAACGAAGCTGCGCATTTCCTGCCGCGTGCCCAGGGCGTTGACGTCGTACTCCTCCTTGTGGTCGCTCTTGTTCCAGTGCCTGGCCCACTGATGGATGCTCGTCAGGTGCGGGAGTGGCGGCGAGCTCCGTAGGGCCGGTTCCTTGGTCTCCTCGGCGAGCAGTTCACCGGCCACGTGCTTGGCGAGTTCGCCGATGCCTCTGATGAAGGCGGGACGGGTCACTCGTAATCGCATGCTCTGGGGATCGTGGCAATCCAGGCACGTCACCGGGTGGCTGACCAGGCTCCGGGCCTGCGCGAGCGGCATCGCGCACACCATCTCGAACCCTTTCATCACGTCGCCATCGCCGGCCTTGCGATATGCCGGGACGATCGATGCATGACAGTGCAGACAGGCACCGGGCTGCTTGAATTGCCGGACGCGCTCGGTATGGTCCTGGTCTTCGAGCATGAACGCGTGGCCCCGGCGTTCGCGGTAATCCACGCTGAAGGGATAGCCGGCAAAGATGCGCCGCAGTCGAGGGTCCTCTTCCAGTTTGGAAATCGCCTCGCTGCCACCGTGCCGGCGCGAGGTATTCTCGGCCATTCGCTTGTAGCTGTCGTACTGGCGCGGGAAATTCTTGCCCCACTCCGCCGGATCGATGGTGTCTTCATTCAACTCCACGAGCATCACGTAGTGCTCCCGGGCCTCCTGCTTGCGATCCTTGATGTTCGCGAGCAAGGCCAGCAGGCCGTACGTGGCTGCCGCCGTAACCACTGCCGTGAGCAAGTACCACACCCGGCCGCGCCAGGGAGACCGAACGGGTGTCGGTGTATCCGTCATGGTTTCGTTTTCCTTCAACGTGGTGGCCCGTGACCGACCGAAGCATGGCAGCGAACACAATCTGTCGTCTGATTGCCGGCCGCGCGATGCCCGAGAATGTCGTTGACCAGATCGCGATGACATTCGATGCAATTGCGGTTCAGGATGTTCGAACTGACCGGCCGCATGCGGATCGGCTCTGAAAAATCCTGGAGCGTGAATGCCTTGGAGTGCGCATAGCCGTTTTCGGCCTTTACCAGATACTTGGGAACAGTGGCGTGGGGAACGTGGCAATCGCTACACGTCGCCACGGCATGGTGGCTGGCCTTTTGCCAGCCGTCGTATTGGTCACGCATGATATGACAATTGACGCAGGACTTCGGGTCAGTGCTTAGATACGAAAAACCTTCGGCATAGTGCACGGTATAGCTTCCCGTGCCGAGCGCAACACCGACCAGGACGCATAGCAACAGTGCGGGCAAACTCAGTCCACAAATCCTTGTCCAGCGTCTCATGACTTGCTCCGGCTACCGCATCATGTTGCAATCGGCTGATGTTAGTCATTGGTTGCGCTAATGGTAGCAAGTTCTTTTTTGTCCTCGGACGGCACAGGCGGTGTTCGGGCCACCGGCTGCTTGCCGCCGAACCGTCGGATGACGACGTAAAACACCGGCGTGAACAAGATGCCGAAGATGGTCACACCGAGCATGCCGCTGAACACGGCGACGCTCAGCGCCGTGGGCATCTCGGCCCCGGCCCCTTGGCCAGCCAGCAGCATCTGGCCGTCGTTGGTGCAGCGCGAGGACATGTAGATCATGTTCTCGACGCCGTTGACCTCCTGCTCGATCGGGGTGGCGACGGTGTCGGCCACGACCTTGGCGTTGGCCCCGGGGTAGTTCGCCGTGACCGTGATCGTCGGCGGCGCGACCTCCGGGTACTGGGCGATCGGCAGCTTGGTCAGCGCGACCGTGCCGACGATGACGATGACAATCGAGAGCACGGTCGCGAAGATCGGGCGGTCGATGAAAAGATGGGAAAACATCTGCCGCCTCTCCTAGCGATTTGCTTTCGGTGTGGTTGGTTCGGCCGTGGCGCCGGGCATGGGAACTTGCCTCGGATCGACCTTCGCCCCGTCGCGGACGCGCTGGATGCCGTTCACGACGACCCAGTCTTCCGGTTTCAGGCCTTCCGCAATGATTTGCAGGCCGCCGCTCAGCCGGCCCAGCTTCACGTCGCGGCGTTCGGCGATCTTCTGGTCGTTGACGACGTAGACAAACTTGCGGCCTTGGTCCGTGCCGACCGCCCGCTCGGTGATCAGGAGCGATTTGCGCGGGTCGCTCACGGGGATCCGCACCCGGGCACGCATGCCAGGGTTAAAGATCCGTTTGACATTGGATAGCGTCCCCCGCACCTCCTTGACGCCGGTGCTCGCGTTCACGCGTGGGTCGGCGTAATCGATCATGCCCTCGTAGGAAAAGCCCTCTTCGCCTTCCAGGCCGATGTAGACGGGAATTTTCAGGTCCTCCAGCGCCGGTTCGGCCTTCCCGTCGGCCGGCGTTTTCCGGAAATGCTCCCGATAGCGGCCGAGCGTGCGCTCCGGCACGTCGAAGTAGACGTACACTGGGTCCTCCGTGACGATGGTGGCGAGCAGGGTCTCCCCGCCGCCGGCGTTGACCAGGTTGCCGAGGCTGACCTGGGACCGGCTGATTTTGCCGGTGACCTCGGCATTCACCTTGGTGTAGTCAAGGTTCTGCTGAGCCTGGACGAGTTTCGCCTCGGCGCCAAGGACCAAGGCTTCGGCCTCCTTGGCGGCCGACTCGCTCAGGTCGAGCGTCCGCTTGCTTAGCGCCCCAGGCGACGTCTTCAGCACTTCCTTGTTACGGGCCACGTCGTTCTTCCGGAACTCCATCTAGGCCTGTGCCTGTTTGAGCGCCGCCTCGGCAACGTCCACTTCCGCCTTGTATAGCTTGGGATCGATTTCAAAGAGCAGATCGCCCTTTTTAACGATCTGGCCGTCCTTGAATTTCACCTTGGTGAGGTGCCCGCGAACGCGGGCTCGAACATCGACGGTATCGACGGCAGCGATCCGACCTTCATAGTCGTCGTGGTCCACAACTTCACGGACCACGGGCTGGCTCACCGACACCGGCGGCGGCGGAAGTTCGGGCAACTGCGAGTCCGATTTCCCGCACCCCGCGGCGACCATCGCCGCCGCGACCGCAAGACCGGGGAGACGACGTGCAATTCCTGATGCGACCATGGCGTTTAGTCTCCAAAACAAGGAGGAGCTTCGATTCCCCATCGGCCCAAAGCTTCACCGAAATATTACACCGTCGCCGCTCGCTCCGACTTGCTCTGGGCAAACGCAAGGGCCGTCCAGAGGATCCCCCGGCAAAGTAGGTCCAGGGCAATGCACAGGCCAAGGAACCACCAGCGCGAATCGGGCCATCTCAACCAGACACAAGCACCCAGCCCCACGGCAACGACTGCCGTCAGCAAGTTCCAGCCTCGACCGGGCGATTGCGTGGCGAGCGACTGAAGCCCGCGAATCACCCCGCTGACGAGGAAAAAGATCGCCAGCAACACGACCACGTCCATCAACTGTTCCAGCGGGTGCATCATGATCCAGAAACCGAGCCCTGCTTCCACGGCGGAAGCGGCAAAATGAAAGAGGCTATCTTTCCTTTGTTCCTCAAAGAGGCCGATCAGCACCTGAATGACGGCACTCGCCAGTAACACCGGCCCGAACACGACCACGGACGTCAGTTCCAGGATGTTCGCCATGCCGATGCCGGCCACCCCGAGGACCACCAGCAGCGCGCCGAGCGCCAGGAACCATTTCCGACGGGTGCCGCGCTGCGCAGCGGCGGGGGACGAAACAGTCGATTCTGTCATTGAAGTACCCTCAGCAGGTCAATGCACCGGTTCGGTGTTGACGGTTACTACTTTACTTAGCTGGCCGGGGGAGTTGTTGACGTCGATTCTTGACCAACGGGAACGAAGCACACGGTGATGGACAGGATTCACGGTCCGCTAAAGCTCGTCACCACGCTGCTCGAGAAACCGACCACGTATCTGATGGGGAAGCATCGACTAGCTCGCCGACTCTTTCCTGAAAACCCGATCAGCGTGCTGTCGCGTAGTGACCGCCGCGCGTCGCGAGACTGGCAAGTTACTCGACGAGGTTTTTCTACACCGAGCCGGATCGAGATTCAATGATAAACGCGTTTGGGCGTGCGTGAACATCACGGCGCACCGGCGCCTTGCATCGGCGTGACGGATCCGCGCAGGAACGGTGCGTCCGCGAGTATGCTCGACGCACCTCACGAAATGACCAACTTAGAGCTCCACATCGCGCAGCCGCAACGAATTGCCGACCACCGACAGGGAGCTGAGGCTCATCGATGCACTGGCCCAGATCGGGCTGATGAGGATGCCCCAGATTGGAAATAGGAGGCCCGCCGCTACCGGTACGCTGACCAGGTTGTAGATGAACGCCAGGAACAGGTTCTGCCGGATGTTGCGCATGGTGGCCCGGCTGAGGCGGCGTGCTCGCACGATGCCGCGCAGGTCGCCGTGGACCAGCGTGACGCCGGCCGATTCCATCGCCACGTCGGTGCCGGTGCCCATCGCGATGCCGACGTGCGCCTGCGCCAATGCCGGCGCGTCGTTGATGCCGTCGCCCGCCATCGCAACGGTGTGTCGCTCATCCTGAAACCGCTTCACGGCCGCCGCCTTCTGATCGGGAAGCACCTCCGCGATCACCATGTCGATGCCGAGCTTCTTCGCGACCGATTCCGCCGTCGCCCGGCTATCCCCGGTCAGCATGATGACCTTGAGGCCGTCCGCGTGCAGCATCCGGATCGCCTCCGGCGTGGACGCACGGATCGGATCGGCGACGCCCACCAACCCCGCCAGCTGCCCGTCCACCGCGACCAGCATCACCGTCTGGCCTTCGCCGCGCAACGCCTCGACGCGCGAGCGCAGGGCATCGGTGTTGACCTTTTCGTCGGCCATCAGTGCCGCATTGCCCAGCGCCACGCGCCGACGATCCACGCGGCCCACCACGCCCTTGCCGGTGATCGACTGGAAGTCCTGTGTCGCGGCGATCGACAGGCCCTTCGCCTCGGCGCCTTTGACGATCGCGGCCGCCAGCGGATGTTCGCTGCCGCGTTCGAGGCTCGCGGCCAGGCGAAGCACATCGTCGGCATTGAAGTCCGATGCTGGCTCCACGGTCACCAGCTTCGGCTTGCCTTCGGTGAGCGTGCCAGTCTTGTCGACGACCAGGATGTCGGCCTTCTCCAGCGTTTCCAGCGCCTCGGCATTGCGGATCAACACGCCGTTCTCGGCGCCCTTGCCGGTACCAACCATGATCGCCATCGGCGTCGCCAGGCCGAGCGCACACGGACAGGCAATGATGAGCACGGACACCGCATTGACCAGCGCATGCGCCAGCGGCGCGTCCTTGGCCAGCGTGCTCCAGACGATGAAGGTCAACACGCTGATCGCCAGCACCGCCGGCACGAAGAAGGCCGCGACCTGATCGACCAGCTGCTGGATCGGCGCCCGGCTGCGCTGCGCCTCGCCGACCATGCGGACGATCCGCGCCAGCAGTGTGTCGGCGCCAACCTTCTCCGCTCGCATCAGGAAGCCGCCGGTGCCATTGATGGTGCCGCCGATCACCTTGCCGCCGGGCTCCTTCTCCACGGGAATTGGCTCGCCGGTGATCATCGATTCTTCAACGGCGCTGCGGCCCTCGGTGACGACGCCGTCCACCGGCACCTTCTCGCCGGGCCGGACACGCAGCACGTCGCCGACCTTGACGTCGCTGAGCGGTATGTCTTCCTCCTTGCCATCGGAACGCACGACGCGTGCCGTCTTCGGCGCCAGGCCGAGCAGTTGCTTGATCGCCGAACTGGTGTGGCTACGCGCCCGCAATTCCAGCACTTGGCCGAGCAGGACCAGGACCGTCACCGTCGCTGCCGTGTCGAAATACGGCTCGACCATCCTGGTGCCGGGCATGCGAAAGCCCTCCGGAAACAACTCCGGCCACAACGTGGCGATGACGCTGTAGACATACGCCGAGCCGACGCCCAGCGCGATCAGCGTGAACATGTTCGGGCTGCGATGGATGACCGAGACCCAGGCGCGCTCGAAGAACGGCCAACCGCACCAGAAGACGACGGGCGTGGCCAGCACGAGCTGCACCCAGCCGGGCACCTGGTGCAGCCAGTGCTTCACGCTGTCGATCGGCAGCATGGCGCCCATCGCGATGACGAAGATCGGCAGGCTGAGGGCGAGGCCGACCCAGAAGCGCCGGCTCATGTCCACCAGCTCGAGATTCGGGCCTTCTTCCACGGTGACCGTGCGCGCTTCCAGCGCCATGCCGCACTTGGGGCAACTGCCGGGATGATCGCTGACCACCTCGGGGTGCATCGGGCAGGTGTACTGGAGCTTCGTCGTCGGCGCGCCGCCGATCGGTTCGAGACCCATCCCGCACTTGGGACAGGCGCCGGGATGGTCCTGCCGAATCTCCGGGTCCATCGGGCAGGTGTAGATCGTGCCGGCCGGCGCCGGCGCGGCGGGAGCACTCGGCTTCGTCTCCCCCAGGTACTTGCGCGGGTCGGCCTTGAACTTCGCCACGCAATGCTTGGAGCAGAAGTAGTAGGTCTTGCCCTCGAACTCGTGCGAGCCCGCGGCGGTGGCGGGCTCGACGGTCATGTGGCAGATCGGATCGATGTGTTTTTCCGGCGCCGAGACCATCGGCAAGCCGAGGCTGCGCGGAGCATGGGGATCGTGGCTCATGGCGGTTCCCGGCGATGGGTTCGTTTATGCCCTTTAGAAAGCGTACCATTCCGGCGAGCGGGGCGTGTGAACGCCCCGGTTTAGACAAACTAACCGGGGCGTT
>JAIEMG010000228.1 GCA_019752375.1 Gemmataceae bacterium | reverse complement strand
GTGGGTCGAGGCGACGGCGCAGCGCTTGGGGCTGGAATCAACGCTTCGGCCGCGCGGCCGGCCGCGCAGGCCACCCGCCGAGCCCACGGACTTGTTTGGTCCCTTTTTCTCTCCCGTCAGCCCACGGATACCGCGAAAAGTCCGGCGGCGGATGCCCACCGACTCGCCTGGGAGGTCGAGGGTTTCTACAAAGACACGGTCACCTTGTCGTCTCGTCCCGCAGGAAGCCATCGAGCGCTTTTGGCAGCGCTTCGGGGGACGCCCAACGTCGTCGCAGGTCCGTGTGGGCCGTGCGTCGACCCGAGCGGAGAGAACGAACGATGTATCGGCACAGCAAGGACTATCCCTTCACCCGCGTGCTCGAGGAGCACTGGCAGGAGATCCTGGCCGAGTACGGTGCAGTGAGCCGGAACCAGGGCATGCATGCCTGGCCGGAAAAGCAACTCTACGACGGCCAGTGGGACACGTTCGGCCTGTACGCCTTCGGCAACCGCCGCCACCGCAACTGCGACCTCTGTCCGGTGACAACGCGTCTGGTCGAGCAAATCCCCGGCTTGCAAATGGCCGGCTTTTCCCGGCTGGCACCCGGCACGCACATCAAGCCCCACTGCGGTTACGACGGCTGGGCGCAGTACGTGCTCCGCTGTCATCTCGCTCTCCAGGTCAACGACCAGTGCGCGCTGCGCGTCGGGCCAGAGACCCGCAAATGGGAGACCGGTAAGACGCTGGTGTTTTGCGACGCGACCGAGCACGAAGCGTGGAATCACGGCGACAAGGAACGCGTGGTGCTCCTCCTCGACTTCCGCAACCCCGAGTTCCACTGGCGGCTGCTTAATCCTGACCTCACGCCGGAGATTCAGAAGTTCATCCAGGAAACCTGGGGCGAACTGACCTTCCGCGAGAAAGCCAGCTACTATTTCTGGCGCGCACTGCGACTATGGCCGCGGCGGCGTTTCCGCCGTCCCGCGTAAAGGTGCCGTGCATTCGCTCCCCCGTCATCTTCTCGAACTGGCGCATCCATTCCCGTTCATCCCTCGCTCGGCGCTCCTCCGGCCCAAATTGCCGATCAGCCGGGCCACAGGTGGAAGGATTCTGCTACGTCGCCATTCTCCGCACTTGTGGCGCTCGATCGAGCGCGTTACCGTGAAAGCGAGGCAAGCAGCGGTCATCGGGGAGAATCCTCCGCCCATGCCCTACTGGAGCATTTATTGCCTTTATTGCAGGGGATACATCGCCGATGCCCTGCTTGAGTGTCTTCCTCGTGCCAAGCAATCGAGTGCAGCCTATCGCTTGCTTTTCCAGACAAAGCCCGGGGCCGCCCTAGCCTGCCCCTACTGTAACGGGCTTGCCGGGTTCGATGCGGCAGGGCAACTACAGGCTCCGCTGCCGGGCTGGCCAGTCTTCCGCTACGGGGAAGCGGAACTGAACGTCAAGAAACAGGCCGATGGCGAACCTCCTGGCTGTTCGCTGGGCGAATGGGCGCTCCGCCATCGCTTCACGCAGCCGGGAACTCATCCGCCCCTGGGGAACTACCTCTATGCCGAACAAGCCCCCCCCGCTGAAGTTGTCCCGTGACGAGGACGTCTTTCTCCGCCACTGGATGTACGATGAAGTCCACTTTCAGGAGGGTCCCGGCCCCGCCAAGCGTCAGCAGTTGGAGCACCAGGCCATCCCCGCCGACTTGGCCATCCTCGTGGCTGCCGCCATGCCGGACCTGGCCGAACAGGAAGCCGCCGGCCTGGGGCCACCGCCAATCGAGCCGCCGCATTGGCCCTGGACCGAGAAGACTCTGCGGAACCAGTTAGAGAAGGCGCGGAGCGTCCTCGCCGGGAGGACTGAGACGCAGGAATTTCAGGGGAACAGGAGAGGGGCGTAGCCACCCCATCCCCGCGATTCCGAATTGTTGAGCTGCTAACAAATTCCGTCTGGATTTGATAGTTCTTCCATCCTCGCTGAGAAAAGATAGATCGACGGTAGTGGGTCTAGCTAGCTAGAAACAAGTGCGGAGTTTATCGCGGAGCCGCACTCCCCGCTGTTCACGGGATTGAGGCGATACGGCCGGGACGAGGAGTTGCGGGTTCTCTCTCGGCGGGGCGGAGCTCGGCCGAACCAAAAGCTCTGAACCGGAGTCAATCCGCAGGTACGCTCTCCGGGTTTCATACCTCCCCGAGCGGCCGTCCGAACGCGGCATACGCAGCCAGCAGGGATCCAGAGCGCACCCAAGACGCATTCGACGCCGGGCGCCTTGACCGACTTTGCGGATCGGCCTATCCTCCATCTAACCCGTCAACCATCTCCCCTCTTTTCCAAGTGCTCTCTGCGGACAGAGTGCGCGCCGTTCCCCACCAACCGGAGATAGAAGAGCATGTTGCGACTCTCACGCGAACAGACGCGATGGTCACGACGGTTTCGCCTGAACCTGGAACAACTCGAAGACCGCCTGGCGCCGGCAGCGGCCAGCTTCGCCGTGACGCAGGACTGGGGCAGCGGCTTCCAGGCAAGCGTGTCGATCACGAATGCCGCATCCGCCGCGCCGGTGACGAACTGGAAGCTCGAATTCGACTATAACGCCGCGATCAGCTCGATCTGGGACGCGAAGATCGTCAGCCGTGTCGGCACGCACTACGTTATTGCCAACGCCGGCTGGAACAGCACGATCGGCTCCGGCGGCACCGTGTCGTTCGGATTCGTCGCCAGCCCCGGCAACTCGACCGCCAAGCCGGCGAACTACTTGCTCAACGGCATCAGCCTTGGCGGGACCACGCCCGCTCCGACACCCACGCCCACGCCGACACCCACTCCCACGCCGACACCGTCGCCCACCAGCACGGGCGACGTGCAGTTCAAGGTGGACAGCGACTGGAGCAGCGGCTTTAACGGCACGGTGACGGTCCGCAACAGCGGCGCCGCTGCCATCAGCAGCTGGTCGGTGGAGTTCGATTTCAACGGCTCCATCGCTTCGATCTGGAACGGGACCATCTCCGGCCACACGGGCAATCACTACGTCGTCAAGAACGCCGACTGGAACGGCAACATCCCGGCCAGGGGCAGCGTATCCTTCGGGTTCACCGCCAGTCCTGGTGGCAGCGCGGCCAAGCTCACCAACCTTGTCCTGAACGGCAACAGCACCACGCCCACGCCCGTTCCAACACCAACCCCGACGCCGACACCAACTCCGACACCGATCCCGGTGCCCAGCGCCGGGACGTGGCCGAACCAGTTCTACGCGCCCTACGTGGACATGACGCTCTATCCGACCTACGACCTGGCGGCTGCGGCACGGGCGCAGGGTTTGTCGTATTTCACACTCGCTTTCATCGTCGCCGACAGCCACAACCAGCCGAGCTGGGGCGGCTACGACAGCTACGAAGTCAATGGCGGTGCATTCGACACGTCGATCCGGGCTCAATTGACGAACCTACGCGCCCTCGGCGGCGACGCGATGGTTTCCTTCGGCGGCGCCTCCGGCCAGGAGCTGGCCCAGGTCATCGCCGACGTGTCGGCCTTGACCAACGCCTACCAGACCGTCGTCTCCGCCTACAACCTGACGCACATTGATTTCGACATCGAGGGCGCCGCCTCGGCCGATCATGCGTCGATCGACCGGCGCTCCCAAGCTCTTGCGCGTCTGGAACAGACTGCCGCGGCGGCCGGCAAACCGCTGGAGGTGTGGTTCACGCTGCCCGTGTTGCCGACCGGCCTGACACCCGACGGCCTGTATGTGATTCAGTCGGCCCTGCGCTACGGCGTGCAGATCGCGGGCGTGAACATCATGGCGATGGACTACGGCGACAGTGCAGCGCCAAACCCGCAAGGCCACATGGGTGACTACGCCATCCAGGCAGCCAGCAGTCTGTTTTCGCAGATGCGGACGCTGTACGGCAGCTCGAGGACCGATGCCCAGCTCTGGCACATGGTCGGTATCACGCCAATGATCGGGCGCAATGATGTGACAACGGAGGTGTTCGACCAGGCCGCGGCACGCCAGCTGGCCGCCTGGGCCCAGAGCAAGGGCGTCGGCCGGCTGTCGATGTGGTCGCTGAACCGGGATCGGCAGAATTCGGCGGGTGCGATCTCCTACGTCGAGCCGACGTCCAGCAGCCTCGCGCAGCAGCCCGACGAGTTCTCGACGATCTTCAAGCCCTTCACGCAGTGATTCCGGAAGGGAAGGGAAGAAATGAACCACGGATCACGCGGATAACACGCATAAATCAAAGGAGCAGGCAGTGCGCGTGGGCCCGCGCTAAGCACCGCATTCTTGATCCGTGATATCCGTGCGATCCGTGGTTCCATTTCGTCCGCTGGTTCTAAGGAGCCGCGTAACAATAAGTTGAACAATTGCACGTAGGACGGATTTCCAATCCGTCCAGAGAAAACCGGACGGATTGGAAATCCGTCCTACAGGAATTGCACAAGTTATTCTTGCGCGGATCCTAAGGCATCAGTAACGCAGGATCAAGTCAAACGTCGTGCGGAAGTACACCAGGTCGCGCGGGTTGACGAGCGGCAATTCCACGGCGACGCCCGCCTGGATGTGCTCGTTGAACTTGTAGCGGAAGCCCGGTGCAACCGTCAGTGTGCCGATGCCCGACACGCCCTGCGAACCGAAGTTCACCAGGTCGCGGCCCTCGAAGTGAAGGTCGCGCGTCTTGCCCGCCTTCGTGTAGTCAAAATAGTTCAGTTCCAGCAGTGGATAGAACTTGTGGGCGTTGGCAAGATCGAAGTCGAGGTGGAAGCTGCTGTAGAAATAGTCGGTCCGCTTGTTGTCGATCGAGAAGTTGTAGCCCGTGGTGTTCATGAAGTTAAAGCTGCCGTAAGATGACCGGCCGAAGTTCTGCGCGAAGCTGAGGTATGGCACCAGCGACAGCGTGCCGGTGTCCTGGGCGACCTTGCTGCTTCCGGAGGGAATCTGAAACGTCATGCCGCCGGCCAGCAGGGTGCCGCTGCTGTCGTTGCGGATGAACGTGTACTTCGGTCCCAGCCAGATTTCCGAGAAGCCGTGATTGTCCGAGAAGATGCCGCTGCCATTCTTCGGGTCCCACCAGGTCCAGCCCATCTTGTTCATGACGAACGACAACCGTTCGGTGATCGCCAGGCGCGCCTGGATGCCGAAGAACTCCATGTTGCTGGACTTGAACAGCCAGTTGCTCTCCGGCGTCCGCTGGTAGATGAAGATCGGGCGGATTTCCGTCAGCGCTCGCGGGTCCTCGAACAGGAACGGGTTCGAGACCGGCGAGATGAAATTATCGAAGCAGTGATCGCTCTCGAAGAGCTTGCGTGTGGCGCAGGAAGGACAGCCAAGCCATTCGTGGCCGAACAGCGGCGCTCCGCCCGGCGGCGCGCCACCGATGGGCGGGATCGGGTTGGCGACGACGCCGCAGTTGTAGGGGTCTCCTCCCGGCAGAGGCGGTGGCGGCGGTGGGGGCGGAGCGTTGGCCGTCACGGTCGTCGGCGAGCCGAAGCCGGAGGCGGCCAGGATCGGCGGCCCCAGCGTCAACGGTTGCGGCGGTTCGGGGTTTTGCCCACGAACGAGTGGGCGCGGAGCGGTGGGCGCGGCATAGCTGACCGGAACGAGCGGGGCAGCAGGCGACGCGTCCACGGCAACGGGCCGCCCCAGGGTGACTCCCATCGATGGCGTCGGGGCAGCAGGTCGCGCCACCGGTCGCCATTGTGCTTCTTGTGCCAGGGCGCTCGCGAGCCACAGACTCAGCGATAGGCCCAGGCTGCCCAGCCACAGCCGTTGCATGGCATCATGCTCCTTGGTCCGGTGTCCTTACCGCGCGGTGTCCTTACCGCGGCTGTTGGTTTGCCATCGTAGTTTTCGGCGATTGACGCGCGCCGGGAGCAGGCGTTCATCACGCGCGGGGGGGAGAAGTGGAAAGATAGGCAATTACAGCCTGCATAGCCGGAAGAAACCGCGAAGGAAAAACTCACGGACCCGCGGCGTCGAAATCCTGGCGAGCGGTCAGCCGCCGCTGACGACGGTGTTCACGAGTCGGCCGATGCCGTTGATTTCGATGACGATGCGGTCGTCCTTGGCCAGGGAAAAGTCGTCCGGAGGCACGATGCCGGTGCCGGTCAATAGCAAAACGCCGTGTGGAAAGTGGTTGTCGCGGCCCAGCCAGTCCACCAGGTCCGCGAACGTGCGCGCCATCTGTGCCACCGAGGTCGAGCCCTCGAAGACTTTGGAACCGCCGCGCTCGATCGTGAGGCGAATCGTGATTTTCTCCGGCGCCGGCATAGCGTCGGCAAGCGTGACGACCGGACCAACAGCGCAAGATTGATCGTAGACCTTCGCCTGAGGGAGATACAGCGGGTTTTCGCCCTCGATGTCCCGGGCGCTCATGTCGTTGCCGATGGTATAGCCGACAATCTTCATCTTCGGCGAGACGACCAGCGTCAACTCGGGTTCCGGCACGCTCCACTTGCTGTCGCGGCGGACCCGAACCCGGCCGCCGGAGCCAACAGCGCGGGCGGCCGTCGCCTTGAAGAAGATTTCGGGCCGCGCTGCCTGATAGACCAGGTCGTAGAAGTGGGCAGCGCCTTCCGATTCGCGCTCGCGGGCTTCCTGGCTGCGCTTGTAGGTAACGCCGGCGGACCAGATCTCCTGATGATCCACCGGCGGTAAAAGCGTCACATCCGACAGGGCCAGCCGCGGCGCCTCCTCGTCGACGAGCGTGCGCGCTAACCGATCGGGCTGATCGGCGTGCAGCAAATCGCTGAGGTTGCGCACGCCGCCGCTATTCTGGAGGTCGAGCAGGCGCACGTGCCCGTCGGCCACAATGGCGACGCGCACGTCACCGGTTTCGAGTTGGACTTTGGCAAGTTGCATAGGCCAGGATTCGAGACACAGGGACCAGGGGTCAAAAGGACGCGACTGTGAGTTTCGCACATCCTACGCTGCCTCGCAACCTTCGAAATATTGCTATTCCCGAACGCCCGATTCCTGACATTTGACGCCCGGACTGTAAGGTGCCAGCCGCGGCGCCAGCCACTGGGCGGCCTTGGGAAACAGGCGCAGGCCCGTCGCCACGTCGTGCTTGCCGTCGGGCAGGAAGTCGGTGTCCACGCACAGGCCGCGCTCGCGCGCGGTGAAGAGAAAGCTGTCGACCTGGGCGTCGATGAAGAACTGGTCCTTGCCGCCGTAGCCGATATACATGTCGAGCTGGCCCGGCTTGACGTCGTGGGTCTGCAGCATCTCGATCGGGTTTTCTTTGCTGATCTCCGCCAGTGCCTCGTCGCCGCCCTTGCCGTACAGGGGGTAGATGAGCTGCTTCATCCGCACGGCGATGACGCAATAGAAGCGGGCGACGACCTCGCAGCTATGAAACTCCGTGCGCCAACCCCAGCAGCATGGGTCGAAGTGCGTGCGGTATTTCCCGTGACAGTCGACCCAGCGCAGGTTCACCGGCGGAAAGATGCCGATGACGATCTTGAAACACTCGCGATACTTGATCCCCAGGTTATACGCACCGAAGCCGCCCATCGACGCGCCCATCAGGACATGGGCCTCGCGCTCGGGTCGGATCGGGTAATTGTTGAGCACGAACGGCCAGACGTCCTTCATCACGTAGTCTTCGAAGGCGCCCGCCTTGGTGTTGATGAAGAAGCTGCCCGCGGTGAAGTACGTTGGCTTGCCCTCGATGCTGCCGTCGGGCACGGCAACGATGAAGGGCGGCAGGTCGCCGCAGAAGATGGCGTCGTCAAAGCGCTGCACGATCTTTTCGAGGAACGCTTGCTCGTCCTGGCGAAAACTGTGCAAGAACAGGACGATAGGATACTTCCGCGCGGGATCGAAGCCCGGCGGCAAGTAGACGTACATGTCGCGTTTCTCGCACAGAGACGGCGACCAGATGCGGCGGTCGGCGCCGTGATTGTGCGTGTAGTCCACAACATAGCCGTGCAGGCAGGCGTTCACCTGGTCGAGGTTGGTGTGCCGGATGTGGCCATTGGCCGGCGCCGACGACGCTGCGATCATCAGCGCCAGACAGGCGCCGATCCAGGATGCCTTGTTCACTGGTTGCATTCTCCCGCTGCGTCATCAAAGTCGGTGTGTGCCCAGAAGAGGTTGCGCGGAGTGTATGCCTCGGTCGTGCGGCCCCCGCGCCAGCGAGGGGGCAATACTCCCACGCATGCGCGGAGGGGGGACGGCCCCAGCCAGCCATCGGGGCCACTACTTAGTTATCCTTTCGACAGAAGAGCAACGCAGGGACAGCAGGAGATGGCACGGAGTGCAACGGACCGGTGCACGGTGGAACACCGACGCGGACTTTACGGGGAAGGACAGACAGCGCGATTGTGCGGAACGATTTCAAGCCACCGAGTTATGCTTCAGCACCCGTCGGACTTCTTCGAATTTGGCATCCGCGAGAAGCTGAGCGGCGGCTTCGACATTGGCGCACAGCTCAGGCGTAAACGGCACCGCGCAACCGGGCGTCAGGGAGGCCGGCGCGATCCACCCGGCCAGGCGCGCGAAGAGGTCCTCGACGCCCGCTCCCGACTGCGCCGACATCGGTAAGCCGGCAACCGAATTCCAGTCCCAGCCCGGCGGGAGGTCCGCCTTGTTGATGATGTGCCAGACATGGCTTGCTTGCCACGGCGGCGCGACCGGCGCTGCCGAGCCGTCATGCAGCCACAGGACCAGGTCCGCTTCGATTGCAGCGCGAAATGCTCGGTCAATACCCTCGGCTTCCAGCCGTTCTGCATCCGCCCGAAGGCCCGCGGTATCGCGCAGCTCAACGGGCCAACCATCGACGGCGATGTTGATGGACACCACGTCGCGGGTAGTGCCGGGGATGCTCGACACAATGCTGCGCTGATAGCCGGCCAGGGCGTTGAGCAAACTGCTCTTGCCGACATTCGGCGGTCCGGCAATGACGATGCGCCACGGCGGAATCAGGTGCCGGCCGATAGGGATGCGCGAGATGAGCAAATTGAGCTGCGTCTGCGCGGCGGACAGGTCACCCTGATCCAGGGCGGTGATGACGGCGTCGAACGCTCGCCTCAAGGCCCCGTGATACTGGTCCAGCAAGATGGTCGCGGTACGAACGGTCCGTGCTTCCGCCAGTGCGATGGTCGCGGCAGCGCGTAACGGGTCTTCGCACGTCAGATGTTCGAGTTGCTGCCAGGTGCAAAGCTGGACGCCGCGGGCCTGCAGGAGTTCCAGGCAAAGCCGGACGACTTCGCTGCCGCCGTGGCAGTGCAACTCCACCCAGGGGACCGGAACGGTGCGGCGGATCGATAGAACCACTTCATCTGTGATGTCATCCCCGAATCGGCCGAGAAAGAAAGCGCCTTCCAGGCGAGCGGGGGGCGGGAGCCCCCGGGGAAAATTCGTACCCACAGGGGGCTCACGCCCCCCCCGCGCCCGCGCACGCCCCCCCCGCCCCGGGTGGGGCCACGACATGGGCGAACTGGGCGACTGGTTCCAGGCGAGCGGGGGGCGTGAGCCCCCTGAGAATCTTCGTACCCTCAGGGGGCTCACGCCCCCCGCTCGCCGGCTCACGCCCCCCGCTCGCCGGTTCGGTCGACGACTTGAGCGGACGAAAGAGCCCTTGTACGACTTCAAGCGATTGCCGTCCGCGTACGGCGAGGACCGCGATGGCTCCGGTGCCGGGCGGTGTCAGACATGCGGCATAAGTGGCGCTCACGGTTGAGCCTCAGCAGTGAGACGGATGCCTTCCAGCGTCATCTCCGGCCAGATAACTGGACTGGGTGAAAGTGCCCGCTCCAGCAGCGGAGCATCCCCACCGGTGAGGAAGACGTGTGGCGATGAAAGCAACTCGAGCAGCCGGTTAACGCCGCCGACTGCCGCATGGTAGACGCCGGCGGCAATCGCCTGCTCTGTGGATTGGCCGACGGGCGGCGGATCGCGCAATTCGCGCACTGCAATCAGCGGCAGCAGGGCGGTGTAATCGTGCAGCGCCTTGGCCATTAGTCCCAGTCCAGGAAGGATGGCGCCGCCACGGAAAACGCCTTGGTCGTCCACCCAATCCACCGTGATCGCCGATCCAGCGTCCACGATGGCTGCAGGCACCCGGCCCCGCGAACGGTCCTTGACCGCCGCAACCGCGTCGAGCAGGCGGTCGATGCCCACCTTCTGCGGCTGTGGAACATTCACCTTCAATGGCAGGTCCACAGCGCGGTCAATGCGCCAGGCGGAATCGCCTCGCTCGTGCAACCAGTTCCCGAGAAGATTGGACCGTTGCGGATGTACGCCGGCGATGGCCCAGTTGAATGTACCTGTCAGCTCCCACGCGGTGAGTTGTTTTTGCCATGCGGCAGGATCGTCCGGCGGCAACGACGCAACGGCGGTCACGCCGGCGGAGGTGCAGCGGCCCCACTTGATGCGCGTGTTGCCGACATCCGCGACGACATCGACCTTCATGTTGACGCTTCCACCGGCACTTCGGCAAGCCGTGCCGTTGCGGCACCGACGAGCTGGGCAAGCCCCTGTCCCGTCACCGCCGAGATGGCCAGTACCTCGCGGCCCAGCGATTCTTCCAGACGCTGGCGCACTTCATCGCTGCCGGTCAGTTCCGCCTTGCTGACGGCAACGACTTCCGGCTTCTTCGCCAGTGCCTTGCTGTGCAACTCCAACTCACGGCGAATGACCTGGTAGTTGTGCAGCGGATCGCTGCCGTCCGACGGCATCGGCTCGACAAGGTGGACCAGGACGCGGGTTCGTTCGACGTGCCGCAGGAACTCGTGCCCGAGACCAATACCTTCGTGAGCGCCTTCAATCAGCCCCGGCAAGTCGGCCAGGACGAAGATGCGTTCGCCGGCGACGTGGACGACGCCCAGGTTGGGATGCTTGGTGGTGAATGGATAATCCGAGATCTCGGGATGCGCCTGCGAAAGCCGGCTGAGCAGCGTGGACTTGCCGGCGTTGGGCAGGCCGATGAGTCCCGCATCGGCGATGACCTTGAGTTCGAGGACCAACCAGCGTTCTTCACCGGGCGCACCGGGCTGGAACTCGCGGGGCGCGCGGTTGGTGGCGGTGGCGAACGACTTGTTGCCGCGCCCGCCTCGCCCGCCGTGGGCGACCGTGACCTGCTGGTCGGCCTCGGTCAAGTCCTTGAGGATGTTGCCGCGGTCGCGATCGAGGATCAGCGTGCCCGGCGGCACCGCCAGGATCAAGTCATGGCCGTTGCGTCCATGGCAAGCGGAGCCCTGTCCGGCACCGCCTTTTTCGGCACGCCAGTGCTTCTTGTGGACCACTTCGGCCAGGCTATCGGTGCCGGCCACCGCGCGAATGATGACGCTGCCGCCATTGCCGCCGTCGCCCCCGCTGGGACCGCCGCGCGGCACATACCGCTCGCGCCGAAAAGCACAGCATCCACTGCCGCCGTCGCCGCCTTTGACGTACACGATGACTCGATCGACAAACATGACGAACCGCTGTTTCTACAAGGACACGGAAATACGCCGTTTCCTCTATCATACGAGGCGAGGCGAGAGAAAATCACGGATAGTGCCTGGCGGAATGACGAATGACGAAGCCCGAATGACGAATCAATGTCCAATGCCGAGTGCATCAACCGAGGCGAGCAACAGGAGAAAAGGCTCCGGCGGCACGGACATTTCTGTCCGTGCGGTCAGGAAACTGCACGGGCAGAAATGTCCGTGCCACGGAGAGCTCGCCTGTGTGAATCCCATTCGCGCCTGGGTCCTTTGGACATTGGTCATTGATTCGTCATTCGGGCTTCGTCATTCATTCGTCATTTCGCCGGTGGCGGGAGAGTTCATGTCGTTCCTTCAAACCATCGATCGCTACTGGCATGAGATCACCGCCTGGGGCGCGTTGATCGACATGGTCCTGGTCGCGTTTACCATTTGCTGGGTGCTCAGCCTCAAGAAAGAGCCGACCTCGGCACTGGCGTGGTGCTTGCTGGTCATCCTGGTGCCGGTCTTCGGCATGATCTTCTTTGTGCTGTTCGGCTACCAGCACGTGCATCGGCCGGTGTCGCGGAAAATGCGGCATCGCACGTTCTTCCGCCGCACCCATCAGGCGAGCTCCGAACAGGAAACGCCGGGCGAGGGCGAGGCGCCGCTGGGCATCGGCTGGGACAGCATGGCCCGCCTGGCGATGCGCTTCGACGCCTTCCCGCAGACGATGGGCAATCAGGTCGAGTTCTACCACGAAGGCCCGCCCGCTTTCGACGCGATGCTGGAGGCGATTGCCGCGGCCAAGCATCACGTCCACCTGGAGTTCTTCATCGTTCAGCCAGACGAATCGGGGCTGCGCTTCCGCGCGCTGCTGGAAGAAAAGGCGCGGGCCGGCGTCGAGGTGCGGCTGCTCTACGATGCGATGGGCTCCGTTCGCCTGCGCCGCCGCTGGCTTGAGCCGTTGCTCGCCGCGGGCGGCAAGGCCACCGCATTCCTGCCACTGGCACCCTTGCAGCGCCGCATCCAGGTGAACCTGCGCAATCATCGCAAGATCCTGGTCGTCGACGGCCAGGTGGGATTCACGGGCGGGTTGAACATTGGCGACGAGTACCTGGGCAAGGTCCCCCGCTTCGGTTTCTGGCGCGACACGCACATGCGGATCCGCGGTCCATCGGTGGCCAGCTTGCAACGCGTATTTGTCGAGGACTGGGACTTCGCAGCAAGGGAACATCTTCGGGGCGACAACTATTTTCCGGAACACCGCGCGGAGGGCGACGCGACGACCCAGGTGGTTTTTTCCGGCCCGGACCAGAAGCGAAATGCGATCCGCGAAATCTACTTCGCCGCCATCGGCCGCGCTCGCCGCCGTCTTTGGATCATGACGCCGTACTTCGTCCCGGACGCGGGCCTCAACGACGCGCTGTGCCTGGCCGCCTATCAGGGCGTCGACGTGCGGCTGCTGTTCCTCTTTCATCCCGACAAGTGGGTCCCGCTGTTCGCGGCGCGCTACTACTTCACCGATGTGCTGAGCGCGGGTGTGAAAGTCTACCAGTACACGCGCGGCATGATGCACTCCAAGGTGATGCTGGCGGATGGCGAATGGGCGTCGGTCGGCTCGGCGAACCTCGACAACCGCAGCATGCATCTCAATTTCGAGCTGAATTGCCTGATCTACTCGCCGGAACAAGTGGCGGTGCTGGAAGAGGCGTTCCGGCGCGATTTGCAAGTGTCGATTCAGATGAAGAAAGAGGTGTACGCGCAACGGCCGATGGCGGGCAGGATGATCGAGAACGCGTGCCGGTTGTTGTCGCCTATTTTGTAGCGGAGAATTCACCACAAAGGACACTGAGAACACAAAGGAAACACAAAGCAAGACGGAGCGAGGACGAAAAAAGCCGCTTCATTATAACTCTTCTGCCTTTCTTTGTGATTCCTTTGTGCCCGCTGTGCCCTTGTGGTGAATTCTCTTTACCCCGCGACGCGATTGCGTCCGGCGTGTTTCGCCTCGTACAGCTTCTCGTCGGCGCGGCGCACCAGTTCGGTGACGTTCAGCGTCTCCTCACCGGCCGTCGACGACACGCCCACGCTGACCGTGACGTGGAACTTCTTGCCCTCGTACTCGAAGTCCTTCTTCTCGATCAGGCGACGCAACCGTTCGGCCAGCTCGCGAGCGCCCTGGTGGTTGGTCTCGACCAGCACAAGCGCGAACTCCTCGCCGCCGTAGCGGGCGAAGAGGTCTTCGCGACGGACATTCGCCTTGATGGCCCCGGCAATCTCGCGCAGCGTGTAGTCGCCGCCCAGGTGCCCCATCTCGTCGTTGATGGCTTTGAACCAGTCGATGTCGAACATCAGGATCGACAGCGGCCGGCGATGGCGGGCGGAGCGGGCCAGTTCGCGATCGAGGAACTCCAGCAGAAAGCGCTTGTTGTGAATGCCCGTCAGGGCATCGATGATGGTGAGGCGGTAGATTTCCTCGTGGTACTCGGCCTCGACGTTGCCGCCCGTGAGGAAGCGATAGATGCAGTTGCCGATCCGCAGGTAGTCCCCGTCTTTCAGTGTGGCCATCGCCGAGGGCACATCGTTGACGAAGGTGCCGTTGGTGCTTTTCAGATCGACCACGTAGTACCCATCGCCGCTGGGCTCGACGCGGGCATGCTTGCGCGAGACGGAGTGGTCGTTGATGCGGATGTCGGACTCTTCGCCGCGGCCCAGCACGACTGCATTACCGCCGAGCGGGTAGCGCGAGCCCATGTTCGCGCCCGTTGGGTAGATATGGACCAGGCAGGCCTGGCCGTGCGTTTTGGAAACCGGGCGCTTTGGCGCCGTCGGCCAGGTTTCCGTCACTTTCTCGATGCCGTCCCCGGCCTCTGGGTCCATAGGACTCGTCGCGCTCCACGGAGTCATGATGGTCGCCGCGCGGCTTTCACCGCCGTCTCCCGTGCATTGTAATTCACAAACGCAATGGAGCCAAAGAACTTCCGCGCGGACGAGAGGAGGGGAGCGTGGGGCCGGCTTCCAGCCGGCCGGAAGTCGAGACCGGCTGGAAGCCGGCCCCACATTTAGCCGACGACGCGATTGCGGCCTTGCTTCTTGGCCTGGTACAGGTTCTCGTCGGCTTGCTTGACCAGTTCGGTGGGGGCCAGCCATTCGTCGCCGGTGATGGCCGCCACGCCGATGCTGATCGTCACACGAAACTGATGGCCGCCATATTCGAAGGGGTGGCGTTCCACCAGCTTGCGCAGCTGCTCGGCGACTTGCAAGGCGTCCTTGCGCACCGTTTCCGGCATGACCACGCTGAATTCTTCGCCGCCATAGCGTGCGAAGAGATCTTCCTTCCGGATGGCCTTCTTGATGCGCATCGCGAGCTCGCGCAGCGTGTAGTCGCCGCCCAGGTGCCCCAGCTGGTCGTTAATCGCCTTGAACTTGTCCAGGTCGAACATGGCAAGGGCCAGCGGACGGGCGTAGCGCGTCGAACACGACAGCGCCCGGCCGAGGAACTCGAGCAGATAACGCTTGTTGTGAATGTCGGTCAGGGCATCGATGATCGTGAGGCGGTAAATTTCCTCGTGATACTCGGCCTCGATGTTGCCGCCGGCCAGGAAACGATAGATGCCGTTGCCGATCTTCACGTAGTCGCCATCGCGCAACTGGTGCATCGTTACGCGGACGTCGTTGACGAAGGTGCCATTGGTGCTCTGCAGATCAATAACGCCATAGCCGTTGGGGTTGGGCTGGATACAGGCATGGCGGCGCGACACGGAATCATCGTTGATCGGAATGTCGCAATTGTCATCGCGGCCCAGGACCGTGGGCGTCTCCTTGAGCGTGTAACGCGATCCCAGGGCAGCGCCGGGCGGGTAGATGTGGACCAGGCACGCGTTCCGAGGCCCAGCGGAAGGGGGTTTGGGCGTCGTGGTCAGGATTCGGGTTTCGTCGTCCATGGTCTCCCCAAGGAGTCGCGGCGGCACGACAGGCGCCGCCCAACGGCTTCTGCGGCGCACTTGACGGGTGCGCGCCGCTAAAGGGATTCGAACTCCGTTCAATTGTAGTTCAAAAAAGACGGCGAGAGCGGGCAAGCGGCGCAAAAAACAGACCGCTGGCCAGCCGAGGGGCGTAAGCCCCCGGATGAAGATACACTGGTTTGGTGTATTTTCATCCGGGGGCTTACGCCCCTTGGCTCGCCGAAGGGTTCATTTATGGCCGGCGCACGGAAGGCGCGATGCCCAGAAGCCGGCCGACGGGTTTGTTGAGGTCCACCAGGATCGGATCGCACGTCTCCGCCGTGCTGCGGTTGCCGGCGGTGTCGACCGCACTGGCCCGCAAATACACGCGGTACGGCAGTTTTGGCGGCAGCTGCCAGCTAAAGGAACCTGTGTTGGGCAGGTCCGCCGCGATCGGCAGCCAGGGGCCTTCGGTCCGTTCCGCGTATTCCAGCGTGATCGGCTTGGGCGACAGGTTGCGGTCGGCCGCACTCCAGCTGATGACAAGCGTGTCTCGCTTCGCCGGATCGGGCCGGGGCTCGAAGAGCTTGACCGATGGCATGGTCGTGTCCACTTCGATGCGCAGCTCGGGCAGTTCGCCCGCCAGCGGCGGTCCCTTGGTCAGGCCCGCACCGCTCTGGATAACCAGCCGGAGACCGTACACGCCCTCGCCCGGAAGCGTCGCGATGATCGGCGACTTGAAATCCGGGTCGTCGGTCAAGTACTGCCAGGTCCGGCCGTCGTCCTTGCTGATCCACAGCTCAACCTTGCCGATCCCCGACGGACCGAACTGGCCGACCTCGTATTCCAGCGAGATCTGCGGATCGTTGACGACCTGGAGCGGCGGCAACGGAGCGTAATTCGGGGCCGGCGCACCTGGAACAGGTACCGCCGCGGGCATCCTGCCGCTGGTTTCGGGCGAATACGCAATCGTCCGCATGCCGTCGCTGCTGTAGTTCGGAATGGGATAGCCGGTCGGTGGCGGCGCGAAAGTCGGCGGTCGCTCCGTCGCGGGGAAGCTATCGGTACGGCCAACCGGGCTCGGTTGCGCCGCCGGTGGACGTTCCGCGACGGAGGTACTCGTGCCGGTGAAGTTCGAAGCTGGCGCCAGAGTGGTGGGCGTCGGCAAAGCAGTCGGCGTGCCGCTGCCCGTACCGCCCGTGATCGGGACGGGGGCAGGCGAAGATTGGGCTGTGGTCAGCGGCGTCGCGCCGGGCGGCAGATCTCTCTGCGCCGACGAGCCGAGGTTGCCCACCTGGTCCTTGAGTTCCATCCGGACCGAGACGCCGGTCTGGCTCTTCATCGCGAACCGTTTCTCGCCTCGCAGCGCTGCGGCATTGAGGGGGACCATGCTCCACGGCTCGAACGAGGCCGCGTCGCTGGGCCGGTATTCCAGCCGCAGCGACGCCATGTCCGCGTGTTCTTCCTGAATATCCCAGGTAACCACGATCTCGTCGCCCTGGCGGTCCACGGTGAAGGTCCTGAAATTCGGCCGTTCGGTATCGACGAGGACTTTCTGGGCCGGCGGCGCATCGTAGGGGCTGGACGGCACTTGCTTGCCTTGCGAATCGACGATGCCGACGCTGAACCAGTACAGGCCATCGTGCGGCGCGTTGAACGGAAATGCCGCCTTGTCCGGCGTGGACGAGCTCACCTGGTTCCAGGTCTTGCCCTCGTCATCGGAGACGAACAGGATCAATTGCTTGATTTGGGTCCGTCGCGACGGATCGTTGAGCTGGATTGGAATGGAGAAATTACGGCGATTCATCGGCACAAGGTCGGCCGGTGCCGGGCTCTGGGAGAGAAGCCACGCCAGGGCTAGAGTACTCAAGGACATCCGCGCATCCTCCCTCCGACACCGGCGACTGCCGCAACCCGGACTGTGGACGTGAGCGCACGCTGCGCATGCCGGGCATGAGGAATGTATCGGTTGCGCCAGCCTGTCACTTGAAGGAAACGCCGGCGCACGTTGAAATGCAGTCAAGCGATGGTTCATCGCAACGCTTCCCCGTCCCCGCGGAGGTTGCCCTCATGCAAATGTCGGCACAGTTTGCCCCGCTCCCCGAAGTTGCCGCCGATGGGCCCGTTGGTTGACGGTGCGCGGCGTTTCCGTGGCTTCGCCGATGACACGGAGCGGGCGCACGGCCCCGGCAACCCCGGTCCGAAACGGGGCGCAGCTCACTCCTTCATCAACTTCTCGAACTCGCGCATCAGGTCCCGCTCGTCGCGTGCGATCCGTTCCTCCCGGCTCAGCCGGCGACGGCCGCCGA
>JAIEMG010000103.1 GCA_019752375.1 Gemmataceae bacterium | reverse complement strand
GGCCGCTTCCGCAAGGACCTCTATTACCGCCTCAAGGTGGTCACCATCCAGGTGCCGCCCTTGCGCGAGCGCCTCGACGACGTGGCGGAGCTGGCCCACTACTTCCTGTTCCGCTTCAACCACGAGCTGAAGCGGGACCTGCGCGGTTTCGCACCCGAAGCGCTGGAGCTGCTCCAGGGGTATCCTTGGCCCGGCAACGTCCGCGAGCTGCAAAGTACCATCAAGGAGGCGATGCTTAACGCGTCAGGCCATCTCCTTCTGGCCGAGTTCCTGCACGCCAGCTTGCGCTGCCCTTCCGCTGAGACACCGGGCCCGAAGGCCTCCGAAGGCTTTGAACTGATTGGCCTGATCGAGAGCCTGCTGGCACAGGGTGAGACAGACCTGCATGGAAAAATCGTCGAATCCGTCGAGCGAGTGCTTTTCGCCCGGGTCCTGCGGCAGACTCGCGGCCATCAGGCGCAGGCGAGCGAGTTGCTCGGCATCAGCCGTGCCACGCTGCGGGCCCGGCTCAAGGCGTTGGGGCTAGGAGTCGACCGGGTCCTGACGGAAAACTCCCTCCAGCCCGGCATTGGTGATGAACCGGCGGAAGACGGTACGTCCTAGCGAATTGGCTGCGACTAATTCTACAACGCGACCTTGAAAGCACGATTCGTCATGAACGTCTGTAGCCGCGGACGCCGATCCTTCGAGCGGACGTAGCGTTGTAGAACTAACCGGCTGTCGGGCTCGGCGGAGGAACGCGCCGGCCGAGCAGGATCAAGAACGCCGGCACCAGGATCGGACGGACAACAAAGGTATCGAGCAGGACCCCGAACGCCAAGGCGAAGCCGAGTTGTTTCATCTCGGTCAGCGAACCGGCGATCAAGGCCGCGAACGTCCCTGCCATGATGATGCCACAGCTGGAAATGATCGGCCCCGTACGCACGAGGGCTTCGGTAACGCCTTGCACCGGCCCGACTCGTTCCGCTTCGTGGTCGATCCGCGACATCAGGAAGATGTTGTAGTCCTCGCCGACCGCAACCAGGATCGTGAACAGGAAGATTGCCACCTTCCAGTCGATGCCCGTAAAGCCATGTGGATCGAGGAGCCAGAACACCGCGAACGTGACGCCCAGGGTGCAGTAATAGCTGAACAGGACGCTTGCCAGCAAGTACAGGGAGACCAGCAACCGGCGCAGCAGGAGGACCAGGATCACGAGCACGCTGAGGAGGACCAGCGCTTCAATCCGCGTTCGGTCTTCCCGCATCACCTGCTCGAGGTCGCGCACGCTGGCAGTCGGGCCGACAAAATACAGTTGCACATCTTCCGGCAAGGACTCGCGCACGAATTGTTCAATGCGGTCCAGGGTCGTCACGCTCTGGCGCGAGAATGGGCATTGCTCGAGCACCAGGTCCATGCGGGTGCCGATCCGGGCTCGCTCGCCCAGGCTGCTGGTGTAATGCTCCAGCGCCGCCCGTCCCGTGGCTTCTCGACGGACGGCATCGGGCACGCTCAGGTCATCGGTCGTTCCTTGCGCGGTCGGCGAGTTGCCGAGCGGTGCGGTGAGACTGCGAACGTCGCCCAGTCCCAGTTCTTGCCGGTGCTGGAGCATCCGAGTGGTCAGCGCCTCGACGAGGGCTTGGCCCTGGGGCGTGCTGAAATCGGTACTGGGATGCACCAGCAGCAACGTCACGGGGCCAATCATGCCTCCAGGCACGTGTTCCTGGAGCACGCGCGTCCCTACCACGCTCGGGGCGTCGGCGGGCAGGTTGCCGATCATGTCATAACTGAGCTCGCCATGCAGCAGCAACGCGGCGATGACGAAGGGCGCCATGAGCCCAACCGTCGCGAGCCAGATAGTGCCGGGCCGGTGCAGCAGAACGCCGGCAAGTTTTTCCCAGCCGCGATGGATGGCCCCGGTGCTGAAGGAACGATACCAGAGGCCTTCGGCCGGTGTCGACGGCTGGCCCGCTTCGGGCCGGAAAGGCCAGAACGCCCAGCGTCCGGTCAAGCGCAGGAGGGCCGGCGCGAACGTGAGCGTGGCACAGAGCACGACCAAGAGGCTCAGCGGAATGGCGATGCCCGCCTGACGGAACTTGCCGAACTGGGCGAAGACCATCATGCCGATGCCGCAGATTACCGTGCCGGCACTCGCTGCAATGGCCGCGCCGACACTGTCGATCGCTCCCGCCACCGCATCGCGCGGAGTCGCCCCCGCGGCCAGCAACTCCCGGTAACGCGCCGTCAGGAAGATGCAGTAATCGACACCTGCACCGTACGCCAGGATCGTGATGTAGATCTGAATGCCCTGGAAAAGGGTGATGTGGCCCGCCCGCGCCAGGATCGCCAGGAGATACAGCGCGGCTTGCACGCTGAGATACACCGTCGCCAGGGGAATCAACGCCAGCAGCGGCGCGCGATAGATGATTACCAGCAAGACGATAACCAGGACCACGGTCAACGCGCCGGTGGCCTTGGCGCTCTGGAGTTCGCCCACGACCTGGTCCCGCCCGATGACGGCGCTGCCGGTCACGAAGATATCCGTGTTTGAAGGCAGCCGTCCCTGCCGCCGAAGGTCTCCTGCCAGGGCCTCGATCTTCGCGATGGTTGGCCAGTTCTCGGCCGAGAGGAACTCGGTCGTCAACTCGACCAGGACCAGCAATACCTGTCCATCTGGACTCACAAGCAGGGCGCCCGAGCCGGGTGCATTCGGCGTTCGGATCTGGGCGATGATCGAGCGCTGCACCGGCTTCGGCGGCGTTGGCGGTGCAGGCTCATCCGAGAACAGCAGTTCGTCCGAAGGGGCAGGCTGATCGGCGAGGCCGCCTTCGGCGTCCGCCAGCGCGCGGAGGCTGGGTTCCAGGAAATCGCTGATGAACTTCCGGTCCCGCATGACGTCGGCGGTCGGATCGTGGAGGACCAACACCACGCTGCTGGCCAGCCGATCCTCGGGAAAGGCCTTGCGAAAGACCTCCTCACCACGCCGGCTGGGCGCGTCGCTGGGCAGGAAGGCGAATTCACGATCCTGGGCAACCTCGTTCCAGGAGGGTGCCACCCGCCAGCCGACGAGCACGAGCACGATCCACACGGCGAGCAAGAGACCCCACGACCGGGTCACGACACGACCAATGAAGGAGAACATGAGTCCGTTTGCCCCCCAGGATTCAGATGCCCATGTGTAGCAAGGGCAAAAGAGCAGCAACAAGAGTGCCATGCGTTCGCGGGTTGGTACTTCCTTCCCGCGATCCCATGGCGCCTTAGATTTGTAGGGTGCGTCAAGCGTACTCGCGCGGACGCACCAAAATGCAGACGCGTCAGAATATCGTCCGGCGAGCGTTCGTTGTGGTGCGTCCGCGCGAGTACGCTTGACGCACCCTACAAATCTAAGGCGGGCCGGCCGCGGGAAGTGCCCGGTGGCACGGACATTTCTGTCCGTGCGACTCGCCCAGCTGCACGGACAGGAATGTCCGTGCCACAGGGACAAATCTTCGCCGACCGCTCGTCTAACGACTATCCTCCGGCGGGAAGGCCTTGCGCGTTTCGGCGAGGACGCGGTCGAAGTCCTTGGGCACCGGCTCGAAGGCGGTGAGCTTGAACATCGTCAGCAGCATTTGTCCCTTTTCCTTGCGATTGGCGTTGACGAGACCGCTGCGGAATTGGGCGAGCGTTTTCTGATCGAGGCTGCCATCCTGGTAGGCCGCCACCGTCGGTGGGAAGGGCGGCGAGTGCGCGACTTCCTTCAACTGAGCGAATCGGCCCGGCTTCCGCCGCTTGTACGAATCGAGGGCGGCGCGATCGACTGCTGCGGCTTGAATGGTCCCGTCGACCACGTCATCGAGGGCGTCCTCGATATTCGGCGGATTGGTGATCTTGGCGTAGAAGGTGTCCATCTTCTTGCCGGCCAACTTGGCTTCCCGTTCCAGGAACAAGCGCACGAACGGTTGCTCGCTCCCCGGCACCGCGATCCCTTGGCCCTGAAGATCGTTGAGCTTCATCGCTTTGCCGTCTTTTCGCGTCACGACGTAAGCAACCGGGTAACGGTGGACGTTCACCGCCAGCGCGAGCGGCTTCAGCTTGTTGTGCTCTTCTTGGGCCCAGGCAAACTCGTAGCCGGCGAGAACGCCGAGTTGGAGCTTTCCTTTCTCGATCTTCTCCGACAGTTCGCGCCAGTCCTTCACGGGGACGATCTCATTCTCCAGTCCGGTCTCTTCCTTGATAAAGGCACGCAACGATGCCGAGGCGGCCTTCTCCTTGGCACCCGTCGCATCCGCCGTCAGGGTGCTACTGGTGCCGATGCGAAGCACCTTCTGGTCCAACGGTTGCCCGTCGGCCGGAGCCGCAAGCAACAGACTGCACAGGACGCCAACCCCAGCTGCCAAGAGGGGAAGTCGGTAGCAACGGTACGTCATGGTGTCTCTCCTGTTCAGCGCCGCGAAGGTGCTGAGGTTTATCCAAGCCGAGCCCGGGCGATGTCCTATGTTCTGCAAACGGGAAGCCAAAAGATCAGTGAAAACCACCGTAAGCGCCGCGTCAAGGAGGAGCTGCCGTTCCGTTGATAAGCGAGGCCTCACCCGAATACCACCAACTTGAGGCGAGCAACAGGAGATATCGCTCCGGTGGCACGGACATTTCTGTCCGTGCGGTCGGGAAAATGCACGGACAGAAATGTCCGTGCCACGGAGAGCGCGCTGAAGTGAATGGCCCTCAGGACTCACCCCATCCAGGGCCAAGGGCACACCGATTCTTGGGACCGCCCGGGAGCGATCGTCGGTCGGAATCACCCTGGCTGAGGCGGTTTGGCATCGGGTTTGCCAAGATCATCCTGGGCCTTTCATCAGGTCCGTCTCATCACTCAGCGACCTGGGATCGCAAGGAGCGTTATGAAGTTGGGCAATGCAATCACCTGGCTGGGTGCGGCGGGCGTGGGAACCTGGCTCGCCGTGCGGGCGTACCGTTCGTTGAACGCCTACGACTTCCAGAACAAAAGCGTTGTCGTCACCGGTGGCACGCGCGGGCTGGGCCTGGTCCTGGCTCGGCAGCTGGCCCGAGCAGGAGCGCGCCTGGCGGTTTGCGCCCGGGACACGGAAGAAGTGGAACGCGGTCGGGAAATGTTAGCGAGCTTGGGGCATCCGGTGCTTGCCAGGGTCTGTGACTTGCGTGAAATCGGCGAGGCGGAGCGGTTTATCCGCGCGGTCGAGCACGAGTACGGACAGATCGACGTGCTCATCAATAACGCAGGAACGATTAACGTCGGACCAGAGGCGACGCAGACGCGGGCGGACTTCATCAACGCCATGGCCATCAACTTCTGGGCGGCGTTGCACACGATTCAAGCGGCCGTGCCGGCCATGCGCCAGCGTGGGGCCGGTCGCATCGTCAACATTACTTCAATTGGGGGCAAAGTCAGCGTTCCCCACCTGCTGCCGTACAGTGCCAGCAAGTTCGCGCTGGTGGGCCTTTCCGAGGGCTTGCGAGCCGAGTTGGCGGGCGACGGCATCGTGGTGACGACCGTGGTGCCAGGCCTGATGACCACGGGCAGCCCGCGCAATGCGACCTTCAAGGGCCAGCACCGCGCCGAGTACGCCTGGTTTGCCATCGGCGATGCCTTGCCGGGGTTGTCCATGAATGCGGAGCGTGCCGCGCGACGCATCCTGAACGCCTGCCGGCGTGGGGATGCCGAAGTGATCGTCGGCATACCGGCTCAGCTGGCCGTGCTCATTCATGGCGTGATGCCGGGACTGACCAGCGATGTCCTTGGTGCGGTCAATCGGTTCCTGCCCGGTCCCGGCGGCATCGGCAAAGATGGTCTTCCAGGCCGGGACAGCGAATCGGAGCTGGCTCCCTTCTGGCTGACCGCGCCCAACGAGCGGGCGGCCGAGCAGAACAATGAAATCCCGGCCCCGCAACGCCCTTGACCTGACTCGATTCCTGTTCCCCATTCTGAAAAAGGAGGCAGTCATGCCCGCAATGACCACCACTGCACCGGAAACTTTGGCCGTCGCATCCGGTCCGCATACACAGCCGGCTCGCAATGTGGGAGATTCGGAGCGCTTGATCTCGGCCGCCGCCGGCGGCATCATGACCCTCTACGGCCTGTCGCGTGGTTCGCTGGGAGGGCTGGCACTGGCCGCGCTGGGCGGCAGCCTCCTCTATCGCGGGGCGACGGGGCACTGTTCCCTTTTTTCCGCCCTGGGCCTTTCGACGGCGGATCCCCACGGCCCCCTGGCCAGCGTCGCCGCCGGCAGTGGTGCCAAGGTGGAGAAGTCCATCACGATCGACCGACCGGCCGAGCAACTTTACCGCTATTGGCGCGACCTTGGCAATCTGCCCCGCTTCATGGACCACATCGAGTCCGTGACCGGCGAGGGCGTCCATTCGCACTGGGTCGCTCGCGGGCCCATGGGCGCCACCCTGCAATGGGACGCCGAGATCATCAATGACCGACCCAACGAGCTGATCGCCTGGCGTTCCCTTCCAGGCGCCGATGTGGACAGCGCGGGTGCGGTCCACTTCCAGCCAATGGAGAAACAAGGAAGCACGCGCGTCGTGCTAAACATGAAGTACGATCCGCCGGCGGGCAAGCTCGGAACGACGGTGGCACGCTTGCTGGGGTTCGATCCCGAAGCCCAGGTCGAGGAAAACTTGCAGCGCTTCAAACAGCTCATGGAGGGGGAGAAACCAGCGTCGACGCGAGGGCAATCGTCCCCGCGGAAGGCGCACGAGCACCGCTTCGAGCAGCACCTGTGAGACGAGGGTCATGAATCATCGGCGAGTACGCATGATGATGGGGGAATTCCATGAGCGCGGTCAGGGACGTTGCAACATCGCGACGCGACGGCAGGTCGGCAGCGCCCGGGAAGCAGCCCTTTGACGTCAAAAAGGCGATGGTGCGCCTTCGGAAAGCGACTGCTCCCTTTCCGAAGGCGGCCTTGTTCGAGCTGGCCGCCGACGGCCACTCCTCCGTGTTCGAAATCCTGGTGGCGTGCATCATCTCCATTCGGACCCGCGACGAGACGACCCTCCCGGCGGCCCGGGCGCTGTTCGCACGGGCCCGGGCCGCCGCGGACGTCGCCCATCTGACCGAAAAAGAGATCGATGAAGCCATCGCCGCGTGTACGTTCCATGCGCCGAAAGCGCACACGATTCGGACCATCGCGGACCAAACCGTTCGCGACCACGGCGGCATGCTCCCCTGCGACCCGGCGGTGTTGCAGACATTTCATGGCGTTGGGCCCAAGTGTGCCAACCTCGCCGTGGGGATTGCGTGCGGCTTGCCCTTCATCGGGGTCGATGTTCACGTGCATCGTGTCACCAATCGTTGGGGCTATGTGGCCGCCCGGACCCCGGAGAAGACCATGGCCGCACTCCAGGAAAAGCTGCCGCGCGCATACTGGGTGGAGATCAACGCCCTGCTCGTGCCGTTCGGGAAGCACGTTTGCACCGGTGTCCGTCCCCATTGCTCTTCGTGCCCTTTGCTGGACACGTGCCAACAAGTGGGTGTTACTTCGCATCGTTGACCAAATCGGAAGGTCGTGAAAGCAACAGGCATTTGATATGGGAACCGGCTCGGCATCCTCGCGGCAATCCGTGGCTCGCTCCCGGCCGGCACCGGTGCGCGGGCTGCGCTACGTCAACGATGCGCTGCCGGGCATTCACCGCATCCGCGCAGGCAAAGGATTCCGTTACGTGCGGCCCGACGGCAAATCGGTTCGCCAGCGCCACGTGTTGCAGCGCATCGCGTCTCTGGCGGTGCCGCCGGCCTGGACGGACGTCTGGATCTGCCCGTTCGCCGACGGCCACCTCCAGGCCGTGGGGCACGATTCGCGTGGTCGCAAGCAGTATCGCTACCATGCACGCTGGCGACAGGTCCGCGACGCGACGAAATACGATCGACTGGTATCCTTTGCCAAGGTCTTGCCGCGCATCCGAGCGCGGACCGGACGCGATTTGAAACGGCGCGGCTTGCCGCGAGAGAAAGTCCTGGCCCTGGTCGTGCGTCTGCTGGAAGCGACGCACATCCGCATCGGCAACAAGGAATACGTTCGCGACAACGGCTCGTTTGGCCTGACGACCATGCACGACAAGCACATTGACGTCGTGGGCGCCACCATGCACTTCGACTTCCTGGGGAAGGGCGGCATTCGACACCGGATCGAGATCACCAATCGCCGGCTGGCCCGCATTCTCCAGCGCTGCCAGGACCTGCCGGGCTACGAGTTGTTCCAGTACCAGGATGCCACGGGCCGCCGGCACACCATCGGTTCCGCGGACGTCAACGCCTACATCCGGGAAGCGAGCGGCAAGGATTTCACCGCCAAGGATTTTCGCACCTGGGCGGGGACCGTCCTCGCCGCCCGCGCCCTCCGAGCCACCGCGGGGTTCCGCAGCCGCAGACAAGCCGAGCGAAACATCCTCGCGGCCATCGATGTTGCCGCGGAGTGCCTGGGAAACACGCGGAGCATCTGCCGCAAATGCTACGTGCATCCGGCCATCATCGATGCCTACATGGCGGGAGACCTTAACCGAGCGTCCAACGCACCGCGCGGCCGTGCGAAGGCAAGGAAGCGCGCAGCCTTGCCTCGGGAGGAAGCGACGGTCCTGCACCTGCTCGAGCGGCATCTATGAACCTACAGGAGGATTCGATCCATGGAAGCACCTTCCCTTGAGACGCAACCCGCCAGCAAGCACATCGAAACCTACTTGAACGATCATCTTGCCGGTTCGGTGGCTGCCCTGGAAATCCTGGACCGTCTGGAGAAAGCTCATGCCGGCACCGAGCTGGGCGCGTTCTTCGCTGGGCTCAACCGCGACATTACGGCCGATCGCGACGAACTGCTGGCCCTCATGAAGCGGCTGGGGACTGGGAAAAGCGCGCCTCGAAGAGTCGTCGCATGGTTCGCGGAGAAGCTCACTGAACTGAAGCTGCGCCTGGATGATCCGGCGGACGGGGCTTTGCGGCTGCTCGAATCCCTGGAAGGGCTCTCGGTAGGGATCGAAGGGAAGCGATTACTTTGGCGAAGCCTGGCCACTGTATCCGAACAGGATCGCTCGCTGCAAGGCCCCGACTATCCGCGCCTGGAGCGATGTGCGGAGGAACAGCGTCAGCGCATCGAACCGCGTCGGCTTCAGGCGGCGAAGGAAGCGTTCCTGCTGGAACGACGGAAGACGAATGACGAAGGTCTAATGACGAATGTCTAATGTCTAATCAATGACCAAGGCCCAATGACCCAAGGCCAAAGCGCTGCACTTCCTTCTCGTACCCAAGCTCCGGCTTGGGTACGTAGCGGAACTCGCCAGAGTTCCGAACCGGATGCTGTCGCACGGAAGTCTGGCGAGTTCCGCTACACGGCGCGTGACAGGCTGTTTGGCGATTCGTTCACAGGCTCTCCGGCTTGGGTACGAGAAGTGCAGCACCTTGCCTTTGGGTCATTGAGCCTTGGTCGTTGATTAGACATTCGTCATTAGACCTTCGTCATTCCTCCCGCGGCAGGAACTCGCACGAGAGAATCATATAATCCGGCTCCCTGGTTCTCGGCTGTCCATCTGCTGGCGAACGGCCGCCTTCACGCGGTCGAGGGCCACACGGACTGCGGCGGTGAGGTCCTGGGGGCGGTAGGGCTTGTTCACGAAGCCGTACACGCCCTCCTTGCCGATCTCCGGTATATGGTCGGCCGAGTAGCCGCTGGACAGGATGACCGGAATCAGCGGGTTGATAAGCAAGAGCTGGCGCAGCGTGTCCTTGCCCGACAGGCGCGGCATTGTCAGGTCGAGGATCACCAGGCTGATGCGGTCTTTTTCCTTCTGATAGATCTCCAGCGCCTGCTGGCCGTCCTCGGCCAGGACGACGTGGTAGCCATGCCGTTGCAGGATGGCGCGGCCGACGTTGCGAATCACCGCTTCGTCGTCCACCAGCATGATGGTCTCGCTGCCGCGCCCCGTCACGACCGGGGCAGTCCGCGTGCCGGTGCGAACCACGCTGTTGCTGATGCGCGGCAGGTAGATGTCGAAAAAGGTGCCCTTGCCCACGGTGCTCTGGCACTCGATCCAGCCTTGATGCTGTTTGACGATGCCGTAGACCATCGCCAAGCCCAGTCCCGTGCCCTTGCCGGGGCCCTTGGTGGTGAAGAACGGCTCGAAGATGCGCGGCAACACGTCGGCGGGAATGCCCTGGCCAGTGTCCTGCACGCGCAGACGAACGAAGGAGCCAGGCCGCGCTTCCAGCTGCTGGCGCTGCGACGTCTCGTCCAGCGAGATATTTTCGGTGCGCAGCAGCAGTCGGCCGCCTTCCGGCATGGCGTCGCGAGCGTTGATGCACAGGTTCATCAAGACCTGGTTCATTTGCCCCGCGTCGGCTTGTACGGTGCCGAGGTCGGCAGCCATCTCGATCGCGACGGCAATCCGCGGATCGATGGTTCGCCGCAGGATGGCGACAATTTCCTGGACCGAGGCGTTCAGGATCGTCGGCTCGAGGCGGAGCATCGTTTGCCGGGAAAAGCCCAGGAGCTGGCGTGTCAGGTCGGTGGCCCGCTGCGCCGCCTGCTCGGTGGCGGACAGCAGCTCGTGCTCGGGATCGGTCGCCGGCTTGGTGGTCAAGAGCAGCGAGACGTTGCCGAGGATGGCGGTGAGCAAGTTGTTGAAGTCGTGGGCGACGCCGCCGGCGAGCTGGCCGATCGCTTCCATCTTCTGCGCCTGGCGGAGCTGCTCCTCCAGCCGTTTGCGCTCGGTGATGTCGCGGCTCATGCCGATCAGGCCAAGGATCTGGCCGTTGGCGCCGACGAAGGGCGTCTGCAGCGTCTCGACAAGGACATGCCGGCCGTCGCGGAACTCGATCCACTCCTCGTCGCGCTGTGCCCGGGCGCTGGCCAGCACCTGGCGATCGCGCTCGCGATAGAACTCGGCCATCTCGCGCGACACCAGCTCGAAGTCGGTCTTGCCGATCAGGTCGCGCTTGCTGCGGCCGGCATAGCGCTCGAAGGCGATGTTGCAGCCCAGGTATTTGCCGTCGCGGTCCTTGTAGAAGATCAGGTCCGGAATCGAATCGATCAGGCTGCGCAGCAGCGAGCGCTCGCGGGCCAGGGCGGCCTCGGCATGTTTGCGCTCGGTGATGTCGATCATCGTGCCTTCGTAGCCGATTTCCTTGCCATCCGCGTCGCGCAGCACGCGCGAGTTCTCGGAGATCCAGGCGAAGCTGCCGTCGCGACGCTCGATTTCCGATTCGAAGTTCTCGATTGCACCCTGGTCAGCCATGCGGCGGACGAACTCCTCACGCCGGCCCGGGTCGGCATAGAAGATGCGGTTCTCCACCGCGACCGCCGCCAGCAGGTCCTCCGGCGACTGAAAGCGTAAAATCCGTGCCAGCGTCGGGTTGACCGTGATGAATTGCCCTTCCAGCGTGCTCTGGTACATGCCTTCGCTGGCATTCTCGAAGATGCTGCGGTATTTCGCCTCGGCCAGGCGCAATGCTTCCTCCACCTGCTTCTGCTCGGTGATGTCCATCGACACGCCGACCAGGCCATTCACGTTGCCGTCGCGATCGAAGAAGGGGACCTTGGTCGTGAGGATCCAGCGCGGCTTGCCTTCGGCGCCGGCCGCCTGGCGCTCGACCTTGTTGACGAGCGGCTGGCCGGTGGCGAGGATGCGTTGCTCGTCCGCGCCGAAATCGTCGGCATATTCGCCGGCGTAGAAATCGCGATCGCTCTTGCCCACCGCCTGCTGCGGATCGTCCAGACCCAGGTAGGTCGCATGAGCGCGATTGACGCGCGTGAACTGCAGCTGGGTGTCCTTGAAGTAAATCAGGTCGGGCATGTTGTCCATGAGCGTGTGCAAGAGGTCGCGCTCGTGCGCCAGGGCGGCGTCAGCCCGCTTGCGCTCGGTCACGTCGATGACGAGCCCTTCCAGCGCGACCAGGCTGCCGTCGGCCCCATAAATGCCCTGGCCCTGCTCCCAGACCCAGCCTTCCTCGCCTGACGCCTTTCGGATGCGATAGGTGAGCTTGAAAGGCTGCTTCATCTGCACCGCGTCTTGCACGGTGATCCAGACGAGGTCCTGGTCGTCGGGATGAATGAGCTGGGCGTAGGTCAGCGAGCGGTTGTCCACCAGGTCGGCCGGTGCGTAGCCGGTCAGCTCCAGGGCGCCTTCGCTGACGAACTCCATCGTCCAGTCGCGGTCATTTCGGCAGCGGTAGGCCATGCCGGGCAAGTTGCTCAGGAGCGTGGACAGGGCCCGCTGGCTCTCGCGCAGCGCCTCGGCAGCCTGGCGTGCCTCGGTGATATCGGTCAGCACGCCGTCGAGGCGCAGCGCCTGGTCCTCGGCCGCGCTGGCGATGACGCTGTCGCGCACCCAGCGGATGGCACCATCGGGCCGGACGATGCGGTATTCCTCCTGGCTGGTCTTGCTGCCGCCGCCGCGCAACTGCATCAGCGCCTTCTCCCAGCGCGAGCGGTCCTCGGCATGGACGACGCGGCGCCAGCTTTCCAGGCCCGTGCGAAAGAAATCGGGCGTCCGTCCGGTGATCTTCTCGATGACCGGCGCGACGAAGCGGAAGGTCCACAGGCCGCTGGCATCGACTTCGGCGCTCCAGAGGCAATCGCTGACGGCGCCCATGACGCGGCGCAGCTCGGCCTCCATCTGCTTGACCTGTGCATGCGCCGCGCGCTGCTCGCGCATGTCGCGGGCGGTGATCAGGCCGAGCGTCTTGGGCTGGACGTGCAAGCGGGCAATGGTGAGGTTGACCGGCACCCAGACGTTTTCCTTGGCGGTGCGCAGGAAGTAGCCATCCTGCGAGTGAAACGTCCCGGTGTGATGGGCCGCGTGGCGCAACCGGTGCATGCCGCCCTTGCCCTCAAAGCGGAAGAGGTATGTGGCCTGCAAGCGCAGCAGTTCCTGACGCGTGAAGCCGGTAAGGAGCTGGGCGGTGGGATTGGCGTCGAGGACTTGGTCGGTTTCCGGGTCGAAGAGGATCAGCGCATCGCCGGCTTCTTCAAAGAGCGCCTGGCTGAGGTCCGAGACGTCATGCGAATTCGCGGTCCGGGTCAATGATCTACCTCATGGATGAAGTGGAGCACCGCGGCGGTCGTCGTTGGTTTTCGCCGCGAGGAAAGCCCATGACAGCAAACGGACCTGGCAAAAAAGTCCGGAGGAAGACGCGAAGGGTATTATTGTCCGCAATGGGACCGAGGTCAAATGTGCTCGGTTTGCCGCGACCGCGCGAACGGCTGAAGTGCAAGCCGCCCCATTTGAGTGTTCGCACCGTAGGTGCAGAGCAGGTCAGCCCGGGGCTAGCTCGCTTCGCGCGCGCCGCCCCGGGTAAAACGCGTTTTCCCGCGATGGCACGCTGAAAGCGTGCGGCTTCGAAACCTCGTCCCGTGCTACATCGCAACACAACGTCTGTAGCCGCAGGCTTCAGCCTGCGGAGTGAGCGCCGCCCCTGCAACGCCACTCCGCAGGCTGAAGCCTGCGGCTACAGACTGTTCCCGTGATTCGTGCTTTCAAACCAGCGCTGTGGAATCAAAACCCTCTCATTTCGCTTTCAACCTGGCAGACAGCCAAGCCGCGACATTCGGCTGTTTCGACGCATCGAGCACGAGCCGCTCCGGCCCGTCGGCGTAGGCCTGGCGCGTTTGTGCGTAGACCTTTGCCAGCTCCTCGGCGTTGATCGGGCGGTTCCGGGCATCCACCATGCCTTCCAGCCGCAGCGCTCGCGGGGCCAGCGCCGTCGCCACGTCGCAGAGGGCGCCAATCGCCAGCGCTCCCGGCACGATCGTATCGTGCGGCAAATAGCAAAACGGGCTTTCGAGCGCCGATTGATAGCCCGCCAACCCGCCACGGATGGCAACCACGCGCACCTCGTCCTCGAACAATGCTCCGAACAGCGCCAGCAAGCCGCCGAGCGGCTCGGCCTGGTGCGGCAGCTTTTCGGCGTCCCACGGCACCTGCAACTTGTCGCCGCGCGGATTGGTCGGATTGAAGGAGTCCCCCCACAGGGCCACGCGGGTCGCGTCAATGTCGCCGCGGGTCTTCAGATAGTGAATCACCGTCCGCAGGTCGCGCAGGCGGGAGCCCAACAGCGACTGGCCCAGCATCAACTCCTCGTTGGCAAGCACGGTGCCGGCACTGTTCTCGAAGACGTCGAGGAGTCGCCCGGCGGGGGCGCCGCGCTTGTCGCCGACGGGCCGCGTCTCGCCGATTCCGCGCACGTCGGGCAGGCACACCGCGACGCCCTTCTTGAGCAACTCGGCGATGGTGTCGGCGCGGTGGCGCAGGAAGCCCTGCTTGCCTTCCTGCGCGACGCCGAGCGCGACCGGCACACGCTCCTTGCCCTGTGGCACCAGCAGCAGCAATGGTACGACGATGCCCGGATCCGGCTCCAGACTCAGCCGAAACACGTTCACACCTTCGAGCACCTGTTTGCTTTCGCCACTTGCCCGCGGCTTGGCTGGCTCGACGTTGCCCAGCGAACGTGCCCAGCTCGTACGGAGCGTTGTGCGGGCCTTGTCCGCGGGCTGCTCGGCCAGCGTTTTGCGCGCCTTGCGCGTCAGCCACAGCCCTTCTTCGCGGACGATCTCATGGACGGAGCGCCAGCGGTCCTGCAATTCCTTCATCACTTCCGGCGTCAGACAGCGAAGTTCTTCCGCCGAGCGGCGGTCCTGCACTTCTTTGACCGGCTCGGTCATGGCGAACCAGCGCTTGAACGTCGGATACATCGGCTTGCGATGCACGGCGCCGATGTTGGCGCAACCGGTGCCCTCCGGCCGGTCGAACAGGGTGCCGCTGCCATGGGCGAACGACAGGCGGTCGGACGTGTCGTACCACTCGTAGATCTTTTGCAAGCGCGGCCAGACGGGGTCGTGGTCCCTGTCCCAGGCGAATTCGTGGGCATAGATGAACCGTTGCGGCGCGGGCATCCCGGCGATGACCCACGGCAAGAAACCGTCGCGGGCCGAGTTGCGCAGCCGGCGCGTCGAGTCCCAGTGGCCGCCGCTGGCATAGGGAAGCACCTTCTCCGGCTCGGCAGGCAGGGGATAGGTGGTCTCCGGCTCGGGACCGCCGAAGTTGAACGGCACCACGGCGGCGATGCGCGGGTCGAGCGCTGCCGCGACGGCCGCCGTATCGCCTCCCGCCGCGACCGCCCCCATGACGATGATGCGGTCCTTGTCCACACCGGGTTGATGCAGCAGCAGGCTGACACAGCGCCGGGCGTCCCAGGCCATCCAGCCCATCAGGCTCTCGCCGACCAGCATCAGCTGGATGCCCGTGTTCGCCCGCGAATAGTAGTCCTGACGCGCCAGGTTGAACTTGCCGTCGTAGCTCTTGGCGTCGAGGAACGGGTGCTGGCGCCGTTCGCCGTGACAGAGCTGGTCCGGCACCAGGACGGTGCAACCGAGCTTCGCCCAGTTGACCCCCATGTCCTGGAGTTCGGCCTGGCTCTTGGGCTGGTGGAAGCCGTGGATGATCAGGATGCCGGGCATCGACTTCGGCGGTTTCTCCGGGCGATACAGGTTCGCCGTGATGTAAAGTCCGTCGCGGCTGCAGAAGACGACGTTCTCGATCTTGTATCCGTCGCCGTTGATGGTGCGCGCCACCTGAAGTCGAAAGTCCGCAAAGGGACTGGCAGGCATCCCATCGAGCGAGGCCTTGAGTGCCCGATGGCGGGCGTCGCGAAACTTCTCCCAGTCCGCGCGTGTCTTCAGCGCGGCGAAGGCATTCGCTTCGCGCGCGTGGGCAGCGTGGACGCGCTCGCGAATCTGACGCGCCAGCATGGTCGGGAGGAGCTTGTCCTTGTCGACGAGGACAGTGCCGTCGAGCTTCGCAAGTTGAGCCGCGAAGTCCGGTTCCTGGGCGGCGACGGCAAGCGGAAAGAGAAGGACGGCAGGAAGCACAAGGCGCAGCATGGGAGTCATCCTTTGCACAAGAGTGCCTACCCCCTGGCAAAGATGATAACGGCGTTGGAGCGGATGTCCAAACAGAACGCGAATGAAACATGGCGAGCCGGGAGTGCGAGCGACCGGAGTTCCGCGAGGCTTCAATCGCTTGACGAACTCCGGTCGCTCACTCACGCTCCCGGCTCGCCAGTCAAGAAGCCTGGAAGAACTCCGGTCGCTCACGCTCCCGGCTCGCCAGAACCTAACTCACGCAAACAGCTCCGCGATCGGCTTCCCTTCGCTCACCGGCCGCGTGAAGCCGTCGGCGCCGAGGCGGGTTTCCGGCGTCACGCCCAGGGCGTGGAACAGCGTTGCGCCGAAGTCTTCGGGCGACACGGGCCGGTCCTTGACGTACGCCCCCTTGGCGTCCGAGGCGCCCCAGACGGAACCGCCGCGGATGCCGCCGCCGGCGAGCATCGCGGAATAGCACGCGGGCCAGTGATCGCGGCCGTTGTTGCCGATGGTGGGGCTGCGGCCGAACTCGCCGGCCATCACGACCAGGGTGTTGTCCAGCAGGCCGCGCGCTTCCAGGTCGATGAGCAGTGCCGAAACCGATTGATCGAGGTTCGGCAACGCCCAGCCCAGGCCGTGCTGGCTCTTGCCGAAGATGCCGCCCAGGCTGCCGCCGTGCATGTCCCAGGTTTGCACGTTGTTGAACTTCTCACCTGCGGGGACTCCGGTCCAGGCCGTCACGCTGACCAGGCGCACGCCGGACTCGATCAGCCGGCGGGCCATCAGCAGGTTCTGTCCCAGCGGGTGCCGGCCGTAACGATCGCGCAGCGCCGCGGATTCGCGTTCCAGATCGAAGGCGCGGCGGGCGTCCGGTCCGGTCACCATTTCCACGGCGCGGTCCTGGAAGCGGCGCATGCTGGCGGGCGATTCCTTCTGCATCAGTGCGGTGGATGCCGGTTCGAGGCTCGTCAGCAGGTCGTTGCGCTGCACCAGACGATCCGCGGGAATGTCCTTCGGCGGATCGAGTGCGGTGACGCGGAAACCAGGCGTCGACGGGTTGTCGAGGTCCTGGCCCACGCGCAGCGGACTGTACGCGGCACCGAGGAAGCCGCCGGTCAGGTAGCGCGGCTGCACGTCGCCGGCCAGGTTTTGCAGCCAGACGTAAGACGGGATGTTGCGCGTCGCCGGCCGCAATTTCGACATGACTGAGCCGTAGTACGGCGTTTCCGCGGTGGGCTTCGAATGACCGGTCATGCAGATGTGCATGCCGCCGTCGTGGCCGCCGTTGCCGTGCGTCATCGAGCGGACGAGGCAGTAACGATCGGAGAGGTTCGCCAGCTGCGGCAGCAGTTCGGCAATCTGCATGCCGGGCGTCCGGGTGGCAATGGGCTTGTACGGACCGCGCACGGCATCCAGTGCCTGCGGCTTGGGGTCGAGGCTGTCGATATGGCTGGCGCCGCCATACTGTACGATGAAGATGCACGACTTCTCACCCCGTCGGGCACTGCCGCCAGAAGGCGCCCGCGCCTGAAGCAGTTGCGGCAATCCCAGGCCGAGCATGCCGATGCCGCCGACCTGGAGGAGTTGACGACGCGTCAGCAACGGTTCGCGGTGTGGAAAGACGGAGGGAATGGCGTTCATGGCGGGTGCCCTGCGTGGCGGGGTTGCATCACGAGGGTGATCTTACCGGAAGGGGCTGCGCAGCGCCCGTTTCAATTCTTGAAACCAATCGTTTCAGCCAGGCGCTGACACGCGGCTCGAGTGGGTAAGGGAGAGGGCCATTCCTCTCCCTCCCCGTTGTCGCGCGAGGGTTGATTCCCTCGATTTACCGG
>JAIEMG010000108.1 GCA_019752375.1 Gemmataceae bacterium | reverse complement strand
GGGGGGCTCCCGCCGGGGGGGTTTGCTTAGTAATCGGGCGCGGGCTGGGGCTCCAAACCGGCCAACTCGTGCTCTCTTTCTTCCCGCGCCCGCCCCCGCGCCCGATTCCTTTCGAAGGCGTCGCCCAAGGAATCCGCAGTATTCCGCTATTCCGCGCCTTTTTGCAAGTTCCGAAGGGTGGGAAGCGCTTGCACGGCTGGGCGTGGCCCTTACAATCGAGAAGTCCCCGATTCCCGCCGCACTGAATCGCCACCCAACCCACAGGACTGCGGTATGCCCGGTTCCTTCGCTCGCTTGCTCTTTCTCTGCGGCATGACGGCAACGCTGGCTGCCCCCGTTGGCGCCGCCGAGCCGAGGAAGATCGACTTCAATCGCGACATCCGCCCGCTGCTGTCCGACGCCTGCTTCCACTGCCACGGCCCGGACAAGGCCAAGCGCAAGGCCAACCTGCGCCTCGATACCGAGGAAGGCGCCTTTGCCGACCTGGGCGATGGGCGCGCCATCGTGGCCGGCGACCCCGGCAAGAGCGAGGTCTTTCGACGCATCGTCGCGACCAAGGACAAGGAGCGCATGCCGCCGGTCAATTCCGGCCGGCACCTGACGGCCGAGCAGGTTGCGCTCATCCGTCAGTGGATCGAGCAGGGCGCGAAGTGGCAGAAGCACTGGTCGTTCATCGCCCCGCAGCGACCCGAGCTACCGAAGGTGAAGGAGACCCGCTGGCCGCGCAATCCGATCGATGCATTCATCCTCGAACGCCTGGAGCGCGAACGGCTGGCTCCTTCACCGGAAGCCGACCGGACGGCGCTCGTCCGTCGCCTGACACTGGACCTCACCGGCCTGCCGGCGACACCTGCGGAGGTCGATGCGGCACTGAACGACCCGTCGGAGCAGTGGTACGAAAAAGTCGTCGATCGCTTGCTCGCCAGTCCGCGCTACGGCGAACGGATGGCGATGCGCTGGCTCGACGCGGCCCGCTACGCCGACACCAACGGCTACCAGAGCGACGGCGAACGCCACATGTGGCGCTGGCGTGACTGGGTGATCGACGCGTTCAATCAGAACATGCCCTTTGACCGCTTCACCACCGAGCAGCTGGCCGGCGACCTGTTGCCGAACGCGACGCTGTCGCAGCGGATCGCGACCGGATTCAACCGCAACCATCGCGGCAATGCCGAAGGCGGCATCATTCCGGAGGAGTATGCGGTCGAATACGTGGTCGATCGCGTGGAGACCACGTCAACGGTCTGGCTCGGCCTGACGATGGGCTGCGTCCGCTGTCACGATCACAAGTACGACCCGATCAAGCAGAAGGAGTTCTACCAGCTCTTCGCGTACTTCAACAACGTGCCGGAGCAGGGCCGGGCGATCAAGTACGGCAACTCGCCGCCGATCATCACGGCACCGACGCCCGAGATGCTGCTCCAGCTCGACCAGGTCGACGGCAAGCTGACGGATGCCCAGCGGAAGTATCGCAAGCTGTCGTCGTGGATCGAGCACGCCCAAGCGGAATGGGAGAAGTCGCCCGAAGCAGCGCGCCCGTCGGACTGGTCGTACGGCCGACAACTGACGGCTCACTTCCCGCTGGACGGCGATTTGAATGATCGGCAAGGCCGAGCCAAGCCTGGCAAGTTCGTGGATGGAGACTCGGCGTTTGTTCCCGGCAAGGTCGGCAACGCGGCCGACTTCGACGGCAAGCGCTATCTCGACCTCGGCAACGTCGGCGACTTCGGCTTTTACGACAAGTTCACGCTCGCCGCCTGGATCCATCCCAAGGGTGATCGCGGTGGTCCGATCCTGTCGCGCATGAGCGACGCCAGCCGTGCCAAGGGATACAGCGTGCATCTCAAGGGCGGCAAGTTGCAGGTCCACATGACGGTCCGCTGGCTGGACGACGCGCTGCGCGTGGAGACGGAACATCCGCTGCCGTCGGATCGCTGGCAGCACGTGCTCGTCACCTACGATGGCTCGCGTCTGGCGCGGGGCGTCAAGGTCTACGTCAACGGTCACGAAGCCAAGCTCAAGGTGCTGCTCGATGAGCTGAATCAGACTTTCCAGACCAAGGAGCCCTTCCGCGTCGGCGCGGGCGGACCGCCGGAGGACCGCTTCCACGGCAGCATCGACGACGTGCGTATCTACCAGGACCGTCTGACCGCTGAAGAAGTGGAGCTGGTCGCAACTGTCGAGCCGATCCAGGCGATAACAGCGCTGCCGGCAGCCCGTCGCACGACGATCCAGACCCGCAAGCTGCGCACGTACTTCCTTGAGACACTGGCACCCGAGCGCATTCGACGGGCCGGCGAACAGGTCGCAGCCCTGCAGAAGCAGCGTGAGCAGCACATCGAGAGTTATCCGACGACGATGGTCATGGAAGAGATGGCATCGCCGCGCGATACCTTCATCCTGCTCCGCGGCGAGTACGACAAGCATGGCGAGAAGGTCAGTCCCAGCGTGCCGGCGGTCCTGTCGCCGTTGCCCGAGGGCGGCAAGAACGATCGGTTGCGGCTGGCGCGCTGGCTTGTCGATCCCGCAAACCCGCTGCCGGCACGGGTGACGGTGAATCGCTTCTGGCAGATGTACTTCGGCACCGGCATCGTCAAGACGGTCGACGATTTCGGCTCCCAGGGCGAATGGCCCAGCCATCCCGAGCTGCTCGACTGGCTGGCGACCGAGTTCATTCAGAGCGGCTGGGACGTGAAGGCAATACAAAAGCGCATCGTCATGAGCGCGACCTATCGGCAATCGTCCCGGGTGACGCGCGAGCTCTATCAGAAGGACCCGGAGAACCGCCTGCTGGCGCGGGGCCCGCGCTTTCGTCTTTCCGCCGAGACCATCCGCGACCAGGCGCTGGCGATGAGCGGCTTGCTGGTGGAGAAACTCGGCGGTCCATCGGTGCGGAGCTATCAACCGGCGGGCCTGTGGAAGGAACTGGGCGATTACGACTACGTGCAGGACCACGGCCAGAACCTGTATCGCCGCAGCATGTACACCTTCTGGAAGCGCACCGTGGCGCCGCCGGCGATGATGACCTTCGATGCAGCCGCCCGCGAGGTCTGCACCGTGCGCGAAACCCGCACCAACACGCCGCTCCAGGCACTGATCCTGATGAACGACGTGACCTTCGTGGAAGCTGCCCGCAACCTGGCCCAGCGCGCACTGCTGGACGTTGGAAATACACCGGAGCAGCGTCTGACCCTGGCGTTTCGCCTGGCGACGGCGCGCAAACCGAACGCGGTGGAGTTGCGCATCCTGACCGATGGCCTGCGGCATCATCTGGAGGCGTATCGCAAGGACGAGCAAGCGGCGATGAAGCTGGTGAGCGTCGGCGAATCGCGTCGGAATCCGAAGCTGGACGTCGCCGAGCTGGCGGCGTACACCGCGGTGACGGGGTTGATTCTGAACCTGGACGAGACGATCACGAAGGAGTGAGTTGCCGAATTTGCGTTAGAATGCAGATGGCATACATGCCTCCGATGGCTGACTTGCCATGACCCAAGAAACAGATGCCGTACTGACTGCTGCACTTGCGTTGTCGCCCGAAGCCCGGGCCACTCTCGCCGAGAAGCTGCTGGATAGCTTGCGAGAAAAGACGCAGGGAGAGATCGACGCGGCCTGGGCCGAGGAAGCCAAACGCCGGATCGAGGCCTTTGAGCGCGGGGAGATGGAAGCAATTCCTGCGGAAGTAGTGTTCGACGCACATCCTCCAGCAGCGGGGCATGATGAGGGACACCGACAATGAACTCCGCTCTAACCGATGATGTGACTGACATGCTTAACCGAGTCAGTACATGGCCGCCGGACAAACGGTTATCACTTGCCCAGCGGTTGTTAGCGACTTTGGAGCACGATCTTGCGCCTCAGGCGAGACCGCGAAAATCGCTGGGCGACTTGCTCGGACTCCTCCAGCAACAGGGACCGCCGCCGACCGACGAGGAGTGCGCGAAAATCCTCGATGAAGAGCGGCTCAAGAAGTATGCGTCATGAAGGTCCTGCTCGACACGAATGTAGTGCTGGACATTCTGCTTTCCCGAGCCCCTTGGGTGGTGGACGCGGGACCGCTTTGGCAGGCCAGCCAGAACGGGCACATCAATGGCTGTATCACTGCGTCAGCACTGACTGACGTTTACTACATTAGCCGGCGTTTGGCCGGCAAGGATCGGGCACGGCAGATTGTCCGCGAGTGCTTGGATGCCCTGATTGTGCTTACGATCGATGCCGCAACCTTGGAAGACGCCTACGCGCTGGCTGTCGATGATTTCGAGGACGCGCTGCAGATGGCGTGTGCAGGCCGCAACCAACTTGACGCGATCGTCACTCGCGATGCTTCGGGGTTTGCCAGATCCGTCGTGCCGGTGATGACGCCCGCACAAGTGTCGACATTGCTACAAGCTGGAGGCCAATTACCAAGCCCTCCAGGAAACCCATGAAAAAGCATCAGTTTACCTTGATCCTCTCCGGCGTGCCGGACCTCACGCCGGAATTGGCCGACACTCTCTATGAGGCAACCAAGGGTGACATCGAATTCAACCTCCGCGACGGCATCGCGTTCCTGGAGTTTCAACGAGCTGCGCGAACATTGCGCGACGCGATCACATCCGCCATTCGCGATGTCGAGGGTGCCGGTGCGGCGGTACGCGTTGTGCGCGTCGAGTCGGATGTCGCCAACACGATTGCCAGGATCAACTCGGAGCTGTACGAGACGATCACAAAGGAGTGAGCCGCTTGACCACGTCCCCGACCGTCGCAGCCGCGCCTGGCCTCTGGGAGAAGCATGTCATGGCCCTGGATGACGTGACCGCTCGACTCCAGCGCATCACGACGGCATTTGAAGATGCGTCGGTGCCGTATGCGTTAATCGGCGGGCAGGCCGTCGCGCTCTGGGTGGCGACCAAGGATCCCGCGGCGGTTCGCACCACCAAGAATGTGGACGTCCTGCTGCGCCGCGACGACCTGCCGAAAGCCCGGGCGGCGGCATTGGGCGCTGGCTTCGATTATTTTGAAGTCGTGGACGTTGGCATGTTCCTGGAGCGAGCCGATCCGAACCCGCGCAAGGCCGTCCACCTGGTCTGGGCGGGTGAGAAGGTCCGACCGGAGAATGCGTTGCCGTCGCCGATGATCGATGAACGTGCGGCGTTGGAGCCCGGAAAGCAAGTGGTGTCCCTGTCCGCGCTGGTCCGCATGAAGCTGACGGCGAACCGGGACCAGGACCGCGTGCATCTGCGCGACATGATCGACGTGGGCTTGATTGGCCGCGACATGCTGGCACCGCTACCGACGGAACTCGCGACTCGGCTTGATGCGCTGCTCACGGAGTTGGGACGATAGTCCGAGGTGACCCATGAATCCGCTTCTGGAATCGCAACTGCTCCTCACCCGCCGGCACTTCTTCGGCCGCGCGGCCACCGGCATCGGTGCCGCGGCGCTGGCGTCGCTGCTGGACAAGGACATCGCGGCCGCGCCGGACGCGAAGAAGGACACCGGCGGCTGGCCTGGCTTCCCGAACTTTGCCCCCAAGGCGAAGCGCGTCATCTATCTCTTTCAGTCTGGCGCTCCGTCGCAGATGGACCTGTTCGACTACAAACCGAAGCTCAATGAGCTGCGCGGCACCGAGCTGCCCGAGTCCATTCGCAAGGGCCAGCGCTTGACCGGCATGACGTCGCGCCAGGAGAGCTTTCCCGTCGCGCCGAGCATGTTCAAGTTCGCGCGACGCGGCCAGTGCGGCAGCTGGGTCAGCGATCTGATGCCGCACACCGCTGGCGTTGTCGATGACCTCTGCTTCATCAAGTCGATGCATACCGAGGCCATCAATCACGATCCGGCCGTCACGTTCTTTCAGACCGGTTTCCAGCTTGCCGGTCGGCCGAGCATCGGGTCATGGCTCAGCTATGGCCTGGGCAGCGACAATCGCGACCTGCCTGCTTTCGTCGTCCTGCTCTCGCAGGGCACCGGCAATCTCAACGATCAGCCGCTTTACGACCGCCTCTGGGGAAGCGGGTTCCTGCCGACGAAGTATCAGGGGATCAAATTCCGCTCCGTCGGTGAACCAGTGTTGTACCTATCCAACCCGCCCGGCGTGGGAGACGGCACGCGCCGCCGGGTGCTCGATGACCTGGCCCGACTCAATCAGCTGAAGCTCGAAGAGAGCGGCGATCCGGAGATTGCCACCCGCATCGCCCAGTACGAGATGGCCTACCGCATGCAGACCAGCGTGCCGGAACTGACCGACGTATCGAAGGAGCCGAAGCACGTCCTGGACATGTACGGGCCCAACGCACGCAAGCCCGGCACCTATGCCGCCAACTGCCTGCTGGCCCGGCGCCTCGCGGAGCGCGGCGTGCGCTTCATCCAACTCTTCCATCGCGGCTGGGACCAGCACTCCAGCTTGCCGAAGCAGATTGCCGGCCAGTGCAGCGATACGGATCAGCCCTCCGCAGCGCTCATCAAGGACTTGAAGCAACGCGGCCTGCTCGACGACACGCTGGTCATCTGGGGCGGTGAGTTCGGACGCACCGTTTACTGCCAGGGCACGCTGACGGCGACCGATTACGGCCGCGACCATCATCCACGTTGCTTCACCATCTGGATGGCTGGCGGCGGCATCAAGGGCGGGACCAGCTACGGAGCGACCGATGATTACTGCTACAACATCACCGAAAACCCGGTCCACGTGCACGACCTGCATGCGACGGTGCTGCACTGCCTGGGCATCGATCACACGAAGCTGACGTACAAGTTCCAGGGCCGGTACTTCCGGCTGACCGATGTGCACGGCAAGATTGTGGAAGATGTGCTGCGCTGAGAAATGAAGCTATTCATCGCCGCCGTTGAGGACTCGGCGCAGGTTTGGCTCTTGCAGCTTGCCCTTGCCGTCGAGTCCGGAATGGTGGACCTCGACGCTCGCTTCCGGCCGCACCCAGATGGCGCGCACCTTGTCGCTTCCGGGCGGCCCGTCCTCGCGGTCCAGGCCATTCATCCGCTGAAAGAGTTCGGCAGCCTGCTTCTTCACGCCATCGCGAACGACGCCGGCGTATTTCAGCACTCCCTCGCGCAGCGTGGCGATGATCAGCCCGTCCGGGCGGCCTCGCTCGTCGAGTTGAAAGCCAATCACCACGCACTGCACCGTGCCGCGCTTGTCGTTCTCACGCTCTTTGCTGTCGGAAGCAGCCGGTCGCGGGCTGGCGGCAATGTCGGACGCCGCCGTGGAAGCGAGCGAGCGATACTCGTTGCGACTGATACCCGCCATGGCTTGCCGCAATTCCTTGGCGACCATCCCGTCGGCCAGCCCCGTGAACGGCAGCCCGGCGATGCAAATCGACGACACCACCAGGGCGGTGCTCCAGCTAGCGAGAACGACTGAGCCGCTGGTGCTCGGCAGCCGGCGCAGCGCCACGCCCCAGATGCGCAGCAGGAGAAAGAACAGGTCGAAGAAGCCAGCCTTCTCATACTCGAGCGCTACCTGGAGCAGCGCCCACACGTGCGCGATGATCAGGCCGATGGCGCCGATACAGATCAGGACCAGGCCCCAGGATTCGCGCGCTGGCGTATCGTTGGCGACCAGCGGCCGTACGTACAGCGTCATCAAGACGATGAGGCCGACGCCGCCCAGCAAAAGCCAACACCACGCCGGCACCCACGCCAGCAGCTGGCAGAACTCGACCAGTCCGAACAGCGACAGACGCGGTTTGCCCTTCTCCGCGGTGGGGACCTTGTCCTTGCCCTCTTCCAGCGAGCGACAATAGCCGCAGCTCGGGCACATCCCCAGGCTTTCGGGACTGATGAGCTTCTCGCCGCACTTGGGACATAGCGTCGACGGATCGAGGCGCGTCCCTGCCGCGATGACGGGATCCGAGCGCTTGCCGCGTGGTGCCGCAGTCAGTTCGGATCGCAGCACGGGCGCGGGCGTCTCGGGCACTTCCGGAGGTTTCGCGGCTGTCGCCTCCTTGGTCTCCTTTGCCTCGTCCGCTTCCATCAACGCCCGCATTTCCATGATCTGCCGGATGGAAACCGGGCCAGCGCGGACGCCGGAATCCCCCTTGGCCGGCGGCACCGATGTGTGCTCCAGCGTCGCGCGTGAATTCTGCACCTGGCGAACCGATCCGGTGGAGCTGTCGACGGACTCGGGAGGCGGATTCGCGCCGCTCGGCGGGGCGGTCCCGTTGAACCGCAGCGACATCGTCCGCATCTCGCCCTCGGCCTCGATCGACCGGGGTGAGGGAGGCACAGGGAACTTGGCAACGGCGTCGGCGGGTGGTGCTGCCGCGTTAGGACCGCGTAGCGAGACGGTATGGACTTCCGCGAGCGGCGGCGTGTCGGTAGGCTTCGGTGGGTCCGGCTCGGGCGTCTCCACAACCGGCGGGGCGGCGGGCGCGGCGCGTTGGCGCAGCGGGACCGTCTGGCCATCCGGCGGTTCGGGACGCAACGGGTCCACGAAGTCACCCCCCCAACTGATGGGTTATGCGATTGATTCCGTCCCGCAATTATAACTCACGCCGTCGTCCAAGGCGCGGGTTGCGTTCGACAACACCGGACTTTTCCTTTCCGCCGGCAGACAACGGCTGGGCTTCATGGCGCCGCAGCAGCAGGTGCTCGATCAGCCACACCAGCGTGGACAGGCTCTGGTCATTGCGATCCCGAGCGGGATCGAACTCCGAAAGGGCCACGCCGATCACTCGCTCCGACCAGACTGCGTCGAGAAATCGCAGCAAAAGCGCCGGACTCATGCCGAACGGCAACGGATGGGACACAGCGGGAAAGTAGGCCGGATCGAAGACGTCGCAATCGATATCGATGAAGATGCGGGCCGCCTTGCGGCTGCGCTGGCGAACGTACTGCAACCCCGGCGCCGGATCCACGGCCAGCTCGGCGGCCGGGTAGGTCCATTCATAATGTTCGCGAATGTACTCGGCGCGCAACAGCAGTTCGCGGTTGCCTATGTTGACGATCGCCGGCAGTGGTCCCTCGGCATGCAGCAGGAAGTTGCCGTGCGACAGTTCCGACGTGCAATCGCCCAGGTTGTAGATGTCCAGGTGGGCGTCGAACTGCACGACCAACGTCTCGGACGCCTGGGCGGACAGCTCCTCGTAGACCGGCAACACGCCGAGATGATTGCCGGTCGCCCACAGCAGAAAATCGTCCTTGCGGAACACCTGGCGAATCGCCTGCCGGGCGCGACGGCGCCAGTCCTGGTAGTCTGGCATCGTCTCGAAGCTCAATTCGCGCGTGCGCACCTTACCCTGGTACGCCGCAGCGCGCGTCGGCTTCGTCTCGCGACGGTTGTCGTCCAGCATTTCCTCAACCGCGTCCGACAGCAGCTGGGCGCCATTGGCCGCACCGGCACTGCCGAACAGGTCGAAGGGAAAGAAGATCGCGGTGCTGTTCACGCAGACTACTCGATTCCTCGTTCCCAAGCTCCGTTCCTCGTTCCCAAGCTCCGTTCCTTGTTCCCAAGCTCTGGCTTGGGAACGCACGGCCGAGAAGCTCCAGCTTCTCGCCGTTCAGGTCTTGCGCGACTAGATGCTCCCCGTGTAGCGTCGAGTTCCGAGAAGCCGGAGCTTCTCGGTCGTGCATTCCCAAGCCGGAGCTTGGGAACGAGCGTATAAAGCCTGGGAACGAGCGTATCATACCAAAGCGCCCCGGCCTTCTCTCATCATGACCCGTCCTTCGAGGTCCAACCGATGCAGGCAATTCGCGACTACTATGTGGCACCGGGCGCCGTCATCCTGGGCGACGTGGTCCTGGGCACCGGCGCCAACGTCTGGTACGGCTGCGTGATCCGCGGCGACCTGGCGCGCATCGCCCTGGGGCCGCGCGTCAACATCCAGGACGGCTGCATGGTGCACACCGACCACGACGCACCGCAAACAATCGACGAAGGCGTGGTCGCCGGCCACGGAGCCATTTTGCATGGCAAGCGCATCGGCCGCGACTCCCTGATCGGCATCGGCGCCCGGCTGCTGTCCGGCAGCGAAATCGGCGAACGCTGCCTGATTGCCGCCGGTGCCGTGGTGACCGAGAACCGCCGCATCCCGGACGGCTCGGTGGTCATGGGCATTCCCGGCAAAGTGATGCGCGAGATCACTGCCGAGGAGCTGGAACGCACGCGCAGCATCTGCGCCCACTACCTGGAAATGGCCCAGCGCCACGCCCGCAACGCCTTTCCACCGCCCTGGACACGCTGATCGGCCAAGCTCCCGTGGGGCCGGCTAGAAGACCGGCTGGAAGCCGGCCCCACCTAAAATCTGAACACTCATCACGCCACCACCAACGGCTTGGCGGAGTGACCCTCCACCAGGGCAAGCGAGGTTCCCCAGCGCTCTTGACACAGGCTGCTGGCAAATGCGTCGAGGCTTCTATGCCGCCGCCCCACTGGCCTGACGATAGCAATAATCGAAGAGGATTTCCCACTCGCGCTGCTGAACGCGACGTGCCAGCAAGGCATCCCCATGCCCCTTCGCGCATTGCTCGCAATAATCGACGAACTCGAACGGGTCCCACGCGGTCTGGTGCGACAGGAAGCGCGGCGCCTGGGGGTCCGCGCGCGCCAACTCGGCGGCGGCCTTGTGAATCGCCGGAAACACCGGATGCTGCCCCACGCGGCGGAACCAGTACTTCGCGTTGGAATAGTCCGGTTCCCTGCGGTGCAGGATGCCATGCCAAAAGCTGCCGGTGCTGGTGTCGATGTCCTGACTGATCTTGTGCGACTCGTCCAGGAAATCGTGATAGAGCCACAATCCCGCCAGACACGCCGCGGCGAAGTCCTGGGAATGCATGGCTCCCGGCGCAACGAGCTGCTCCGCCGTCAATGCGGCCAGCTTGCCGCGGACGCCGACATTTGGCCGCCCGGGGCCAAGGTCGGCGAGACGGTCTTCTGCGAGGAGTTCACGGACTACGGCGGGATATAATGACGCGTTCATCAGGGTTTCCTATGAACCGGGGAAGCGAGCGGCCGCAGGACGGAAGTCGAATACTGCGTGACAAAGTAAGCGGCTGGAAGCTGAGGAAAGGGCGCTGCCGTTGTTGGCGAGCGGGGGCGTTAGCCCCTGAGGAACAGAGCGCGACTGCGTGTTGCCTCAGGGGGCTAACGCCCCCCGCTCGCCAAAAATCGCGTCGTCCAGCGCCATGCTTCACCACCGCCGCCTCGTCCTCTGTGGCTGATACCACGCCGCCGTTGGCCCCTGTTCCACGTCCCGTCCGATGGCAAAGACCTTGACCAGCGCCAATCCCGCGACAAAGCCGCCGATGTGGGCTGCGTAGGCGACGCCGCCGGTGTCCTGGCCGCCCAGCATCGGCAGGCCGCTGAGGACCTGGAAGCCGAACCAGATGCCGACGGCGACCCAGGCCGGCACGTCGGTGAGGAGGCGGAACAGGATCACCGTCACCCGCTTGAAGGGGAACAACAGCAGGTAGCCGCCCATCACGCCGGAGATGGCGCCCGAGGCACCCAGCGATGGGACATCCGCTTCCTGGCTGTGGACGCCGTATACGGCCACGGTCAAGAAGACGTGCGCCAGCGATGCGGCCAGACCGCTGACCAGATAGAAGAGCAGGTAGCGCAACGGGCCCAGGGCGTCTTCCACGTTGTCGCCGAAGATCCACAAAAACCACATGTTGCCGGCAATGTGCATGATGCTGCCGTGCATGAACATGGACATCAGCAGCGTAAAGTACACCGAGCCCGGCGTCGGCAGCAGGCCCGGCACGCGGACTTTCTCCCCGGTGATCTCGTTCGTGACGGTGGTCGGTGGGGTCACCAGGTCCTTGCCGGTGACGATCTCCTCGGGCACCGTCGAGAAGCGGTAGGTGAAGTCGTCGTCGTTGCCCAACTTCTGGAAGAAGACGAAGACAAAGATGTTGATCCCGATCAACACGATGTTGACGACGGGAAAGTTGCGGCGATCGGAATTGTCGTCGGCAATGGGGAAGACCATGAGAGAGGTCCCTTGGCGGTCTCCGGGCTAAAAGGGCGCAGCGATGAAAGCATCTTATCAGGGCGCGGCGACGTGGACACGTCCGCGTGGGAGTGTGGTGCGGCATGGGCCGACATCGGTGCGATCGGTGCTGCGCCTTAAGGAAAGGCGTGTAAGACGGGCTCTGTAGGCGCGGGCGTCTTCAGTCTGAGGAGTGGATCTGCCGCTGCTGCGACGCCACTCCGCAGGTTGAATGAAGCCTGCGGCTAGATGACCATGCGAGATTCGGCAGCACGCTGATTCCGCCTTCCTGCCCTGTAGGGGCAGTGGTGACACAGCCCAGGGTTGGCCCGCCCGGGCCTACCCTGGGAGAGGGCGTGACGCACGGAGCTAACCTGAAAGGGTTGAGTAACCCGCGCTCACCACGGCTACTCAACCCTTACAGGGTAGATCGTATGAGGTGACGTTCCCACCCAGGGTAGCCGCTGGCGCGTCAACCCTGGGCTATGTCACCACTGCCCCTACAGGGCACCCCGGCGATTTCGTCCGCGCGGTAAAGTTCAGGTTCCCGACACACGCAGTGCCGTGCTGCCGGATCTCGCACGGTCATTTAGTACTACAGCGCTACATTCCATGAAAGGATTCGTGCAACGTCTGTAGCCGCAGGCTTCAGCCTGCGGAATGGCGTCGCAGGTACGGTACACGCACTCCGCAGGCTAAAGCCTGCGGCTACAGACTCTTCCCGTGAATCGTGCTTTCAAACTAGCGCTGTAGAATTAGTTAGTAGTGGGCCTCGACGATCCGTCACTTTTCACTCTTCGGTCCTTGTTTCGGTGCGGACTCCCAGAAATGCACCATCAGCTCAAAGATCGCCGGCTCGCTTTCCTTCAGCTCCGCGCGGTTGAACGGGAAGAAGTCATTCACGCCGAAGTAGGCCTCCGTCATCTCGGCGAAGAACTCCATCGGGGTCGTCAGCGCGTAGTGCTTCACCCGCTTGCCGTTGTAGAGCAGGGTCTTGTCGCCGCGGCCGCTCTTTTTGTAGTTCTCATAGGCCTCCTTGATCCGGGGCTCGTCGAAACCGAGCACCTGATCGTGGTAGGCATGGGCCAGCTCGTGCAGGACCACCCACGGCTGCTCGTTGACGCTCCGCTTGGTCGGCAGGTCCGCCGCACGGGGAATGTGAACGCATTTCTCCAGGTCCGCCGCGTAGCCGTTGGCTTTGAGCCAGCCGGCGCTTGGGTGATATTGCATCGGGACGAGCTTGCCGTGGGTCAGGTCCAGGACGATCGTCACCGCTTGCAGTTTCTTCAACTTGTCCTCGGGCACGACCATTTTGATGTCGGTCAACTTGCTTTCGAGGAAACGCAGCGTTCGGGTTCCCAACTCTTCGTCCGGCCCCTTCAGAAGCCGATCGTCCACGCGGATGGTCCAGCCTTCGAGCTTTCGCTCCGTGCGCGACGTGGGTTTGGCCGGCTCGGCAGGCTCCTTTGCCGGCGGAGCGAGGAGCTTGATCATCCCCTTGGCCAGGGCATCGCCAACCAGAAAATAGGTCTCCGCGTTGCCGAACTCGTGGTGTCCATGGCCCGGGTTGGGAGACTCCTTGGCCGGACGGACGAAGTCGTGCGTCTCGACGAACAGCACATTGCCCTTGAACTCGGGCCTTGCCGCGGCGGCGGCCTGGGCTTTGCGAAGCATCGCCCATTCGCCGGGCGCTTCGACCCACGGTCCGGTCAGCTCCCCAATGACGACCGGAAGCTTGGGCACCTTGAATTCCTTGCGGACGTCGTTGATCAGGTTGACCAGGTTATGTTGGTACTCCGGCACGGCATTCTTCGGATCGACGCCATCGTTCCAGCCGTGATACCAGACAAAGCCCGCCAGCTCGTAGCCCCGATTGTCGTAGCCCGGAAAATCGGTCTTGAGGTCTTCGAGGGCCTTGCGGACATCCGCAATCATTTTTGTGTAATAAGGCCCAACCTCGCCGCCGGAACTCGGTGGACGGAAGTCCTTGGCCAGGCTCTTGCCGCCCCATGCCGTCTTGACGAGGAGCACCTGGTTCTCGAAATGGTCGCCGAGGACGTGGCCGAACTGCAGCTCGGGACCGAAGTGGTGCTTGTCGCCGTAGACGCTGAAGCCCATCGTCAACGGCCCGGCCAGGAGGGGCTGCTTCTCGCGTTGATAGCGAACCCAGACGTCGTCGCGAACGGTCCACTCGCCCTTGGCGTTCTTGAGGTGCTTGACGAGCGGCGCCTTGGCCGGGTCCTTGAGCAGGGCATTGAGGGTGCCCTTGCCGTCGTTGTAGTTCTTGCCATCGAGGTCCGCGACCGCTTGCCCTTCCATGTTCGACTGGCCGGCGAGGACGAACACCTTCACGGGCTTCGCCTTCGCCACGTCCGCGGCGCGGGCATTGAGGAATGCCTGTTGCACGATGCGCGGTGAATCGGCCGCGCGGGCCGTGTATGGAACGATAGCGAGCAACGCAAAGGCAAGGAATCGGCGGGACAACATGGCACTTCCCCCATTCGCCGTGCGGCACGACGACTTTCGATCACTCCACGACAACGACCGGTCCACCAAGGACCGCCATCCGTGGAGCAATACCCAGTCCGGGCTTCCTGGACGCAGCCATCCGTCCGTTGACGCGTTGCGGCGCGCCGTCGGCGGTCGAGACGGTCACGTAGCTGTTGAAATCGGTGCTGGTGAAGAGAAATTCCGTGGGCGTGCTGTGCGCCAGATGGGCAATGGCGGCCGTGGCAATGTCGCCGCCCCAGCTGTCTTCGAGCGTCATTGCAATCCCCATGCTGACGCAGAGGTCGCGGGCTTGCTTGATCTTGGTGAGGCCGCCCAGCTTGCTGATTTTCAGGTTCGCCACATCCATCGCGAGGTCCGCCTTGGCACGCAATAACACATCCAGGCTGTCGATGTTCTCATCGAGCACGAAAGGGTGGTCGGTGTGTCGGCGGACGCTGAGGCACTCTTCGTAAGTCAGGCAGGGCTGCTCGATGTACACGTCGACGTCGCGGACGCCGCGCGTGACGCGCATCGCTTCGTGCTGAGTCCAGCCGGTGTTGGCATCGGCGATCAGTCGGTCGCCGGGCGACAGCTTCGCGGCAACCGCGTGAATCCGCGCAATGTCCACGTCGGGGTCGCCGCCGACCTTGAGCTGGAAGCGTCGGTACCCCTCGGCTCGATAACCGGCTACGCGGCTTGCCATCTCCTCCGGCGATTCTTGCGAGATGGCGCGGTACAGGTGAAAGTCCTCGCCGTAACGGCCGCCGAGCAATTCGCAAACGGGCATGCTCGCGGCCTGGCCGAGAATGTCCCAGCAGGCAATGTCGATGCCGCTTTTCACATAGGGATGGCCCTTGAGGGCTGCGTCCATGAGTCGATTGAGCTTGCCCAGCTGACAAGGATCGGCGCCGAGCAAGTGAGGCCCGAGTTCGCGCAAGCCGGCCCGCACGCCCTCCGCATACGCCGGCAAGTAAAACGGTCCGAGCGGACAGACTTCGCCATGCCCGACAATGCCTGCATCGGTCTCGACGCGAACGATGGTGCTGTCGAACACGGTGACTGATTTTCCGCCGGACCACTTGTAGGTGGTCTCGTGCAGGGGGAGCTCGGCTCGGTAAGCAAGGATGCGCGCGATTTTCATAACGAACTGAAGGTTACTCATTGCCCGCACGGACGTCTTGGCGTAGAACTGCGCGCGGGTGTCAAAATGCGCACAACCATGAAAACCAAGCCGCTTGTGCCCGCGCTTGTCGACGTTGCGGTGCTGGAGGACCTTTTCGACCAGGTGCCCGACGTCGCCTTCTTCGTGAAAGACCTGGCGGGTTGCTACACCGCGGTGAACGCGTCGCTCGTCGCTCGCCACGGCTTGCGGGAAAAGTCACAGGTACTGGGCAAGCGCCCGCGGGACATCTGTCCGGGTGATTTCGGGGGCATTCCATCCCAGCAGGACGCCGCCGTCCTGCGCACAGGCCGTCCGATCCTCGATCACCTGGAGCTGCACTGGTACGCGCCGCACAAGCCGGGTTGGTGCCTGACCACCAAGCTGCCCATCCGCGACGCCGCGGGGGCGATCGTGGGCATCATCGGGATCTCGCGCGACGTGCGGGCGCCGATCCAGACACGCGAGATCCCCCTGCAAGTGGCCGAGGCTTTGAACCACCTGGAAGCCAACCTGTCGGACCCGATCACTCCCTCCGCACTGGCCCGACGGGCGGGCCTGCCGCCGCACCGTTTTGCCCGGATTATGAAGCGTTTCTTCGGTCTGACGCCCAATCAGTTCATCGCCAAGGCACGCATCACCGCCGCATCGCGCCTGCTGCGCGAAACGGACCACTCGGTCGCCGACATTGCGTTGTCCTGCGGATTTTACGATCACAGTGCGTTCACGCGCGCGTTTCGAAAGCTCACGGGTACAACACCAGCGCGGTTCCGGGCGGGGTAGGGTCTAACGCAGCAAGCAGGCGGGCCCATTTGATATCTTGCAAGGTGGGCCAGACACTCTTGTCTGGCCGGCCAGACAAGAGTGTCTGGCCCACCGAACACAACCATTCTCTACCGCGCGAACTATAGCTTGTATGTGCGTTGGACCCGATCCCTCGAAACTACGGTCGCTGGAGACCGCTCAGTGGATGCGCGATGGCCGCCTCCCAGGCGAGCTCCTGCAACAAACGGTTCAGCTTCTCTTCATCGTCGCCGAGCTTGGCCTGCTTCAAGACGTTGGGCACCGGCAAGCCGACGGGGCTGCGACGGTAAATCACTGCATAATTGCAATACGCGACGAGCAGTTGAAGCGGCGCTTTGCCGTGGCCCAACTCATCGGTGAACAGGTCCTCCTGCTTTTTCAGTCCTGGGGCTTGCCCGGCGATGATCTTCTCCCGCAGGGCAATCACCGCTTGCGCCGCCGGAACGACGTACAAAACAGTCTTGCCTTGCTTCTTGTTCAGTTCCCGGATGTGCTCGTCCATGCTCTTGAAGTATGGCTCGTGCCGCTTCCGCAGCTCCTCCCCGGTAATCGCGTCGTGATCGACCTTTGCGGGCCGCTTCATGGTTGGCTCGTGAATGTCCCAGCGGAGCCAGATGGGTTGAACGACGATGCGGATGTCCTTGTTGTGCTCCACGGCCAGCTTGGTGAAATTTTCCAGGCCGGGATCGGGAAGAAAGATCGGTGACAGGGTCAGCACGTCGACCTTGCCGGTCTTCAGGGCTTCCTTGGCCTTGTTCTTCTCGTCGGCAACGTCCCAATGCTGGATGACGCGTGAGCCGCCGATGGACGACAGTCCCACCTGGACGTGATCCTTGAGGTCCGCCTTCTTGGCCAGGTCGGCGAGGATGCCGGGGACGAACACGTGAAAGCTGTGTCCGCACGTGAACACGCGCTGGCCCTGGGTGATCGGCGCTGTCAACTCCACCTTCTTGTCGTCGGCGCCCGTCGTGGAAGCCAACAGCATCGCTGTCAGCATGGTCAGTGACGGGACGATGGCACTCCAGCGAAGCCCTGATCGAAGGATTGCGAACATGGTGCGACCTCCATTGCGGGTAATGGCGGGACTGATTCTAGGCCATCCTCGGTCGTGCTGCCAGAAGTTGCTGCCAGGAGCGGGCGCGCCGGCGCGCCCAGACCTTCGCACGATCTCGCACCGTATCGCCGCGATCGGGATCGCGTCAGAGAATGCCATCAAGATCCGGAAAGAACCGTTGGTGGAACCGTTCCTTGCGCAGCGAGGGTATCGCGAAGTGAATCGGCAAGTAAGGAGCCGCGTAACAATAAGTTGAACAATTGCACGTAGGACGGATTTCCAATCCGTCCCTAGAAAACCGGACG
>JAIEMG010000091.1 GCA_019752375.1 Gemmataceae bacterium | reverse complement strand
GGCAACCCTGGGCTATGTCACGCAACCCCTTCGGGGTAAAGAAATACGCCGTGAAATTCAACAAGCGGATCAAACAAATGCGCAACTTCAAAACTTGCGCGTCGGGCTAGGGCGAACCGCCTGCTGGCATTCGCGGTTTCCCGCTGGTATCATCTCCTTCCACTCGAGCCCGCCGTTCTGAACAGGAGTCGTCTCATGCCCCACCGCCGCGTCGCATCCTTGCTGCTTGCAGTCGGCCTCATGGTCTTTGCATTCACTCCGTCGGTGTCGCTCCACGGCGCCGACGCTCCGAAGGCCGATTCCATCTGGGCGCACTGGCGCGGCCCCACCGGTCAGGGGTATTCCACCGATGCCCGCGTGCCGTTGACCTGGGGCGACAAGGAGAACCTGCTGTGGAAAGTCGAGCTGCCGGGCCGCGGCAACTCGACGCCGATCGTCTGGGGCGATCGTATCTTCCTCACCTCGGCCAGCGCGGACGGCGATGAACGCTACGTCCTGTGCGTCCGCGCCAGCGACGGCAAGTTGCTCTGGAAGCAGACGGCATCGAAGGGCGCGCTGGCGGGCAAGACGCATGCCTGGAATGGCTACGCATCGTCGTCGTGCGCGACCGATGGCACGCACGTCTTCGCCTTCTTCGGCACGCCGGGCCTGTTCTGCTACGACATGGACGGCAAGCTGCTCTGGAAGCAGACCTTCGGCATCTTCACGGCGTCGACCGGCTGGGGCACCGGCGCATCGCCCTTTATCTTCGAAGACCTGGTCATCATGAACTGCGACAACGACGGTGCCGCGGCGCTGCCGGCCGGCCACAAGCCCGAGGAAGCGGCGCCGATGTCGCTCATCGCCCTCGACAAGAAGACCGGGGAAGTGAAGTGGAAGACGCCGCGCAACCAGGGCAAGGGCTGGAGCACGCCGCTGCTGATCCCGATGTCGAAGGACCGCACCGACCTGGTGCTCAACGGTCCGCACGGCGTCTGGGGCTACGACCCGCGCACCGGCAAGGAGATCTGGCACTGCGTTCGGCACAAGGGCGACGAGGACGCGCTGTTCGGCGAGCCGGTGCCGGTCTTCAACAAGGACACGCTGTTTGCCGCATCGGGCCGTCCGGGGCCGTTTCAGGCCATTCGCCTGAACGGAACCGGCGACGTGACCAAGACGCACGTCACCTGGGACGTGAAGCGCAAGGGCAGCCGCGACGTCGGCTCGCCGATCCTGTGGAACGACGTCGTCTACGTGGGCGATCGCACCGGATACCTCTCGGGGCACGATGTCAAGACGGGGCAGCAGCTGTTCCGGGAGCGCACGAGCAACCGCTCGTTCTCGGCATCTCCGGTGGCGGCGCGCGGCAAGTTGTTCTTCTTGCTGGAAGACGGGCAAACGATCGTGCTCGATCCGGCCCGCGAGTTCAAGCTGGTCGGCAAGAACAAACTGACCGATGCCGGTGAATTCCGCGCATCGCCCGCTATCGCCGATGGCAAGCTGTACCTTCGCTCGCAGACACACCTGTATTCCATCGGGGAAAAGTGAGGCCGCCCACATTGACACTGGCGTCGAACCGTAACGGGCCCTAGAAGAATGGCACGTGGTTAAGCACAAACGCCCAGCGGGCGACCGTTTTCGCACCGAAGCCCAGGGCAAGCGAGCGAAGCGAGTGCCGCCTTGGGGCAACGCCACCGCATGATGAACGCGTGCGGCAGCACTCCAGCGGTCGCGATCGGCATCGCTTGGTGACGAAATTCGATGGCAGGATGTCACGAGCTGTTAGCTCGTGACAGGTGCGACAGCGCGCTAAGCCGCACGCTTTCAGCGTACCATGCAATGATGACGCGCTTTACCCGGTGTGCCCGTGCCGTGGTGAATGAGCGCTGTTTTGTCGCAGCCGATCTGGAACAATGGCAGGGCCGTTCGTGCCATATCGCACGGACGGCCCTGCTTTTTTACCGGCCCACGTCGCCGAACAGACAGCGGTCGAGGTCAGTCGCGGTACCACGCAGCGCTCGTCCGCCACACAAACACGTCGGGCTTACGCCTCGACGCTCGTCCGCCACACAAACACGTCGGGCTTACGCCTCGACGCTCGCCCGCCACACAAACACGTCGGGCTTACGCCTCGACGCTCGCCGGGGGGCGATCCGTTTCGCCGAAAAGCGAGCGGTCGAGGTCCGCCGCGGTGGCACGCAGCGCTGCCATGCAGGCCGCCACGGACCCCGCACGCGCGAAGAACGTCAACACCGGACGGCCGGCCTTGATCGGCGTGCCCGCGTGCGGAATGTCCGCGAAGGCAGGCAAGTCCCACACGTCGCCCGGCTGACGCAGCGTTGTCATCCACGGACCGTCGGTCGGAAACACGAGCGATTGGCGCGCGAAGAAGATCGCCTTGCCGACGGCCTCGTGCTTGCCTCCGGTGTAAAGCACGGGAGCAGGGGCCGACTTGTCGAAGACGGCCCGGTGCAGCGCCAGCACCGGCGAGCCGGTGACGTGTTCGTGCACTTCCACCGAAGCGGTGTAGCGCGGGTTCACTTCCACGGGATAGGGCACGCCGTCGCGCAGCACGCAATCGACGCCAAAGAGGCCGCGCAGCTCAAAGTTCGCATATAAGCCTGCACCGAGCCGTTCGAGCGCTGCGCGAACCGCAGCGTCGGGAAGCAGCGGGCCGATGCTGCCGCAGTAATGAAACGGTGCGGCATGCAGCCAGTCAACGCCGACGAGCTGATGCGTGGCGCCGAGAAGCGCCACACCTCGATCGTCGGCGAGGTAGAGCGTTGCACACGAATCTCCCGCGATGAATTCCTGGAAGTAAACGCGCGATGGCGGTTCGCCACCGTCCCAGGCACGAATGCCCGTGCCGCCGGCGCCGCCAAGCGGCTTCACAAGCCAGCGTTCCGTCGCGTCCGGCGGCTTCATCCGCACGCGCGGACTCGGTGCGCCCTGTCGCTCCAGCGCCAGCGCGACCAACTCCGGAGCGCGGATGGCGTCGAGGCACGAGTCCATGCCCCACAGTTGGCGGAGACGTGCAATCTGCTTCACCAGGCGCGATCGGTTCTCCAGACCGCCCGTGTACATCCACGGCCCCGGCGGCGCCAAGACCGACACATCGGCGAAGCCTTCCGGATAGTCCGCGGCGGGGAGCCGCAGGACGGAGCAGCGGTCCTCCAGGTCCGCGTCGGCGAACAGGTCGACGCACCAGGGGTCGAGGCCGGCACGCAAGGCGGAGAAGGCAGCGGCGCGGGCGCTGGCGCCGAAGATGAGGAGTCGCTGCGCCATGAGGGAAAGGAAAATCACTCGCCGTCGACTTCCGCGGGCGGGTTGTTCTGGCGATACTCGTAACCGCCCAGGAATCCGGCCGCCGCCGCGACGAGCAGCAGGAGCAGCAGCACGCCAAATGTCAGCCAGCGGCCGGAGGGCGTCTCGCCGACCGTGGAGTCCACCCAGCGCTGATATTTCTCCCGGCGGCGCATCTTCGACAGCCAGCGCCGCCCCGGCGCCGCCTGATCGAACTGACGTACCGCCGTCACCACCTGGCTCACCTGCCGCCGCGCCACCGGATGGTCCGGATCGACTTCCAGGACTTGCAGGTACTCCCAGACCGCCTCGCCCAATGCGCCGGCACGCGTGCGCTCATCGGCGCGTTCCAGGCCCGTGTGCAGATGGTCGGTATACTCGACCAGCAGGCCAAGGTCCGTCCGACAACCGGGACACTGCCGCTCCAGCTTCGGCAGGGTCTTCTTGCACATGGGGCAGGTTAGCATGAGAGTAGTTAGTAGCCAGTAGCCAGTAGCCAGTAGCCAGTAGAAAGACAAAACCGCATTTCTACTGACTACTGACTACCGACTACTGACTACTTCCTATGAGTAGAAAGACAAAACCGCATTTCTACTGGCTACTGACTACTGACTACTGGCTACTTCCTGACTACAGCAAGTACGCGTAATTCAGCAGCCGATCGTTCAACGCAGCGCTGGCGTCTTCCATCTTCTTGCGGTCGCCGGAGCCCATGGCGACGCGCACTTGGCGGCACAGGTCCTCCAGCTCGCGGCGCTCGTCGGCTTTTTCCAGCTTCGGCAGCACGTCCTGTTCGGTCTTCTTGAGGACTTCGACGGCCTCTTTGTATTCCGGCGTGCTCTCCAGCGCCACGCTCTTGTTGACCAGGTCTTCGTTGATGCGCTTGAGCTTGATGAGCTGCGCCGCGTTCAGCTGGTCCTCGCCGGCTTGCTGGATGGCGAAGCGCTTGCGATGCTTGCCGTGCTGGTCGTTGATCTGCACCGTCAGGATGCCGTCGTCGCCGTACTCGAAGCTCACTTCCAGGGCGCAGTCCTTTTGTGTTCGCGGCGGGTTGAACTCCCAGGGAATCTCGGCGAGCTTCACGTTCTCGGGGTTCTCCGGGTCGTCGTACATGTCGCCTTCGTAGACGCTGATGACGACGCGTTCCGCCGGATCGGCGACGGGGTAGTACATCTTCGTGAACGAGCACGGGATATCGGCGCCGCGCTTGATGATCGGGTCGAGATAGACCTGCCGGCGCTCGTTGACCGGGTTGGCGCACAGCGAGTGCTCCAGCTTGACGCTGTAGGCGTAGTTGTCGAGGCCCGGCGCTCCCTGGAGGATCGCCGAGACGATGGCGGCGCCCTGGGCGACGCAGGTCATCGGGTCCACCTTGTCGAACGGTTCGGGCTCCTTGCCGGCCAGCCGCTCGGCCACGAAACGCTTGACGAAGGGAATCTTGCTGGTGCCGCCGACGAGCAGGACGCGATCGATGTCCTTGGGCCGCATGCCGCGCAGCTTCAGGGCCTCGTCGATGGCCGTGCCCGATTTCACGATCAGCGGGATGATCTCTTTTTCCAGCGTGGCGCGGTCCAGCTCCTCCTCCAGGCTCAGATGCCGTTCCGGCACCAATTCGGCCTTGCGGGCGACGGTCGTCGTGTCGGTGGACAGGTCGATCTTCGCCTTCTCCACGGCCATCATGAACGGCTGCTTGTAGGGCGAGTTCAGGATGTCGAAGCCGGTCTTTTTCTGGAAGCGTTCGCCCACCACCTTGGCCAGCAACAGGTCGATGTCGTCGCCGCCCAGCTTGCCGATGCCCTTGCTGCTGATTTCCTCGAAGATGCCATGATGAATGCGCAGGATGGTGACGTCGAGCGTGCCGCCACCGAAATCGTAGACGAGCACGGTTTGCTCGGTCTTGGCGTCGATGCCGTAACAGATGGCGGCCGCGGTCGGTTCATTGATCAGCGTCAGCACTTGCAGGCCCGCCGCGCCGGCGCACAGCTTGGTCGCATGGCGGGCCAGGCCTTTCGAGTTGGCCGGGATGGTCACGACGGCCTTGCCGAAGCTCTCGCGCAGCACCTGTTCCGCATCTTTCTTCAGCAGGCTGAAAAGCATGACGGCAATCTGCTCGGCACGCAGGTTCTGGCCGACCAGCGGCACCTTTTCGGGCGTGCCCAGGATGCGCTTGATGGAGCGGATCGAGCGCTGATCGTCGTAGTTCTCCTTGGCTTCCTGGCCGAACGCCAGCGTGCCGTCGCGGCGCAGGGTGACAATGGACGGCGTCCATCGCTGCCCCTCGTGATTGGGGATGACCTCTGCTTTTCCGTACTGAAAGTTGGCAACGACCGAGTTGCTGGTGCCGAAGTCGATTCCGATGTAGGGCATGACAGGTTTCCAGAATGCGGAAATCCGATTGCAGCCAGGAGACCGGGAGCTAAGACCCAAGATAGCAAACGCTTCGGGTCGTGCCAGTCACTTTGGGACGAATTCCGTGCGCTGCTCGGACCTGCAATGGGGGGCGAGCCGGTCAATTCGTAGGACGGATTTCCAATCCGTCCGTATTTGCCGGACGGATTGGAAATCCGTCCTACGAACCTATTCGTGGATGGCTGCTTATTCCGAGACGATGACCTTGGGCCGACGCAGGACAAACTCCGGCTGCTGGCTGGCGTAGCCGCGCTCGCGCTGCTCGGCGACCAGGAGCGGCCCCATGCCTTCCATGCGCTTGCTGCCGACGCGCTCGTGCAGGGCGGGATTGTACGCGGAACCGATGACCGCATCGTAGGGCTGGATGCCGTGCCGGCGGACGGCGGCCTGGACCTTGCGTGCTTCCACTTCGACCGCTTCGGCCCAGCGGGCCAGGGCCTCCGCATCATCCAGCTTCGGGCGGCTCGCGACGATGAGGTCGAGATCGACGCTGGTGTCGAGCAACTCGTTCAGCAGCGCCAGGCTGACGCGCTTTTCGCCGTGGATTTCCTGGCGAAGCTGCTGGTAGGCCCGCTGCGTGTCGGCCGCGAAGCTGTTGAAGCTTCCCTGGATGGCGTCGCGCGACTTGGCCATGCTCTGCTCGAACACCTTGTGTTCGCGGTTATTCCGCTCGCGCAGGGCGATCAGCTCCTCGCAGACCCGGTACAGGGACGACGACCAGATGGTCCGTCCATCGCCGGCCGGCGACGGCGCCGGCTTGGGGGAGGAGATTTCCGAGAGCGGGTCGTCGTTCATGGTGCGGAGTCCTTGATCGGTTCGGGAGTGAGGGACAGGTTCCAGGGATCGAGCGGCTCCTTGACGAATTGTTCCACCAGCCACGCCACGGCCGGCAGCTCCAACGGCACTTCCGGCACCGCGATGGTTTGTCGCACGTCGTCGATGGCCGGCACTTCGACGTTGGGTGCGTAGTCCGCGAGCGCCTTCTCCTCGTCGAAGGGCTGCCAGCGCGGTACGACCGTGTTGCCGCTGATGCCAAAGCGCTCCGCCAGCTGCCGCAGCGTGTGATCGGCCGTGTCGGGATTGAGGCTGGTCGCATCGGCGCGCAAGCGGCGATCGGGATCGTTGATGACTTCACGCGCCCAGTTCACGTCTTCGAGCGACACTTTGAGCTGGTTCTTCCGCGCCGCGATGACGCGCTGCGCCCAGCTCGCCTCGATCGTCTCGCGGTTGGCGTCCTTGTCCACGCCAAGGACAACGAATGGCCCGAGCTGCTCGCGCGGAAGGGGGGCGAGTTCGAGGACGACGGGTTGGGTCATGGTGTTCTCCTCAGGCGTTCATCCGACGTCCCGGGCATGGGAGGCGACGAAAGTCACACTCGGCCCCGGCTGGGCCATCGAATGGCCGAGCATGTGCTTGACCAGGCCGTGAGCCTTGACGATGAAGTTCAGCCCCTCTCCATCGCCGAGCCCCATTGTGCACGCGTTTTCGGACATCCATGATTCCAGGCCGTCGAGTTTCGCCTGGTCGAGTCTGGCCGGTCCTACCAGCCATGCCGACGCAGGCTTTGGGTTGATGCTTTCGTTTGGGAAGAACCAAATCTCATCGAAGCCAAAGAAAAGTCGCTCCCGAGTGTTCGTTTCGAGCAACAGGTTTGTAGGCAGCAAAAGCCCCGATTCGAGAATCCGCGCCGTGGAAGCAATGGGTCGAAGCATGGGACTCCCCTCGAGCATCGCGCCAGGGGCCAGATTGCTGTCGAGGCAAGTGACCAGGGCATACTTCATGGTGGCGCTGGCGCGGGGAAACGTATCGAGAAAATCGTGAATGGAGCTGTCGAGCCAGCCAGCCACGTAGTCCTTCGATTTTACCGTTTCGATTTTCATGGGATGGTCCCTCGTTACTCTCCCGGCTTCAAGGCTCGGCCCGGTTGACGCGGTGGGTCTTTCGTCCAGTCCCAATCATGCGCGTGTGGTTTGCCGGCGCCATGATCGCGATCGTAGTCGATGTTCTTGATGGCTCGCCCATCGCCGCCGTAAAATCGCCTTCTTGTCAAGTTTCCGCTTCTGTCATGTTCGGCGGCCGATGTGTTGGGGCTCCCTACGTGCGGAAGATTCGGCCGAGGCATCGCTCAATCCACCTCACTCGTCGGCGTTCAGTTCCCTTGCCACTCGCGACAGAACTCGATCTTGCGATCGAGATGCGCACACAGGTCGCGCAGGACGCGTTTGTGCTCCGGATGCGCCACCACGTTCTGACACTTGCCCGCGGCCTTGCGCAGCTTTTGAAACTCGCGTTTCAGATCGCGCATGACGTCATGCACGGCTTGCCAGTTGATCTGATAGTTCTGCAGGCTGCGGACCTGGCGGATCACCTTGTTCACCTGGTCGGTCAGCTGATCGCTCATGCGGCCCAGCACCGGCACGACGTTGCCGATCATGGTGACGGCGCGCTCTTCGACTCGGGCGTCGCCCGGATGCCGCTGGGCGATCTGGCCGATGCGTTCGATCCAGCGGTCGATGTCGTCGATCTCGCGCAGCTCCACCAGGTCCAGCTCGTACAGCTCGAACTGGCCCTCGCCCGGACGGAGATAGCGCAACTGCTGCAAGGTGCGGCGGGCATCGTCCGGGCGGCGCACCTGGCAGTAGAGGTGGAATAGTCGTTCCAGCGTATCGCCGTCGTCGGGTTTGAGGCGCTGGGCGCGTTCGACGTGGGGTAGCGCGTTCCCCCACTTCTCCTTCTCGGTGTAGCAGCCGGCCAGGCGGTGCAGGCCCTCGAAGGCGAGACGGTTGAAGTAGTCGGCACGACCGGGCGTCTGGGTCTTGCGCCGCTCCAGCAGGTCGAAGTAGCGATTCCAGTGCGGCTCGGCTTGGGCCAGGTTCTTCTGCCATTCGTTGGCCAGCGCCAGGTTCTGATGCATTCCCGCGTCGTCGTTTTTCAGACGCACGGCCGCAGACAGGTAGCGCCCGCCCTCGTCGAAGTCCTGGCTCAGGCAGGCGCAACAGCCCAGCAGGTTGAAAAGCGCCGCCAGCGTGGCCGGCGCGACCTCGCGCTGCCGGACCAGCACGGCCAGCGTCTGCTCGGCAGCGACCCAGTCGCAGCGATCGAGCAACTTGCGGCCCTTGAGGAGCACGGCCTCGAAATGCGCTTCGCGCACCGGCGGGCTGGTTGGACGGGCCGATTCCAGCGTGCGCAACAGCAGGCCGATCGTATCGAGATTGCCCAGGCTGCGGATCAAGTCGAGCAGGCGCTGCTCGTCCTCGAAGCTCATTTGCGTCAAACTGGCGTGCGCCCGGCCGTCCCCGTTGCCGGACTGGGCCATCCACAGCAGCGCTTGCATCGATTCCAGCAGCCGGCGCTCTTCCGGCGACGCAGCCCGTTCGACCACTTGGGGCACCATCGCGGCTGCCCACTCGGTTTGACCCAGCGACAGGCGCGTCAAAAGCAGGTTGACGCCGGCCGCGTGACCGGCGGGGTCCAGCTCCCAGGCCTTGAGGAATTCCTGCTCCGCCTGCTCGAGCACTTTTTCCTGGAGCGAAAGCAGGCCCATCTGCAGCCAGATGTTGGCATCGGGCTCGGCGATGCGGCGAAGGGCCGTGCGAGCGTCGGCGATCTTGCCCTGGCGCTTGCAGGCCAGCGCCAGCAAGTAGGCCACGTTCGGGTCCTTGCTGCCGGCTTGCAGGGCTTGACCGAGGAAGCCGGCGGCCTTTTCGCCGGAATGGCGAATGTCCAGGTCGAGCTCGGTGGGCGAGCCGACGTGCGACACCTGGTAGTCAAACAGCGCTTTCTGCCCGGCCTTGAACAGGGCAAGCACCAGCAAGGCGCCGAGCCGGCGCTCGCGATAGCCCTGCTTGCCCGCCTCGCGATAGCGCTCCGCGGCCAGATCGAAGTGGCCCGCCTGGTACGCTTCCAGGGCCGACAGGAACAGCGTGCCCTTGAGCGCGTCGTCGAGCTTCCAGGCACTGCGTCGGGCCGGGTCGAGCTGCTTCCACCAGTGGACGGCGTCCGCGAACGCTCCGCCCTGGAACTGAAGCCGGCCGAGCAGCGCGCGGGCGTGATTGGCCGAGGGGCTATCGGCGGTCTGCGCCACCTTTTTCAGCGCCGCGACGGCGGCGCCGCGATTGTTGACTTGCAGTTGCGCCAGGCCGATCAGGTACTGGCTTTCGACGGCGACCGTTGCATCCGCGGCGGCACGATCGGCCGCATCGAGTGCGGCGGGAAAATCGCCCGCGGCGAGTTGGCACACGGCGGCAAGATACTGGAAGCGGCCCGACTTCACGTTCGGCCGATTCATCTTCACCGCCTGGGAAACCAGGGCTGCGTTATTGCCGGCCATCCAGCGCAGGGCGGCCAGGATTCCCAGCGCGCCGGAATGATCCGGTCGCTCGTGCAGGCATAGGTCGAGATAGCGCAGCGCCTGGGTCGGCTCGGCCGGAGCTTCGCCTTCGCGTTTGGGCTGGGCATTGGCGAGCGCCAGCCGTGCGCCCAGGAAAGCGATCTCGGCGCGAAAGGGCCCGCGCGTCAGGCGCAGGGCGTTTTCGATGGCGTGGGTGCAGCGGTCGGTATTGCCGCGACGCTGCTCCAGCACGGCACCGCGGATGTGCGGCCACGGGTCGGCGGGATGGCGCTGCTGCCAGTCGGCGAGGATCTGTGCCGCCTGGTCGAGATCGCCGCGGCGAAACTCCAGGCACGCCCAGCGATCGTGGGCGCGGGCACTGTGCGGCGCCAGCTTGATGAGCGTCAACACGCTGGCGAGTGCCGCCTCGGATTGTCCGGCCGTCTCCTGCTGCTGCGATCGGTTCAGCAGCAGTTTTTCGCCCTGACGGGGATAGTCCGGCCCAAGCACTTCAGGAAAGGCGCCCGGGTTCTGCTCGGCCCAGCGTGCCAGGAACGTGGCTTCCATCTCGTCGAAATTCCATTGCCGTTCCGCGAAGAAACCGCGGCCGGCGGGGGCGTGATGGAAGGCCAGGGCGAACAGGGTCAGGTCCTGGGAGCCGCGATAATCGTGTTCCTGGGCTGCCCGCGCATACAGCCAGGCGTGCACGGGCTGGAGCGATTCGGCGCCGATGCTCGCCAGGTGATCGTAGATGGCGGCGGCCTGCGGGTCGGCGCCGTTGACGGAGGCCAGCACGTCGCACGCGCGAGCGACCTCCGCGGCCGTCAACGGCACGCCGGCCTGGCGCGCCTCGCCGAAGACGGCGCGATGGATGTCCGCCCATTCGGTGTCTGCGGTCAGGTGGAAGCGACCCAGCAGGCGCGCGGCCCACAGGACGTTGTTCGCCTTGTCCTCGGCTCGGCTCGGCTTGCCCAGGGCGCCGCACAGGGCCAGGTAGCCGGCCGTCAACGCGGTCTTCGGCTCCTCCAGGTCGTGGGCGGCGCGCAGGTGCTTGAAGGCCTCGTCGTAACGGCCCAGCCGCGTCAGCGCCAGGCCCAGCGTGCGCAGCACCGGCAGCGACGGTGCCGTCTCCTGCAAGAGGTTATTGCCGATGTTGGCCGATTCCTGGTAGTTGCCCTGGCGATAGTGCGCCTGGGCCAGCGCCAGGAAGCCGGCCCGGATCATGACGGCCACGTCGGCGCCCAGCACCGGGCAGACGTAGCGCTGTTGCGCTGCCAGCCGGGCCACGTAAGATCGCTCCGGGCCCGGCAGCCCTTCGCGCCAGACCTTCTCCGGCGTTCGCGCCCATTGCGGCAATCCCTTGGGACCGAGGGCGCGCTGCAGCGCTCGCACGGCCAGGCCCGCATCGCCGCCGGACGCCACGATGCCCTGTCCCAGTTGCCAGCTGACGAACGGACAGTGGGCGTCGAGCCGGTTGGCATCGCCCAGGTAGCGCAGCGCCTCCTGCGCCTGCCCGCCGCGGAGGAGCAGGATGCCCAGGTAGAGCGGCGGGTCGATGAAGCCCTTGCCGCCGCCCTCATGGGCGCTGTGCAGCGATTGCAGCGCCAGGTCCATCTGCCCGGAGCGCGCCTGGCAGAGGCCCTGCCAGAACGATGCCTCGGGACAGGGCGAGTGCAGCAGCAGGAGACGCGTCAGCAGTTTCTGGACGGCGTCCGTGTCCGGTCCCGTGGTCAGCGCGAACACACGATAGATTTCGGCCAGGATCGCATCGACGACGCGCTTGCGGTCCTCGGCTTCGCCCACGTTGAGCAGCCGAGCGGCATTGCGGAAGTGTTCGAGGCTTTCTTCGTACTTCTTTTCGGTCAACGCCTCGGCGGCGGCGGCGCGCTGGCATTCCCCCTCGGCATTGCGCGCCCGTCCTTCCCAGGAGGCGGGCAGCGGAGCCAGAGCCTGCAGTTCGCGTACGGCGTCCAGGGCATTGCGCCACTGATTCTGGTGGAGGAGGTGAAGGGCCCGGCGATAGGCTCGACGACGGCGCGGCCAGCGACCCACCGCCCACCACAGGGCGAGCAGCACGACCACCAGCGCAACCGCCCCGCCGACGCCGTACCAGACCATTGCCACTTCTCAAGGAGAAGAGAACGACTTACCAAGAGATGAGGTTACGTTACCGTAGCGGACAAGGCGCATCAAGAAGCCGCTTGCGGCTTCGCGGAAACGCGAAGCCGCAAGCGGCTTCAATAGCGAAGCCCGTCGGGGGGTCGGATCGGTGCTTACTTATCGGGTTTCCCAGGGGAACGGTGCCTGAGCACCGGAGCCACTCGAGACCTTATAAGCCGAAATCCAACCGAGCGACGGCTTCAAACATACCCCTTGAGCCCGACGCGCCAGCAAGGGAGCAGATGTCCGCCCCTTGCTGGCGCGTCGGGCTCAGCGTGTGAGTATGACGCTCACGGCACGATCAGCGTAGCGGTCGCTTCCTTGCCGTCGCGCACATAGGTCACCTCCATCTTGTCGCCGCTCTTGTGTTCCAGGTACATGTAGAGGTGCGCCTGCCGATAGATCACGCTTCGCTTGCCGTCGAAGGCGACGAGGACGTCGTCCTTCTGCAATCCGGCCTTTTGGGCCTCGGCCACGTTGTTGAGCAGCCGCAGTCCCAGGTCGCCGTCCTTGATGCCGAGCTTGGTTCGTTCTTCGGCGGGGATCGCTTTCAGCGAACGCGGAAGCTGCGACCAGCGATTGCTCAGCAAGCGAATGCTCTTGCGCCAGGACACGTCCCAGCGGCGCCAGTCGCCTTCGAGCTCCATTTCCGCCTTGAGCAGCTTGCTGCCGCGCTGGACTTCCAGCGTCAGCTTGCTTTTCGGCTCCAGGCTGCTGAGGACAAACTGAATGTCCGCGATGGTCAGGATGCGGGTGCCGTTGGCGCGGTGAACGTGATCGCCCTCCTTGAGGCCCGCCTTCGCGGCGAACGAGTTGGGCGTCACCGCGCGTACGACGTTGCCGACCTTGGGGTCGATCTGCATGCCGATGTTGTCCGGCAGCGGATAGAGCCACATGTCGGCCAGCTCCAGCTTGCCCTCCTTGCGCTTCTGGTAAATCTTCGCTTCGTGGACCATGTGGCAGCGCACGCAGGAGCCGCCGTATCCCAGGGCCGACAGTCCCGGCATTTCGGCGGGCACCAGGGCCTTGGGCAGCATCGGTGCGGGCTGTTCGTTGGCGGACTCTTCCTTGTGGACCTCCAGCACGCGCTTCATCGTGTGCAGCAGGCCCTCCGCGGAGTTGTGGGCATCCGCGGACGCCGCATCGCGGCTGCCGTAGCGCGAGTAGATGCGCAGGTCGGCATCCATGAAGAACGCCATCCACGTCTGGTCGTAGTCGTAAGTGAAGAGGTTGACGTTCACGCCACGCAGGTACGTCATGCGCAAGAGCACGAAGCTCTCGCTGAGCTTGAGAATGTCTTTGTCGCCACGGACAACCTGTCCGTCAAAGTCGCGGCAGTCCCTTCAGGCTTCGCACCGGAAAGTGACGAAGATCGGCTTGCCGGTCTTGCGCGCTTCCGCCTGGGCCTTGGCCACGTCGTTGCGAATCCAGTCTTCCAGTCCCGTGGCCGACGCCCTGCTCAGGCCCGCGCCCGGAAGCCCAAACGCCACGATCGTCATTGCGAACAACCATTGTCGTCCCATGCCAGGCCCCTTTGAGAAACAAACCGAAACACGCTCATCCATGTCCGGACATTAAACTTCGCGCGGTAGCGAGTGGCTGTGTCCGGTGGGCTAGACACTCTTGTCTGGCCGGCCAGACAAGAGTGTCTGGCCCACCTTGCCAGGTACCAATTTGGCCCGCGTGCAGTATAAACACCGTCCCGCGCGCAAAGACACGGGTGACGCGCGACTCTTTTGGAGTTTGGCGTCACCCGTTGGTGGTTTCTTGAGAATTACTTGCGCATCTCCGCGAGCGTGAGGTACAGCCGGCCCAGGTGGTGCCAGGCGCTGGTTTCCGGCAGCGAAGCAATCGCCTCGTTCAATGCCGCATGTGCCTCGGCAGGCCGGTTGAGAAACAGCGCTGCCATGCCGCGGTTGAACAGGACGGGCAGGCTCGCGGGCTGTGCTTGCCAGAGGGCCAGCGCCTCTTCCCCGCGACCCCGGTGCCAGGCCAGGGCAGCGACTTCATTGGCCCACGCGGCCTTCCATTGCTCAGGCACGCGCTCGCCGTGCTTCCGCACGAGCTCGTCGGCCTGCTCGAACTGGCGGGCCAGGCGCAGGGCGCCAATTGCCAGGAGCAGCTGCGGGTATTGTTCCTTGCTTGCGGTCTGCGCGGCCCAGGCAATCAGGTTCGGCGCGGTAACCGGCCGGCTTCCCGTCGGACGCAGCTCGCCCAGGTCGACACTTTCCATCATGGGACGCAGGTGCCGGACCAGCTGGGGGTAGTTGCCCAGCGCGAACGCCAGGGCAACGGTGGGCTCATGGGCGGCCACCACGACCGGCCAGTCGGGCGGCGCTTGCCACTTGGTGTCCGACCGCTTCTGGAAGTGCCGAACGGCCGCCAACGCTTCGTCCCAGGCCAGCCGCGGATCCACGGTCTGGGCGGGGGCCGCCTCGAACGGCGTTACTTCCCCCGTCATTGCGGTGCCAAGGCCCGCAGCCTGGGCTTCCGCCTGACGTTCGAGGTAGCGCGCCATCAAATCCGCCAGCGCCGGCTGAACGCTTGTATCGTGCGAATCGGTTGATCGCGACATAAGACTGCCCCTTCCAGCAGAGGATTTCGTTGTCCGCAAGAGTTTCCGTGCTGGAACGCGGGCGTTGTCAAAACTTGCGCGTCGTGGACGAATATCGAGCACTGCGGTTCCGTTAGCTCGAGCGACTCTCGCCGCGTCTGGCTTCCACGATCTCGACCAGTGTCATGATGGTGCGCTTGAAATGATCGGGCATATGAGTCCAGTTTGCCATGACGCGCGGCAAATCGATATCACTAGGGGGCAACGGAGGTACTGCAGGCGCCGGTGACACCCCAGCCAGGGAACTTTCCAGTTCACTGGGCGGGTTGTCGCGCACGGCCTTGATGATTCGACTGACACGGCCCATGATCGTCTCCGAGGGGGGATCAGCGTTCCGAAACAGATCCCCGGGTGCTGGCGGCATCCGGCGATACCTTCAAGAATAGCACGGCGTTCCCCGCCTCGAAAGCTTGCTTCCACCTTTTCGAGTCGCGGACGCGGGGCAATAGGTTGACACTCTGGTCCGAATGTTCGGTGTTCAACACCAGGCAGGTCACGCCGCGGCGGTCCAGGATTTCTTGCCAGTTGGTGCTGCCATACGTGACGGCAAGGTACTCGTTCCAGACCTCCGGCGAATAGACGTCCATCCGGCCGTCCATGAAGATCTTGAACCCGTCCGGCGCCAGCGCCCAGCTCAAGTATTCACCCCACTCGAAGTTGCTGTAGATGCACCCGCCCTCCGGCTGAGCGCGACGCAGCTCGTCCGCCAATACAGACAGCTTGGCCGTGTCCAGGTCGCGTTTCGGCAGCAGTTCCCGCAGCGAATAGGCGCCGCCGACCCCCGGTACGCTGGCGACGGCGAGCGTCAACAGGACGCCCAATCCCATGCCGTTGACGAGCGCGGACTGGGTGGCGTCGTCTTCGTGCAGCCAGGACCTGGGCAGTGCAACCGCCAGCTGCGCGGCCACGATTGGCAGGCTGACGAAGAACCACCACGGCGCCATCCGGACGGCCCCCAGGGCGGGCGGCAAGAAGACGGCCAGCAAGATCAGCTCGCGTCGCGTCGGCCGCCGTGGCGACAGGGCCAGTGAAAACAGCATCAGCAGGATCGAGGCAGCAAAGACCGGGCCGTAGATGCCGTCCAGCCCTGGCGGCAGCCACTCCTGGATGCGCCGCGCCCGCGAGGCCGTCGTGGTCGACGTCACGTACTGGTAGATCTGCCAGCCATGCGGATTCACCAGCAGGGCCAATCCACTTCCCAGCAAGCACAGGGCGAGCGCGACGACGCGCGGGTTGCGCCAGATGTCAAAGCGGCCGGACTGCCACGATTCCCATGCGGCATCCAGCAGGTACAGGCCGATCAGGGCACAACCCATCGGGAAGGAGCCGTGCAGGTTTACCCATACCGCCAGCACCGGTGGGGCCAGCGCCAGGAGCCAGCGGCGTTCGCTGGACCGTTCGAGAATCGTGTAGAGCAACAAGAACAGGAGAAATGCGAACGACTGCGGACGCACCGTCATGAACTGCCACAGGCCGAAGAAGGCAAAGAGCCCCAGCGCCGCGGCGAGCCGTGCGGACTCCGACCGGCGACGACAGTGGTGGACGAGCAATGCCATGGCCGACGCCAGGACCAGCGCATTGACCAGGAACACCAGGTCCAGGCCGCCCAGCGCGTACAGGCCGTAGTAGACGACCTGCGAGCCCCAGTTAGGATTCACGAGATGCCGGTCCGGCGGGACGGTGCAGGCGAACTGGTCCTCGGTGATGACACGGCCCTGCTGGACGTCCACCCGGCCTTGCGCCAGGTGGTGCCAGAAATCGACGAGGTACTCACGATCGGGGCTGACGGCAACGAAGACGACGACGGGCGCAATGGCCGCCAGCGCCCAGTTGCCAAGACGGGTTGCCAGGTTGGGCGGGTTCGACCCGGCCGTTGCCTGAGGATCGCTCACCACTTGCTACTCGCGGATGCCCGGTGTGAAACGCCCATCCTGCGATGGTAGCCGCACAAGGCGAGGCGTCAACGAGAAAGCGCGGCCGGCTCCCGATCAGCCGGGACCGACTCGAAAGTTTCGAGCCATTCGCGCACTTCGTCAATCACGCGATCGGGCGTGGACGTGCCCGCCGTGACGCCGACGATGCCGATGCCCTGAAACCACTCTGACTGCAACTCGCCGGCGGCGGCCACCTGGAAGGCAGCCTTGCCTGCCTTACGCGCCAGTTCGGTGAGCTTGCGGCTGTTGTTGCTGTCCGGCCCGCCCACCACGACGACGGCATCGCATTCGTCGATCAAACGGCCGAGCGCTTCCTGGCGGTCCTTGGTCGGCTGGCAGACGGTATCCACGAAGCGAATGTCGGCGTCCGGAAGCCGGCGACGCATGGTCGCGACCAGCTCCTGCACGTGCTCCAGCCGCTGCGTGGTCTGCGCCACCACACCGAGCTTTGGTCGGCCGACCAGCTGCTCGACGTCCTGGGCTTCGAGGATGATGGTGTATTCCTTCAGATCGCCCACCAGGCCGCGGACTTCCACATGACCTGCCTGCCCGATGATGACCGGATGTCGGCCCTCGGCAATCAGCTTGTCCATGGCCAGGTGGACGCGTTTGACCAGCGGGCAGACCGCATCGAAGACCTGGTGCCCTTCTTCGCGCAAGCGCGCCTTGACGCGATCGGCCGTGCCATGCGCGGTCAGCAGCACGGCGCGGGTGTGAACTTCCTCGGGTGCGTGGGTCCGCACGGCGCCGGCGGAATCCATCTGGGCCACGACGTCGGGGTTGTGCACCAGGTCGCCGAGAATGGTCAGTGGCCCCTGACGCGTCAGGCGCAGCGCCAGGTCCACGGCATCGCGAACGCCGAAGCACATCCCGTAGTGTTCCGCCATCCGTACTTCCATGCTTTCGCTCCTCGTTCTCTTGGAGTCGGTTCAAAAAGGGGTCAGGCACGAATGCCATTAACTTTGGCGAGCGGGGCGTGTAAAAGCCCCCGTTTTGGTGTATCAACCGGGGCGGTTAAAAAGATAGGAAAAGCACACCTCAGAAC
>JAIEMG010000277.1 GCA_019752375.1 Gemmataceae bacterium | reverse complement strand
TTGGCTTCTGCCGTTCGCCTACCGAAATGAGTATGCGCGAGTGGACGGAAACCTTGCAGGAAAATGTCCGTCAATCGAGCAGACCGGCGAGTTCTTGGCGTAAGCGGGCGAGGACGCGGCACTTGGCGGCGTAGATGGTGCCCACGCTCAGGGACAGCTCGGCGGCGACTTCGGCGGCGGGGCGGCCCTCCACGACCAGCTGCCAGCAGGCTTGCCAGGTCTTGGGTTCGAAATCGGTCTCCATGACGCGCAGGGCCTGATTGATCACATGCTGGCGGTATTCGCCGTCCCAGAACGATTCGGAGTTGGGGGCGGGCAGGTCGGGGACCGGAGCGTCGGTTTCGCGGTGGGCGGCGGCTCGGCGCTGGTTTTCGCGCCACTTGTTGTGGGTGACGGTTTTGAGCCAGGCCCGGAAGCTGCCGTGGCGGTCGTAGACGAACGTCGGCATCTTCTGCACGAGGATGGCGAACACGTCTTGCACCAGATCGACGGCATCGGTGTCTGCAAGTCCGACCTGCCGACCCCAGGAGAAGAGCAGTGGCGAATAGAGGTCGACAAAGCGCGACCAGGCTGCCTGACTCTGTTCGACGGGCTGGCGCAGCCGGTCCAGCAAGCTGACGGGAGTCCTGGTCATAGAGCGGCAATGACGCAAGTGACGAATCAATGACCAGGACCCAACGGATGCCAATGCCCGACTCACCCCGCCAAGCCGTTGGTGGCGGCGTGAGGACCGGCGTTCACCCGTCTATTTGCCTTTGGAGTATTCCTTCAGATACCCCTCGAACTGTTGCCGATGGCCTTCCTCGTCCGAAAGGATCGTAATGGCGAGGTCCTGTGTGACGTAGTCTTCGCCGTCGGTGAGCTTGATAAGGGCCTTGTAGTGGGCGATCGCTTCTTCTTCGGCCTTGAGGACGCCGCGGATGACGTGCAACACGTCGGTCGTGTCCGCGGGCGGCTCGAGGGAGCTCTGGGTCATTTTCAGGTGGACGCTGCCCGGGATGCCCCCGCCGAGCTGTTTGATGCGGTTGCCCAACTGCTGCGCGTGCGTCAATTCGCCCTGGATGTCGGTGGCCAGCGCCTGTTTGATGAACTCTGCCCGCACGCCCTCGATGTGAAGGCTGTTCGCCAGGTAGTTGATGACCGTCTCCACCTCCATGTTGTACGCCTGGCGGAGGCTGGCGATGATCTGCTCTTTCGTGGCCGGCATCTGGTGTGTCTCCTTGCACGTCTTAAGATTGGCTCAGGGCGATGCGAGTGCGTTCTGCCTCGGTTTTCAGCACGGGGTTTTGACTCTGCGTCAGCTTGTCGATGGCCGGCGTGAGCTTGGAAAGGTCCATGTCGGGACGTTTGCGATGCAGCTCGGCGATCGCCTTGAGCGCATTGACCACCGTGCTCTTGGCCGCCTGCTCGTCGGCGATTTCCTGGCCCTCTTTCGTCTTGGTCCGGCAATTGGCGAGCTGGAGGTCTTCGTCGAGCATGTCGTTGAGGACGTCGAAGCGCTCCTTGATCAGATCACTGCCTCGGCGGGCGAGGCCGACGGTTGCGGTGTACTTGATCTCCCAGCCGCTCGTCTTGCCCATCGCCACGGGGCCGGCCGCCGGCTTCGGGCCGCTGGACTGCTGACAGCCCACGGCCAGCGTGATAGCAAGCATGGCAGTGAGGGTCGATGTTCGCATGGTGCTCCGGACTCCTGCCGAGCGATGTATCCGTGGCACGGACATTTCTGTCCGTGCAAATTCCCGACCGCACGGACAGAAATGTCCGTGCCACCGAGGGCTTTCATGCTGCCGCTCGCTGAACCTTGCACGAATCGGCTCAATCGACCGGGCTCACATCCACCATGACGCCGTGGCCGTCGTCCAGCGACAGCCGATAGAGCGCCTTCTCCGCGACCGTGTTCTCGGCCGGCGTCCCTTCCCAGAAGGTCAAAGCAAAAGCGACCATGCGCCGCAGGAACGGATCGCCGTCGTTTTTCTGATATTCGCTCTTCTGTACTTCGTCGAGGGCCCGGATCACTCCCAGCTCTCCCGTGCCCTTCATGCCGTCCAGCGCGAGCCGCGCCCACTGCGCGTGCTGGCCCTTGCCTTCGTTTGCTACTTCCTCCAACTGGTCCCGCACGGCCTGGCGCTTGTCCTCCGACACCTTGTCGAAGCGCTTGCGGTTTTCACCGTGGTTGGCAAGCACCCAGACGGCGTGACGGCGCAGGACCGTGGCAACCGGATCGTTGGTCCCCTGGTCCTTGAGGGCCATGCGCGTCAGGACCGGGGCGCCGATGGGCACGCTCATGTTGCCAAGACACGAGCTGAGGAACTGAATGTACTTGCGCTGGGCCTTGCGATCCTTGTCTTCCTGCACCACGTTGCCTGCCGTGGGCTTCTGATCCGTCCGCGGCTCGCGGTCGCGCTCGTCCAGGGCCTGATTGAGCAGGTCGGCCAGCTTGAGGCCGAGCTTGGGGTCGGCTGCCAGGTTGTCGTCGCGCTTGATGACCTGGGCCAGATCGTTCGCGGCACGCCAGCGGACGTCGGGATTGGAGCTTTCCAGGTCGGCGAGGTATTCCTGGGGCGGGCGCGTCGTGCCGAAAAACAGGCCCCAGAAGCCAAAGCAACCGAGGAAGAGCACGACGATGCCGAGCACAATGGCACCGGGCACGATGAACAGCTGCACGATGTGCCGGCCCGACGGTGGGACGACGGGCGGCAACGCCGCGACGGATTCAACCTTGCCCGACGCAGGTTCCGACTGCATGAGATGTCTCGGGAAGAGGACGGCACTGGCCCGCGCTGCCGCATGAGGGTAGTGTAGACGTGTCCCTTGCGCCGTCAAGTGGCCGGATTCACGGCGTCTGCTTGACAGGCGTGCGCTCCACTTGCTAGTTTGTCGCAGTCTTGCTCTCTATCCGCGCCAGGGCCCTTGCTGCCTGACAAGTGCGCGTCGGCGCAGGAGTCGGTCGATGCCTCCCGCATTGCACATACCGCTTGACCAGATCGACACGACGAAGATCGTGGCCGATCAAGAAGCCATCCGCAAGCTGAACCAGCAGCGCTTCGAGATGGAGCACTTGACCGCCGTCGTCTACATGGACCCCACGCAGCACCTGATGATCGGCTACAAGGACGTTCGCGACGACGAATTCTGGGTGCGCGGCCACATGCCCGGTTATCCCATCATGCCGGGCGTCATCATGTGCGAGGCAGCCGCGCAGCTCTGCGGTTTCTACATCGCCACGCACAAGATCATGATCGGCGATTTCATCGGCTTCGGCGGCCTGGAGAACGTGCGGTTCCGGGCCCCGGTGAAACCGGGCGACCGCCTGCTGCTCGTCGGCAAGGGCACGCGCATCCATCGCCGGCAAACGGTCTGTAACGTCCAGGGCTTCGTCGGCACCACCATGGTGTTTCACGCCGACGTGCTGGGCGTGCCTCTCTTGCGTCGGGAGGAAGGGTAAGCGTGCGCCGCGTCAACCGACTGAGCCTGGAAGAACTGGCCCCGCACCTGCTGGAAACGCCCGACCCGCCGCGTCCGCTCGTCTGGTCCGACGTGTTCGGCAACGACCGTCCCGTCGAGATCGAAGTCGGCTTCGGCAAGGGCCTCTTTCTGCTCACCGCCAGCGAGGCATGCCCGGACGTCAATTTCCTCGGCATCGAGATTGTCCGCAAGTACCAGCTCTTCACCGCCACGCGCATGGCCAAGCGTGCCCAGGCCAACGTGCGTCTTGCCTGCGCCGACGCCCGCCGCTTCCTGCGCGACTGCGTCTCACCTGGTTCCGTGCAAGCGGTCCACGTGTACTTTCCCGACCCGTGGTGGAAGAAGCGGCACCTCAAGCGTCGCCTCTTCACGTCGGAGTTCGCGGCCCTGTGCGAGGTGGTGCTGCGGCCCGGCGGCGTGCTCCACCTGGCGACCGACGTCGAAGACTACTTCGCCATGGCGACGGAGCTGGTGGCACAAAACACGAAGCTGGACCGCCTGCCGCCGCCCGATGAGAAAGTACCCGCGCACGATTTCGATTACCTGACGAACTTCGAGCGCAAGTTTCGCAAGGAAGGGCGGCCCATCCACCGGGTGGATTACCGGAAGCCGTCGTGACAAGGGCTGCCAGCGTTTCTCAGGCCAAGGTCCGGCCGACGCAACCAACTACTAAAGGTGGAAATCACGATCCCAGTCCCTTGACAATCGTCGAACCGCGCCCGATGAAGTAGTAGCAAAGTGAGTTGTACGCTCGGAATCAACCCTCCTCTTTGGCATCGTTCGCCCTTGCTTCTACAACTGGGTGTAACTCATGGCCCGTTCCCATCACGATCTGCATTACAGGCGTCATACTTCCCAGGCGTCGTACTTCGTTCGGCCTCCCATCGACAACTTTCCGGCGCACGGCACATGATCGTTGCACGCTCCTAAATACTACAGCGCTCCATTCCGCGGAACGATGCGCGCAACGTCTGTAGCCGCAGGCTTCAGCCGGCTTCAGCCTGCGGAGTGGCGTCGCAGGTGCCGTACATTTGGTCCACAGGCTAAAGCGTGACGGCCTCGAATTTGCTTCATGCTGAGAGCGAGCGAGTCTCGACGCGGCAAGTGCATCGCCGCGGCAGAGATCGCGGCAAGCTGGACGGACACCATTCGCTCAGCAGGTGTTCCCATGACGAACGAACGTGGGCTCCGCCATTTGCTGGAGTTCTCCAGCGACATGATAGCGTCGCATGCGCCCGATGGCACGGTTCGTTACGTTTCGCCAGCGTGTCGCAAGTTGTTCGGCTGCGAACCGGAACAGCTCATTGGGTCGGATGGGCTACGGTTCGTACATGACGAAGACCGAATCCTGGTCCGCGACGCCCGGCAGGCAGCATTCCGCGGTATCACCGGCTCGAAGGTAATGTTGCGGATCCAGCGGGCGGATAGAGTGCTTTTGTGGGCCGAGTGGCAAGTGTGCAGCGTCACCCGAGCCGAATCGGGCGAATTGCTCGAGTTTATCAGCGTCACCCGCGATGTCACCGAACAGCACCGCACCGAAGAGCAGTTGCAACTGTTTGCCAGTGCCTTTCAACAGGTTACCGAAGGGATCCTGATCACCGATGCACAGCTGGATCTCCCCGGGCCCGCCATTCTCTACGCGAACGACTGCCTGTTGCGAATGACGGGCTATGCGATGGAGGAACTCGTGGGCCAGACGCCCCGCATCTTTCAGGGGCCGAAGACCGATCGAAACGTCATGCAGGAGCTAAAACAGCAGTTGGGACGTGGGGGCTCCTTCACGGCATCAGTGGTCAACTATCGCAAAGACGGCTCGTCGTTTCAGATGGAGATTCATGCAGCGCCGATTCGAGATGGAAGCGGTCAGACGCGCCATTTCGTGGCGGTGTTGCGCGATACATCAGCACAAGCGTCCGCCGAGGCCGCCCGGTTCAAGAGCGAGCGCTTGGTCCGTGGCGTGCTCGACGCCTTGCCGGCTCAGATTGCGGTCCTCGACCCGAGCGGTGCTATTGTGACCGTCAATGAGTCGTGGCGCCGCTTCGCACGCGAGAATGGGGCGGATTCGATCACGGAACGAGGCGACGGGATGAATTACCTCGACGTCTGTCGGCAAGCGGCCCAAACCGGCGCGGACGAGGCCGGTACGCTGTACCGCGGGATTGGAGCGGTGTTGGGGGGCTATCTCAGCGAATTCCATTTTGAGTATCCGTGCGATTCGCCCCGCGGCTCGCGCTGGTTCCTGATGAGCGCCACTCCCCTTACCACGCCGGAGGGCGGGGTCATCGTCGCACACCACGACGTCACCGAGCGCCACCAGGCCGCCGAGGCGCAGTCCAACTTGCTCGGTCGCTTGATCGGCGCTCAAGAGGACGAACGTCGGCGCATCGCCCGCGACCTGCACGATGGCGTGGCCCAGGGGCTCATGTCGCTCGTGCTTGGACTCCACGCCGTCGAACACATGCAAGATTCGGAACCCGTGCGCGCGCAATTCCAGTCGTTGGGAGAACTCCTGAACGACACACTGAACGATGTGCGGCGCATGGCCCGCGGGCTCAGGCCGGCGACACTGGACGACCTGGGGTTTGCCGTGGCCTTGCAACGCCATGTCGCCGAGTTCGCGGGCCCCCACAAACTCGACATTCACCTGCTTTTGCCGGAGCCGGGCAATCCTCGTCTGCCGGCTGCGGTCGAAACGGCGTTGTTCCGCATCGTGCAGGAGGCACTGAGCAATGTGAGCCGCCACGCCCAGGCTCGCAACGTGACCATCCGGCTCACGCAGACGCCTACGGCCGTGGAACTGGAGATCGAGGATGATGGCCGAGGCTTCGACCGCGTCGATCTGAAACAGCTGCTGCGCGACAACCAGCATCTCGGGCTGGCTTCGATGCGCGAACGAGCAGCGTTGCTCGGCGGCACGCTGGAACTGACGGCCGCCACGGGCCAAGGCACTCGGATCCGCGTCCGTGTTCCCTTAAGAGAGAGTCGCTCATGAAATCCATGCAAGTGCTCCTGGTGGACGATCACGCGTTCCTCCGCGTGGGCTTGCAGACTTTGATCGACGCGCAGCCCGACATGGTGGTGGCCGGCGAGGCAGCCACGGCCCAGGAAGCACTGAGTCAGGCACGCGCCATCGACTGCAACGTGGCGGTCGTGGACGTCGGTTTGCCGGATCTCAGCGGCATTCGGCTCGTTGAACTCATGCGTCGCGAGTTTTCCGCGCTGCGGCTGCTGGTACTGACGATGCACGATGACGAACCCTACGCCCATTCGGCGCTGGCGGCGGGCGCGGCGGGGTTTCTCACCAAGACGGCGGCTCCGAAGGCACTGATTCACGCCATTCGAGTCATCCACCGCGGGGGGCTCTACGTCGACAGTGACAGGCACGGTGCCAATCAACCAAACGTCGTTTCAGGGCCGCGCGGCACGCAGGGGTTTGCGCCTGCCGACGCACTGAGCGCGCGCGAGATCGATGTGCTGCGCTTGCTGGCGCAGGGCTACACCAATCAGGAAGCGGCGGCACGGCTCTTCGTCAGCGTCAAGACGATCGAAACCTATCGAACGCGCATCGGCAAGAAACTAGGCCTCGCCAGCCGAGCCGATCTGATCCGCTACGGCCTCGAAATGGGGATCGTCACGACAAGCTGAACACCGAGCATCGCGCGGACAGAAGGTCGTCTTGTCAGGAAAAGCCCTCATGTGTCCGGTGAAAGTGGCAGGGATTTTCTGACAGACCCTGCGCCGATCTCAAGCTAACCTCCCATTGACTGTCGCGAATGTTGGTGCTCCGCCGCCGTTAACGACGACTGCGACGGCAGCCTTACTTGATGCGTGGTTCGCTTTAACCAACTCCCCGGGGAGATCACCAACCGCATAAGTTGGCCGGCCGCGAATTTGTTGGGGTACCCCTTCTCTGCCCCATTCGATGTTCGATGCCGCGCTTGAAGGAAACCGCTTCAATGGTCAGGGCGCTCTCCCGTTCCGCTCTGGATGGCGGCAAGCCAGCGCTTGCTTCCGCCACTGATAATGCGAGCCAGGTGGCCGAGCAGCAGTTGCTCAACTTGCTCTCGCGAGGCGCATCGTTCGATGCGTCTTCGCTCGATGGCTGGTGGGCCGCGGAGCGTTGCGAGCGGGAAGGTCTCGCCGCCTTCCTCGAGCGACAGGGCATCCTGGTGGCAGGCGCCGCCAAAACCCTGGCCCTCGCGCAGAAGGGATACGTGCAGATCGACGATCCCGCCACACTCTTCTCGTCGACGGGCCTGCAACATCTCCTCGATCGATTGAACCCTTCGGCAAACGCGCCTCGTGTGGACATGACGAAGACCGCGGTCATGTCCGAAGCGCGTCCCACGGCTCATCACTTCTCCGCTGCCACCGAGACTCCGGTTCCGGCCGAGCATCCCGTTGCCGGAGCGCCACTGGAAATCGGTGCCCAGCTCGGCAAATGCTTACTGACCGAGTTGCTTGGCCAGGGGGGCAACGGGGTCGTCTACCGGGCGCTGCATCGCGGCCTGAACATCCCCGTTGCCGTCAAGCTTCTGAACCATTCGGCGCTGGCGAGCGATCCCCAAGGGCATGAAAAGCTGCGCGCCGAGGCACGCTTGCTTGCCCAGCTGGCGCATCCGCACGTCATTCGCGTTCTCGATTTCGAGGACGATCCAAAGCAACCGTATCTGGTGCTCGAGTATGTCGAAGGGCTCAGCCTTGCGGAACTGATCCGCCAGAGCGGCAGTTTACGCCTGTATCGCGCGGCGAAGATCATTGCCCAGGTGGCGGACGGGCTGGCGGCGGCACACAAGCTCGGGATCGTTCACCGCGACATCAAGCCGGCCAACATCCTGCTCGGTAAGGAAGGTCAGGCCAAGCTGGCCGACCTCGGCCTTGCCGTCGCTTCGCATAACCGGACCCTGGCGCAGTGCCTGGGCGTGGCGGCGGCCGCGCCCGATCTGGCGGGGACGGTTGCTTACATGGCTCCGGAGCTGTTCTCGGACACCACGGCGCTCGACCATCGGTCGGACGTCTATGCGCTCGGCGTCACTTTCTACCATGCGGTGACCGGGCGCGTCCCATTCGCGGGGGCGACGCCGACCGAGGTGATGCTCAGGCACGTCGAGGAGCAGGCGGTTGCTCCGCACGAACTGGTTCCGGACCTCGGAGTTGCCGCCAGCGAAGCGATTCTGCGCATGATGGCGAAGCGGCCTGAGGATCGGCCGCAATCCTACGAGGAGGTGCGCGCCGCGCTGGTCCGGCTGGCGGTCCCGCCCGAGACCCTGACAGATCAATCGGGAGCCGCCGGATCCACCCGAAGCGACGGCCCCTCCAACCAGTTTCGATCATCGCGTTGGCGGTCGTTCTTTTCGCTGTTCGCGAAGTGAAAGAAGTCCGGAAGAACGGAGACGGATTCATGCCCGCGTCGGTGTCTCAGCGACGAAACTTCGCCGGCCTCTGGTCGCAAACCGGACGGCGGCTGCGGTGCCTGTGCTCGGCCCGGCAGCCGTTGCCCGCGCACCTCTCGCGACGCGACGGCCACGGCGGCCGACTGCGGCTGCGGGCCTGTGCGCTGAGTCTCGGTTGCGGAGGCACCGCGAGAGCGGAATGCCGGATGGTCCGCATCAGCGGCGCCACGGCAGAGATCGTCAACACCATGATCTTCCCCACGCAGCCGGATCGCCTGCCCGTGTACGCCGCCCAGCTCCTCGCTTTTGGCGGCCGGCCGCGACTCGCTTTCATCGACTTACAGATGCCCGGACTTACCGAAGGCCGACGCGCGTCACTGCGGGAACGAGCCCGGGTCGTTGCCCGCCGCTTCGATTTCCTGCCGCCCGCGGACGACGCCCCTTCCTGGGCCGTGGAATTCGCGTCCGGATGCCAGGTGTTCACGCGAACCACGGAACCGGATGCGCTGCAGGGGCTACGAGATGCCTGCCTCCAGTACCTGGAACTCTGGGTGGAGCTGGCGCGAGCCGAGTGCGATTCGCTGGAGTCCGGCGCGAATCCCGCGGCACACGCCGAACTGGGCCGTTGGCAAAGCGAACATGCCCGCCTGTCGCCCGGCACGGAGTATCTGATCAAGGTCTTTGGCGAGGAGTGGGCGCGCGAATTTCTTCACGAGTTCTTGTACCGCCAGGAGAGTACACCATGATGGCCCCAAGCCTTCCCGCGACGCAACCGTGCGTGACGGCCGATCTCGCGACCCGGCTGCGCGCCGCGACCCAGACGCTGCACGATCGCATCGAACAGCTGCCGGCGGCCCAGGCGATGGCTGCGGCCTGCATTGGCCGCGACGTGTATGTGTCTCTGCTGAATCAGCTGTTACCCATTCATCAGACGCTGGAAGAGGCCATTGGCTGCCATGGCGATCTGTACGGATTCGGACATCTGAAGACAGGTCGAGTGCCCGCCCTGCGTAATGATCTGCGCTCGCTGGGTGCAACGGGGGTGAACGATCCCGGCACGGCAACCCGCATGTTGATGGAATCGATCCGCGGCTGGTCGGACCGATCGCCCTGGTCGCTGATTGGCTGTCTCTACGTTCTCGAAGGATCGCGGATGGGTTCCATGGTGCTGGTCGACCCGCTGTCGCGCGCGCTGGGAGTGCCGCTGGCGCCGGGCTGGGGCCTCGACTATCACCTGGACGGGATGGCGGGCCGTCCGCTTGCCTGGCGGCAGTTTCGCGGCATTCTGCAAGCGTCGCCTCTGGGGCCCGGACAGCAGGACGACGTCGTCGCGGCTGCCGTGGCCACCTTCCAGGGACTGCACGACCTGTACGCTTCGCTTACGCCGGAAGGAGGTTGCGAACCCTTGGCCGCGCCCCACTTTGTCGTCGATGGGTAGCGGCGGCAAAGGAAGAGGAACCAGCCATGAAGTCGCTGTCTTTCGAACCGATTCACGAACGCGTGGAAGTGCCCACGGGCACATCACTCTTGCAGACACTGCTGAGCAAGCAGTTCCAGGTGCTCATGGCCTGTGGCGGCAAGGGCCTGTGCGCCACCTGCCACGTGCGCGTTCGCGACGGCATGGACAAGCTGACCAACCGGACCGAACGCGAGCGGATGACGCTGTCGTTCATCTCCGGCACCGACCATCAGAGCCGGCTGGCCTGCCAGTGCCGCGTGCTGGGCGACGGCGTCGTCGTCGAATTGCCGGAAGGCATGTACATCGAGCGAGCCGAAGACCTGCTCAGCCTGCTGGGCACCCGCGCGCCGTCCGACATCCTGCACCCGATCAAGGGCAGCGTGTTGATCGCCAAGGGCAAGATCATCACGCGCACGCAGATCGAGGCGCTCAAGGGCCTGAACGTCGAGATGAACCGGGTTCGCGGCGATGGCGCGCCGCTCGCTGCCCTCACTCCGCCCGCGGAAACGCCGGCGGCGCCGCTTCCTCCGTTCGCCGCGCCGCCGGCACCGCGTGCGACCGACCCTGGGACCCGCGCTGCCGATACCGTGCACTCTTCGACGTCGTCGACGCAGATTCCGGAAGATGCTCCGCACGTGGACAAGTCCCCCAGCAAACGCTTCGAGCTGGGACGTGTCCTGGGCAAGTGCCTGCTGGTCGAGCGCATTGGCCAGGGAGCCACGGGTGTCGTTTACCGCGCCCTGCATCGGACGCTGAACATTCCGGTCGCGGTCAAGGTGTTGCAATTCGACGACTCGGCGCAGGATCGTTCGCTGTTCGACCGCTTCCAGACCGAGGCTCGGCTGCTGGCACAGCTCAATCATCCCAATATCGTCCGAGTCTGGGATTTCGAAGAAGACCCGCACGCGCCCTACCTGGTGCTGGAGTACGTCGAAGGCTTGAGCCTGGCGGAATTGATTCAGCAAAGCGGCCGGCTATGCCAGGATCGAGCGATTGCCCTGGTGACGCAGATCGCCGAGGCGCTGGCTGCCGCGTGGAAGGTCGGCGTGGTCCATCGCGACGTGAAGCCGGGCAACATCCTGTTAGCCCGCGACGGCACGGCCAAGCTGGCGGACCTCGGGCTGGCCCTGGTCGTCGAACAGCGGCTCTCCGCGGACAGGAAAGAGGAGGGCAATGGCGAGCGGTTGGCGGGCACGGTCGCCTACATGGCGCCGGAGCAGGCCGCGACCGGGCGCGTCGATCATCGCTCGGACATCTATGCCCTGGGAGCGACCTTCTATCACGCGGTGACGGGCCGGTTGCCGTTCGGGGGCCGTACGCGCATGGAGGTGATCCTCAAGCACAGCCGCGAGCCGTTGCAGCCCGCCCACGAGGCGTGCGGCGACCTGGACCCGACGGCATCGGCCATCATCGCCCGCATGATGGCCAAGGCCGCGGAGGATCGCTACCAGACGTGCGAGGAACTGCTCGCGGACCTGCGATCCCTTCAGCAGAAAACGCCTGCCGCTCCGAGTGCAAAGGGTGCCGAAACGCTGTCGTCCAGCGGCGACGGCCGAGCGGCTCGCAAGTCCTTGTTGTCGATCTTCGGTTGGCGGCGTGGCCAGGGAGCAACCTGATGAAGACCGTCCGATTTGAGCCGATCAATGAATCGCTGGAAGTGCGGACGCAGAGCGACATCCTGCAAGCACTGCTGGCCAAGGACCTCAAGGTGCTGATGGCCTGCGGCGGCAAGGGCGTGTGCGCCACCTGCCACGTTTACATCAAGTCCGGCATGGACATGCTGACGCCGCACTCGGATCGGGAGAAGCGCTCCCTGGGTCGCATCACCGGCGCGGACAAACGCAGCAGGCTTGCATGCCAGGCACGGGTCCTGGGCGAAGGCGTCACGGTCGAACTGCCCGAAGGCATGTACATCGAACGCGCCGAGGACCTGATCACCTATGTCGGCCAGCGCGCGGCAACCAACATCCTGCACCCGATCAACGGCTCGGTGCTGGTGGCGCGCGGCAAGATCATCACACGGAGCCGAATCGAGGAACTGAAGTCTCTGAATGTCGAAGTGGCGAAGCTTCGCGAATCCGTCTAAAGCGTCCAACCGGAAAGGGGAAATCCTGGCAAGCGGGGCGTGCGAACGTCCCGGTTCAGGGAAACCAACCGCTTGCCGAACACAAGCGCGCCCGCCCCCTTTTCGAGGAGACTCTGAGTGCCGAATTGCCCGTATGGCGTCGGCGGTCTTGTTCTTGAAAGGACACATTTGATGGCAGCACCAGCGATCGACACCCCCGTGGACAAGCGCCTGACGCTCATCTGGAGCGGCCAGCCCGATGCGCAGCCTCTGACGCTTCTGAAAACGCGCCGCGCCGACGAGGAAGGCGCCGGACCGATGCGCGACAAGATCCGCATCGTCCAGGGGCAGCAGATCTACAAGCACAACCATTACACCGACGACCAGTTCTTCAAGCACGACGCCCAGCAAGGCACGCTGACCAACGTGTACGGCCAGCGCGTGCTGCGCGTCTCGGAGGACTTCGTCGTCGCCATCCTCGGCGCGCTGGAGGACGAGGTCGGCGACGCCGCGGGCGAGATCATGTACAAGTGCGGCTACGAGTGGGGCATGGAGGACATGAAGTCGTTCAGCAAGCGCGTGCAGGCCGAGTTCGAGCTGGAAATGAGCAAGATGGCGATGGGGTTCCTGCTGGAGACGTGGTGGTGGCCCCTGCAAATCGAGGGCTGGGGCGGCTGGCATTACGACTTTCGCCAGAGCAAGCAGGGTCTGATCTTCATCGACCTGTACGAATCGGCCGTGGCGCAATCGCTGGGCAACATCGGCAAGGTGGTTTGCTACTTCTACGCCGGAATGTTCGCGGCCGTGTTCAGCGTGCTGGCGAAGCGACAGCTCGCGTCGATCGAGATTCAGTGCTACTCGATGGGCGAGGACTATTGCAAGTTCCTGATCTCGACCAGCAAGCGCGTCAACGCGGCGGCCTTCTGGCGCAACGAAGGCGCGACGTCCAAGGACATCCAGAGCAAGCTCATCCAGATGTGATCCGGAGACATTCGCATGCACACCAACGGTAAGAATGGGGTTTCGGTACCGGAAACCGCCGAGATCGACGACCTTCTGGGAGAGCTGATGCCGGCCGCGCCGGCGCCGACGGTCACGGGACGACGCATCCTGGGCGCGTGGCCGCTGGGCAAGTTTCTGCAAGGCGTGAACTGGCTGAACGCGGCGAACTTCGCGTCGCCGTTTCGGACGCCGGTGGCAGCAGCGCCGTTTGGGCAGCGCGTCCTCGGTGCCATTCCACTGGGCGCCTTTCTCGCCGGCGTCAACTGGCAGAACCAGCCGCGCGCCAACGGCCTGGCCGCCCTGACCGGCGATGCCTCGACCACGGCTCGGATGGTGGTGGATTCATTCATGGACGAAATCAAATGGGATTGAACCGCCAAGCAACACGGCCAGCGTCTCGGGGACGCGTGTCCCCAGTCGCGGGAGATTTTCGGGAGAGACCATGTACTCGCTGATCATGAAGACGCTCAACGGCATCGACAGCCGCTATCCGACGCGCGAGGAAGAGCAACTCGTGCTGGGCTGGGCCGAATCTTTGCCGCGTCGACTGCAAGCGGCCCAGACCGTGCAGCAGACGGAGACGGCAATCATCGCCGCGTCCATCGAAGAGATGAAGCGGCGCTGGCCGCGCTTTCAACCGCTGCACGACCGTGGCTGGGAGAAGTCGCAACGCGACATGCAGCTCTGCCTGCGCTACTCCGTTCAAGCCATGCTCGTCGAAGATGCCGACATGCCGCGCGACAAGCTGTTCATCTGGCTGGGAACGGTCGTCAAGGCCATGGGCATGACCACGCAGTTCGTCCGCGACTCATACACGATCCTGAAGGACCAGTGCCGCAAGCAATTGCCGGCCGATGCCTACCGCATGATGGAAACGTACCTCGATCGTCTGATCCAGGACATGACCTGCTTCCTCGAACCGTCGCGGCCGGCCGTCGGTTGACGGCGCCGCTTCCAACTTGCACCCGGGAGACGTCCATGCCGTACTCGAACATGCCTTCGCGCATGATGCAGCTCATCAACGAGAGCGACAACCTGTACCTGTCTCCGCAAGAGCAGGAACAACTGCTCGGCTACACCCGTTCCTTGCCGAAGCGTTTCCAGGCTGCCCGTGCGGTTGAAGCCAAGGAGAACGACATCGTCGCCGCGGCCCTGGCGCTGCTGCGGCCGCGCTATCCCAGCTTCGACAGCTACCACGAGCACGCCTGGGACAAGGGCCATCGCGACATGCAACTGGTCCTGCGTTACACCGTGCAAGCGATGCTGATGGACGATCCGCAGGTGGCCGCGGACAAGCTCCTGGTCTGGCTGCGCACCCTGTTCATGAACCTGGGCCTGACGCCGCAGTTCTGCAAGGACACCTTCACCTTCCTGCGCGAAGCGTGCCGCAAGCAGTTGCCGGCGGAGGCAAACGCGCTGCTGGACCCGTTTCTCGCGCACAGCATCGACGTGATCTGCGATTTCCCCGAACCCGAGCTGGCTGCCGTCTAGAGGCGCTGCCGCGATCCCATACACGCTTCATCCCAAGGAGAATGCACGATGCCGACCGCCGAAGTGGCCCCAGGCGCCAAACGCGTCCCGGGCGAGAGCCAGATGCGTGGCAACTTCTACGCCGAGAGCAGCTATGTCCAGACCGACGTCCTCAAGGGCGTCACGCGCAACCGCGCCGGAACGCGCATGGTTTGCCTGACCGAGGATTTCCTGCACGGCTTCCGCCGCGCCATCCAGGACGAGTGCGGACCCGCCGCCGAAACCGTGTTCCGCACATGCGGGCGAAAGTGGGGCATGACCTTCGCCCAGCGTTTCGAGAAGGAAATGGCCGAGTTTTACGGCAAGCCCGTCAGTGAGTTCATGTTGGCCCTGTTTCAGGCGTGCCTCGTGGAACTGTTCAGTCATAACGGCTGGGGCAAAGTGACGCTCGACGTCTCCCGGCACGAAGAAGGCTTGCTGATTGTCACCCTGGACAACGCCATCTTCGCATCGATGGTCAAGAAAGCCGACAAGCCGGTCGACGCGCTGATGGCCGGCATCCTGGCGGGGTTCTTCAGCCGCCTGAGCGGTCAAGAGCTGGACTGCGTGCAGACCACGTGCAAGGCGTGCGGCGCCGACGCCAGCCGGTTCATCATCGGACTGACGCCGCGACTGGCGCCGGTCGAAGCCTGGGTGGCGAACGGCAAATCACACGTCGAGATCATTGCCCAGCTGGCATCCGTGCGTGCATGACCAGGCGAGCCGCTTTCCGGAGGGACGGGGGCATGATCCAGCACATTCCCGACATTACCGACGCGCAGCGCCGGCATTACGTCATGTTCGGCTATGTCGTCTTCAAGCAGGTCTTCACGGCAGCGGAGGTGGAATCCTGGGGCCAGGCCATGGAACGGGCCTTGAATCGGCAGCGGGGAGGCGCCGTTTTTAGCGGTACGCAGAACGAACGCCTGACGCCCCTGATCGAAGCCGACCCGGATACGTTCATACCCGTCCTTGACGACGAGCGGCTGCTCGCCATCGTGGATGGCTTGCTTGGGGACGACAGCCTGTATACCGGAAGCAACGACGGCAACCTCTACGTCGGCAACACCGTCTGGCACATCGACGGCGGCGGCTGGCACTCGCCGCCCCTGCTGAAGACGACCGTCTATTGCGAGCCGGTGTCCGACGGCAAGGGATGTCTCTCCGTGTTGCCGGGAAGTCATCACGCCGAGTATTTTCGCTGTTTGCACGAGGCGTTTTATGAGCACCGGACGCTAAGCCTGTACGAATCGGACGTGGCGGGCCGGACGGCGGTGCCGTCGCAACCGGGCGACGTGGTTTGCTTCGATCATCGTCTCTGGCACTCGTCGTGGGGCGGGCACGTGGGTCGGCGTCAGTTCGCCTTTAGCTGGGCTGCCTTTCCAAGGCAGTCGTGGGACGAGACCTGGCTTCACGGCTACCTGGCAAGGATCAACCGCCGCCACGGCAAGCGCATGCTCAGCGATCGTCTGCTGGAAACCGCCGGGCCCCGCCGACGCCAGAAGCTTGCCAAGTTGTACGACATGGGTCTGTAACCTGCTCCTTCCTCGATGAGCGTGCCGCATGGGGACCATTTCCGACGGGACGACCACTGGAGACAGCATTTCCGGGAGCGGCGCCGCGGTCCTCGATCCGCGCGTGTTACCGGCGCTGCGCCACAGCGTGGCACGCGACCTGAGGCCGCGCTACGCACTGCGCGGCTATCTGGGCCGAGGCGCGTTTGCCACCGTCTGGAGTGCGGACGATACCGTCACCCGTGAGACCGTCGCCGTCAAACGGTTCGACGATCGCTTGCGGCATTCCGGCAGTTTTTATCGAGAGCTGCGCGTGCTGTTTCGGCTCCGGCACGAACGCATCGTTCGCATCATCAACTTCCTGGAGGCACCCGACACGGCCCGTTACCTCGTGCTGGAGCACTGTGGCGGGGGCAGTCTGCGTCGGGCTCTGTCCCGCGCTGCACGCGCCGAGGTCTCGTGTCCGCTGGAACGAGTACGCGTCCTTGCCGTGCAGCTTGCAGAGGGACTGGGTGCCGCGCATCGGCTCGGCGTGATTCATCGCGACCTCAAGCCGGAGAACGTCCTGTTCGAGACCGCCGACGCCGGCGCCTTCGGCGGCCAGGCGCGCCTCAAGCTGGTCGATTTCGGCCTTGCCAGCGCCTTACAGAAGGCTGTCCTCGCTCCGGACGAGCCACAGGCGCTGCAAGCGCTGTCTGGATCGCCTGCTTACATGGCCCCGGAGCAGTTCGATGGCAGGTACGGGCCCGCGAGCGATGTGTACGCACTGGGCGTGATCCTGTGCGAATTGCTTCTGGGCCGCCGTCCGTTCGAGGGAACACCGGAAGAACTCGCCTACCAGCACCTGAGAAAAGCGCCCGACCTGGATGGGGGCCTACCCCACTTCTGGCGCGCGCTCCTCCAGCAGATGCTGCGCAAGGAACCGGCGGAGCGTCCCTCGTGTGCGGAGTTGATCGAGCAGCTGGGCACGCGCCGTACTGACCGCCGCGATCATGCCTGCCGCGGCGGCGAACGCTTCATCCGCCTGCGCGGCCCGGCGAATTCAATGGTCGGGCTTCCCGGAAATAATCTGCTGGTGCTGACAAGCGATCGCCTGCTCCGCTACCGTCTTGACACGGGCGCTCTCCTGACAACACTCGATTTGCCGACGGTCCAGCACGTATCCTTGTCGGCCGACGGCGGGGTCTGGCTGGTCCACCGGCACGGCGCAAGCGTGCTCTCATCCGACGGGCTGCTCGAAAAGGTGCTGAGCGTTCCGTCGCCGATTGACGCGGCGGTCGGCTATTCGGCAAGGGATGGCGGTCGGCGCCTGGCCGTGGCGTCCGGCGGCCGCTTGACGGAGTGGAGCGTGGGAACCGATCGCCACGAGCTGTGGACGGTGCCCCTGCCGGCACGCGGCTTGCGCTCGCAGCTGGCGCGCCTT
>JAIEMG010000221.1 GCA_019752375.1 Gemmataceae bacterium | reverse complement strand
TGCTAGACAAAACCGGGGGCTTTAACACCCCCCGCTCGCCTGGCGCCTGCCTAAGTTAATGGCATTCGGCCACGGGCACACTACCCGTGCGCCTGCTCCGAATAGTCCGCGCCTGCGCTCCATTCCTTGCAAGGCAACGTCTCGCCGCGAAATTCCCCGGCTTTCCGACCGATTCGGATTGCCAGGCTTGCCGCATCGCGCACATTTCCTCTGGTTGGGGACCGGATGCCGTCCTGCGTGGCGGTCGCCCGGACCCGTTGGGACCCGGTCTTCGCTTGGAGGGACACCTAGATGAGGCTCCGAATTGCGCCGTGCCTGGTCGCCGTCCTTGGCGGCCTGTTCTGGCCAGGCGGCGCTGCAAAGGCCGCGCACTGCGGTGCGTGCGCCTACCCCTCGGCCTGCTGCAGCCAGGAGCAATGCTGCATGCCGAAGGTCAAATACCGCGTTTGTTATCAGACAGTGGTCGAGGAGCATCAGCAAACCTGCTACCGCAAGGTCTACCGAACGGTAATGAAGGAATGCCGCTCCACCTGCTACAAGAAAGTGACCGAGAACTGCTTCAAGGAGTGCCGTTACACGGTTTGCAAGCCGGTCTGGGAAGAGTATGACCTGGTGCGCAAGTACTGCGTCATGAAGCCCTGCTACGAGCAGCACGTCCGCGAGTGCCGCTACACGGTCTGCAAGCCGGTCTGGACCGACTACCAGGTGCCGGTGCGCTATTGCAGCTACCGGCCGGTCTATGAGCAGCACGTCAAGCAGTGCTCGTACACCGTCCAGCGGCCGGTGTGGACCGAGTACCAGGTGCCGGTCCGGTGGACGACGTACAAGCCGATCTACCAGACGCACTATCGCGAGGGTTGCTACACGACCTATCGCGTCGGCTACCAGGACTACCAGGTGCCGGTCAAGTGGACGACCTATCGCACCGTCACGCAGCAGCACTACCGGGAGTGCAGCTACACCGTGCAGCGGGCGCAGTACCAGGATTACCAGGTGCCCGTGACCTGGACGACGTACAAGCCGATCTACCAGCAGCACGTGCGCGAGTGCCGTTACACCGTGTGCCGCCAGCACTACCAGGACTACCAGGTGCCGGTCAAGTGGACGACCTATCGGCCGGTTTATGAGGAGCACGCCTACCAGGTGCCGGTGAAGTGCTACCAGCGGGTGTGCGAGCCGCGGCAGTGCGTCACCAAGTCGTACACCTGCGAGCCGGTCTGGACGGAGAAGCAGATCAAGGTCTGCACCGGCGACTGGTGCGAGGAGAAGTGCTACAAGCCTGGCCCGATGAAAAAAGTTTGCTGCCGGGAGAAGGGCTGCTGGAAGTTCGATCCGTGCAGCTGCAAGTGCAAGTATTGCCCCGGTCCGACGACCACGTGCTACATCCAGTGCCCCGGCACCTGCGTGACCAAGAAGGTCTGGGTGCCGCGCGTGGAGTGCAAGACCATTCGCTGCTGCCATCACGTCAAGAAGGAGCACTGCCACACGCACACCTACTACGTGACCAAGTGCGTGCCCTACACCGTCATGAAGACGGTGCCGTACACGACGTGCAAGATCATCCCGGAAGACCATTGCAAGATGGTCAACTACCGTCGCTGCTTCACGGTGCCGGAAGAGAAGGTCCAGTACATCCCGTACACGACCTGCCACATGATCGCCGAGCAGCACGTGAAGATGGTCAATTGCCGCAAGTGCTACTTCGTGCCGGAAGTGAAGACCTACCAGGTGCCGTACACCACCTGCCAGGTGATCCCGCAGGAGAACGTGAAGATGGTCACCTGCCGGCGCTGCTACGTGGTGCCGGAAGTGAAGACGTACAAGATCCCGTACGTCACCTGCCAGCTGGTGCCGGAGGAGCACGTGCGCATGATCCCGTGCCGCAAGTGCCACTTCGTGCCGGAAGTGCGGACCTACCAGGTGCCGTACACCACCTGCCGGATGGTGCAAGAAGTCCACGAACGGATGATCACCTGCCGGAAGTGCCACATGGTCAAGGAGGAGCGCATCCAGCAGATCCCGTACACGGTCTGCAAGATGGTCAAGGAAGAGCGCTGCGAAACGGTGAAGTGCAAGCGCTGCAAGATGGTCAAGGAGGAACGCGTGTGCCAGGTGCCGTATACCACGTGCAAGCTGGTGCCCATCGAGATTGTTCGCTGCGTGCCGTGCAAGGTTTGCACGCTGGAACCTTACTGTGTGACCAAGAAGGTCTGCCGCAAGGTGCCGGTCTGCGTTCCGTGCTGCCCGCCGTGCCCGCCCCCGGCCTGCAGCTGGAAGCCGCTGATGCACGACGCACCGGCGAAGGCCCAGCGGACCGAGGCGCCCAAGGCGCTTCCCGTGAGTGCCGAGTGATCCGCATCTCTTGAGGGATGAGGGATGAGGGAGCCTCCTTCATCCCTCATCCCTCATCCCTCATCCCTTCTTCTACGACCGTTTCTCCATCACCCACTGCACGGCACGCTGCATCAGCTCGGTGCTGTACTTCACGTTCAGCTTTTCCTTGATCCGCGAGCGATACGTTTCGACGGTCTTCGGGCTGAGCCGCATCTTGTCGGCAATCTGGTGCGTGCTCATGCCCTGGCCGATCAACTCGAACACTTCGAGTTCGCGATCGGACAGGTTTTCAACCGGCGGACCATCGCCGTGCCGAGCCTCGCCGCCGACGACTCGGCTGAGGAGCTCCTCCGCCATGGGTTCGCTCAGGTAGACCTTGCCGTGGCGCACGCGGCGGATGGCGTCAATCACCTTATCCGTGTCGCTGCCCTTGGTGATGTAGCCCAGTGCTCCCGCGCGCAAAGCACGCTCGGCGTAGAGCGTCTCGTTATACATGGACAGGACCAACATGCGCACCGTTGGATTGTGGGCTTTGATGCGCTTGATGAGATCGATGCCGTTGCCGGTCTTCAGGGCGATGTCGATGATAGCGACGTCGGGACGTGCGCTGGCAACCATCTGGAGCGCCTCGGCGACGTCCGCGGCCTCGCCACAGACGGCCATGTCGGCGTGGCGTGAAATGCGGATCGCCAATCCCTCGCGCACCGCGGGATGGTCATCGACGATCAGGATACGTGCCGGCTTCTCCTTCACCTCGGCCTTAGCTCGCGGCATCGGGATCCTCCTTGGGCAGGTTGCACGTCACGCGTGTACCACCCTGCTTGCGCGGCACGATCGAGAACCGCGCCTTGATCAACCCCGCTCGATACCGCATGATCTGCAGCCCCATGCCCCGTCCGGCCTCGTCGCGCCGATCAATACCGATGCCGTCGTCCTCGATGCGGAGAACGACACGCTGTTCGTCCAGCCCGAGCGTGATCTGGATGTCGCGTGCCTGACCGTGCTTGAGCGCGTTGGACACCGCTTCCTGAGCGATCCGGTACAGGTGCGTGGCGGTCGAGTTGTTCTTGATGGCAACCGGCGTCGTGCATTCGAAGGAGCAGGTGCCGGCATGAATCTCGTTGATGCGATCGGCAAGTTCCTTCAACGCCGCCATCAATCCCTCGGCATCTACCTGCACGGGAACGAGCCCGCGCGACAATTCCCGCACCTGCTTCAGCGCCCGCTTGAGTCCGGCCACGATCTTGGCCGCATAACCGACTTCGGGAGAGTTGTGTTCGGTCAGCACCTCGTGCAGGCTCTCGGCGACGAGAATGACGCCGGTCAACTCCTGGCCCGTACTGTCGTGCAGGTCCTGGCCGATGCGACGCTGCTCTTCCGCGACCAGCTCGAGCACCTGCTTCTCCAGGTCCTTGCGCTGCGTGATGTCGCGGGCAATGGCCGAGATGCCCACCACGCGCCCCGAGTCGTCCTGGATCGGCGAATGGCTCAGCGAGATGTCGATGACGCGGCCGTCCTTGCGCATCCGCCGTGTTTCGCCATGCTCCAGGCGCTCGCCGCGCGCCACGCGCTCGTGAATGGCCTGCATCGGCGCGACCAGGTCGGCCGGAACGGTGATGAAGATGGATTGCCCGATCGCTTCCTTGGCGCTGTAGCCGAAGATACGCTCGGCGGCGCGATTCCAACTCAGGATGGTGCCGTCCAAAGTCTTGCCGATGATGGCATCTTCGGAAGACTCGACAATGGCGGAGAGATGCCGGCTTGCTTCGCGGGCGCGATGCTGCTGCCGCATTTCCGCCTTCAAGGCCCGGTACGCGGCGTCGAGTTCCGCGGTGCGTTGAGCGACCCGTTGATCCAACTCCCCGTTGATGCGCGTCGGCTCGGAGGAGACAGCGCCATCACTGGAGGCGGCGGGTCGCTCCTCGGAGACCACGAGCTCTTCGGGCTCCGTCCTTCGTTTCACGCTCATCGGCCGTTCCTCGCGGCTGCGGCGGCTGCACACGTCGGGCAACCACCACTGTAGTATAGGCTGAGAATGCCTACGTGCGCAGCCTGCGTCTCGATCTTGAGTCGGGGAATTCCTTACACTTTTTCGAGCGAATTCCTTACGATGATTGTCTGCCTTCTCCGACTAGTATTCCTTGAGGTGCCCTTTAAGATTGCGTCTGATGACAGCCCGGTGACAGAGTAACGACTGGGTGACATCCCCTTGACAGCCGAAACCGGTTACCGATCGCTCACACATATTAAGGAGAGGCGGCTGAGGTGCCGCCATGCGTTCACGGAAGGGCACGCAACCGGCGGGCGCCAAGCTCCAGACTTGCCGTTCTCTTCCTGTAATCTTCTCGCAACGTAGCGAAGAATTCCGCAGACGATGTAGGACCGGACCGTGATGGAATGTCCATCATCGGGTCGCGGTCTTAACACTTCCCATCTCCAGGAGGGCTTCTGAGATGTACAGTGTTGTCCTGATGATGGCGCTGAACACGGGCGTCGAGATGCCGGCATGCCATGGACGCAAGGGCTGCCACGGCTGCTATTCGTGCCACGGCTGCTATAGCTGCTACGGCTGCTACGGCGGCGGTTGCTATGGCGGCGGTTGCTACGGCGGTTGTTGGGGCGGAGGCGTTGTCGCTCCCCCGCCGCCACCTCCGCCGCCGGCGAAGAAGAAGGAAATGCCCGAAGGCGGCGCCGCGGCGGCCGCACCGGCCCGGATCGTGGTGAGCTTGCCTGCAGACGCCACGTTGACCGTGGATGATGCGCCGACCGCTTCGACTTCTGGCCAGCGGGTGCTCGTGACACCGGCCCTGGCTGCCGGCGGCGAGTATCACTACACGCTCAAGGCCGAGATCGTTCGCGACGGCAAGAAAGTTACGACCGAGCAACGTGTCGCTGTCCGCGCCGGACAGGAAAGTCGCGTGCAGCTCGAGTTCCCGGCTGCCGCGGGCGTGGCCCAGAAGTAGCGCCAACGCTTGGCGGCAGAGAAACACGACGGGCGGCATCGTACTGGACGCGATGCCGCCCGTCGATTGGTACAGGGGCGATCAGAGTGCATCAACCCTCCGTTGCTCGGAGCCAGCGGAGGTTTGAGAACTTCCGCTCCCCAAAAGTGGCCTCTTCGCAACGGAGGGCTGACCCACTCTGCTCAGTGGGCCATGCTTCCGGCTCCCGCCGGCGGCTGCCGGCTCCCATACAAGCTGTAAAACACCGGCACGAGGTTCGTGAAAATCAGCGTGGCGATCATGCCGCCGACGACAACCAACGCCAACGGCTTTTGCGATTCCGACCCGATCCGCGTCGAGAAGCCAGCCGGCAAGAAGCCAAAGATCGCAGCCAGCGCCGTCATGGCGACGGGACGGATCAGCTTGCTCACCCCTGCATCAAGCTTTCGTGTAACGGCGTCCCGTGCGCGCGCAACCCATTGAATGCCGAGACCAGCAGCAAGCCGTTCATCACGGCTACGCCGAGGATCGAGATGAACCCGACGCCCGCGGAAATGTTGAAGTTCGTGCCGGTCAGCATGAGCGCCCACAGACCGCCCAGCGACATCGCCACGACGTTGGACATCACGACAAGCGCGTCCAGCACCGAGCGGAACGCAAAATAGAGCAGGAAGAAAATCAACACCAGCGACAAGGAAACAAGGATTTTGTGCGCGTGGATTGAAGGCCAGGCATCCCCGCCAGCGCGACTTCCAGGGGAATCGTCACCTGGCGTTCGACCTCCTCCGCGGACGCGCCCGGGTACTGTGCCACCACTTCGACGATCGCAGGTGCCGGATCCGGGTACGCCTCCACGTTCACATTCAGGAATGCGAATGTTCCGAAAGCCGTCAGGGTCAGCGCTAGCAGGAAGACGATGAGTGGATTGTCCAGGGACCAGGCAATGAGTTGACGAACCATTGTCCGTGTTCCACAAGGAAGGATATCGCGACGGGAAGGCGGTCGTTCCTTTGATTTACTTCGTTTGCACAAGGGATAGGGATGAGAGGCGGTCCCGCACGGAGGCTGTCGGGGAAGTACATCTCGGCAGGCGCTCCGCCTCTCACCGCTATCCCCGAGTGCGCGGATTCAGGACGTTGATTACGGCGGCTCAGGGCGGACCAAACTCAAGGCGTACTCGGCAGGTCTTCCAGTGCTGCGTGCAACTCCAGGGCGCCAACACACACGACCCGCTCGCCCGGCCGCAACACGGCATTCTCACGGAGTGGCGACGGCTTGGCATGGATGAAGGCGCGATCCTGCTGTCGCCGCGCTACCGACACGGGACGCCGAGTGAACTCCGGTTTGGCCGGGTCCGCCTGGATGAAAATGATGCTCTCGCGTCCATTTTCGACCAAGGCGCCGATCGGAATTTCAACCTCATCCGGCGCCGGCGGCACCGCAACGGTTGCCGTGATGAACTGGCCGGCTCGCATGTTTCCCGCGCCATTCGCGACTCGGCCCATGACGCGAGCCGTGTGGTCGGTTGGGTCGACCACGCCGCCGATGCGCTCCACAAAACCCGGCAACGACGTCAATTTCGGATCCGACTTGAGCTGGATGGCCCAGCGAATGGGAGTTGGCAGCGACTGCAAGGTCGGCAGGTCCTCTTCGTAAGCGTTGGCCCAGACACGAAGCTCGCCCAGGTCGGCGATTTTGAACAGGTCCACCGAGGTGTCCACGATGTCACGGGGTGCGATGTTGCGCTCCAGGATTGTGCCCGCGAATGGGGCACGCACCTCCACCCGCGCCCAATCCCGCTCCGGCTCCGCGTCACCACCAAACTTTCGCAGGCGGATGCGGTCCGCTTCCTCCTCGATGATTTTGATCTCCGCGTCGGTCAGTTGCCAGGAACGCAGCGTTCGCCGCGCACGATCGACCGCGATCGCATCGGTTGACACCGCCAGTTGGGCCTCGCGGATACTGCGCTCAGGCAGCGATCCACTAAACTTCTCCATCTGCCTCAAGTTGTCCTGATGGATGCGAAGCTGTGCGATCGCGGCTGCCAACTCGCTCTTCTTCTCGCCCAAGTCCTTGCTCCAGACTACGGCCAGGAGTTGGCCCGACGCCACGCGATCCCCGAAATCCAGCGGCCGCACCACGGTCACGCCGGCTGAGTTTGGTTCTAAGTTGGCGCCAATCTCCATGACTTCCCCCGCGAAGCGAGCGTGAACGCGTGCCAGGCGGTTGGTGTCCAGCCCAAGCGATCCCGAAAGGGTCAGCAGTCGCGGTTGACTTGCCGCGTGGACCTCGACGGTGCGCACGCCCAAAGCGTCGGCCGCGTCACACGCCAATCGGATCGTTTCCGGTCCGACTCGAATAGCTTGCAACGACGGTTCGGGCGAAATCGGCGCGGCGATAGCCGGTGCGCTCGACCATTTCGGCAGCAGTAAGAAAGCGACGACAAGCAGAATGCTCCCCGCTCCGATTACCAGCGCCGACAGGCCAATCTTGAAAGAATAGCGGCCACGAGGCAGCATGCGACTCTCCTGGCGACAGCTATATACCGCAGGGTAAAAGTGCGGGCGGGGAGTTGGGCGCCACCCCGCCCGCCTGAAAACCGGGGGCTGGGAGGGTCCTACGTCGGCGAGGTCCGAGATTCCTCACCGGGCACGACGCCTCGCCAGCCCACACGGACCGAGTGGGCAGTGAGACAGTTGCGGTCCGGGACACAGTCAATCTCGACGGCGTCCAACGGCTGAAGCAACCGAAGCTTGACGCGTTCGCCATTGAGAATGACCGCACAGCCAGGCGGGAGGTCAAAGACCATCAGCTGGCCATCGCAGCATACATGTAACTCGCGTGCAAGCGTGTCCACATGGCAGACCACCCCTGCCATTCGCTGGTGCATATCCGACACAGAGAGCATGTCACGCTCCGTAGCTGTGAACATGGGCGTCCGGGGTGGCAGATGCACTCTGCGTGCCAATGCGCATTCGACGTGGGACCCGCGAATTTGCCGCGAAATTCGCTACTTTCCACCGACTGCCGGCGACTTTTCGCCCGAGGGAATGGTCATCGAGGGGCCAGGCTGGACGCCGCCCAGCCACGTCGCTTGGATCAGCAAGGAGACTCAGGGCTGCGGTCAATGGAGTTGTGGGCTGGGAGTTGAAGTGTCCGGCGGACGGTCACTCGGATGAAAAAACAGACAGGACGAGCGGGGAAGCCCCCTCGTCCTGTCCGCGGATCGACGTGTACGGGCTGACAAGGCATCGTCAGTTTCGCTCGACGCGATTGCGGAGCAAGCTGAGATGACGTGAGAAACGCTCCATCAGGTATTCATCGACCTTGTGGAGGAGCCGCATCTCGTCGGCGGAGACATTGCGGCCGTTGCTCAAGTCCGCGCCGGCGGAACCCACGACGCGATCGGCCTCGGCGAGGTTGGCACGAAGCTTGTCCATGCGCGCATCGAGTGCTTCACCGCGCAGGTTCTCGGTGATTCCCCAGAACTTGCACGCGTCGCTGAAGGTCAACTCGAGCTTCAGGCCTTGCTGGTACTTCTCGACGGCGTTCGTTGCGAACAGTCCCAGGAGAAACTTCTCTTGCTCGCGCGACAACTTGGCCGTCGCGGGTTGGTTGTCGCCTTCATCATCCTGCATCAAGCGGCGAACGGCCTGGCGGCCTTCGCGAGTCAACGAATAAAGCTTCTGTCCCATCTTGGCGAGCCAACCGCGGCGCGCGAGTCCCTTCTCGCCCATGATGCTCGTGAGGATCTTGTTGGAGTCGGGATACTGGTCCGAGTACCCCTTGAGCCCGAACGTGCGTGGGAATTTCTGCCACGCGGCAACGATGAGCGCCTCGGCGCTGAACGGCGATTGCCCCTGCTCTTCCAGCTGATAGGAAGCCAGGAGGATCTTTTCGGGCACGGTGCATTCCGCAATGACGTTCACACTTTCCCCCTTGCGATCGAACAGTCCCAGGTGTTTCCCTTGCCTGCACCTGGGATTGTCTCGTGGCGACGTTCGTCGGGTCAAATGCAATCACCGCAAGGAATTGAAGGTGGACCCTTTCTTGTCGTTAAGCCCGCTACGCACGGCACGATCGCACTGCGCGGACCCTATCGCTGCTGGAGCGAAAATACATGCAGCTGTAACTGGAAAGATGGGGTTGTGCCCAAAACGCATTGCGTGCGGTGGCGCTTACTCGGGCGCGTCATTGGGCTCGCGCTCGGCGGTATCATTCTTCATGATTTCTGCCAGGACTACCGTCGCATAACTGCCTGAAGGCAGGGAAAACGCCAGCTGTAAGCTGCCGTTTTGCAGCTGGCAATCCAGGTCATTAATGTAGAGCACGTTGTGCCGGCGCGTGCCCTGCACGAGCTTGCCGAAACCTCTGAAGTTCGCGATCGACAACCCGGCGTCCTGGAGGATCGCCGCCTCGCGCTGAACGGCGGTGGCTGCGGCGGGAAACGTCTTGCGTCCGAAAATGGGGCCGGCGGTTACCGTCTCACGCGCATCAAAGCGGGCCTGTTCAACGGCTGGGTCCCGGGCAACGAAGAGCCCACCGAAAGGCCACTTGGCCATCACGTCGCCTTCGAGCACCTTCCGAAACAGGCCATCGCGCAAGCGCTGGCCGAGGTAGTGATTGAAGAGCGCCGATTGCGCCGCGGAAAGGGCCAGCTTTCTCAGGAACGGATTGCGTGCGTTGATTCGGCGGCCGTCGATCTCCGTCGGCTCGTCGCGCACGAGCGCCATGCCAATGCGAACCGTTTCTCCCTCCCGGCCAAAGCGCTGCGTCCCGTAGTAATTGGGCAGTCCGTAATTGCGCAGACGTTCGAGCAGAGGCTCGATTCGCGCCTCGGCATTGGCGTCGATATCGCGCACGCGGATCTTGAAGCGATTGCCGTGCAAATGGCCGGTCTTGAGCTTGTTGGTATGCCGGCTGACGCGCAGCACCTGGATGCCATCGCCGTCGAGCTGGCCGAGTCGCTCCTCGACGCCGGCCGGCACCGAGACCATTTGGCGAGTGATGGCGTGCCGGTCTTTCATTCCAGCGGTTCCAACTTCTCCGGATGGGATGCCGAGTCGGCGCGCAACCTGACGGGCGAAAAACTCGGCGCCCATCGCTCGTTTTTCGATCCAGAGATAGAGGAACTCACCCGAACCGGACGGCTCGTAGGCGGGAATCTCTTCGACCTCGAAATCCTCCGGCGCCTGCTTGATGCGGCCGCCGATCCCGGGCAGGTCGGCGGTCAGCAGCGGCGGAGGTGCGAGAGGATCGAAGGTCATGAGGAGTGTCAGCGATCCACTTCGCCCATCACGAAGTCCATGCTGCCGACAATGGCCGGAATATCGGCAATGAGGCAGCCGGCGCAAACTTCACTGGTCACGCTCAAGTTGCAGAAGCATGAAGACCGCGCCCGAACTCGCAAGGGGACTGGGTCCTTGGTGAATCGGCCGACGATGTAGAAGCCCATCTGGCCGCGCGGCGCCTCCGTCTCCATGTAGGCCTCCCCGGCGGGCAGATGGCGAGGCGGCTCGATGCGGTGGGAATACTTCGACTTCATCTGCTCGGCGACCGCGGCGTCCGCTTTCTTTTTTTCATCGGCACTCAGGCTGGCCTTCTTCGCTTCGTGATCGGCCAGCACCTTGTCGCCGTCCGCCTTGAGCTGGCGATACTTCGTCAGCGCTTGCTTGGTGATCTCGATGGCCTCAACCACTTCGAGCATGCGGACGGTGAACCGGTGCCAGGCGTCGCCAAGGACCGCGCCTGGCGGCAGTTTGTCGAAGGGCGGATCGAACGGCGGCACGATCGCCTTGAAATTGTAGTTTTCATATCCGGAGTACGGCTCGATCTTGCGCAGGTCCCAGGCGACGTCGCCCTTGCTCCGATCCAGCGAGCCGCGCAGCACCGGGCCTGTGCAGCCGTAGCTGAGCGCCTGCTCCTTGGTCATGATGCCTAGGTTGGCCGTCCGCTGAACGAAGATGTGGTTCGTGGTCAGCAGCGCGTGGTACTCCGGGATGCGTGGATAGAGGTAATCGAGAAACTTCTGGCAGCGGTCGCACCAGCCATCCGGCAGGTCGTCATGGGCGCCGCCAATCGTGATGTAACTGTAAGTCAGCCGAGCGCCGCAGACTTCCTCGAACAGATCGAGGATCATTTCGCGCTCACGGAAGGCGTAGAGGAACGGGCTGAAGGTGCCGAGGTCCAGGCCATAAGCGCCCATGCCGAGCAGATGGCTGGCAATGCGGTTCATCTCGGCGATGATGACACGAATGACCTGCGCTTTTTCTGGCACTTTCATGGCGCAGAGCTTCTCGACCGCCATCGAGTAGGCGAGGTTCATGTTCATCCCCGCCAGGTAATCCATGCGGTCGGTGTACGGGATGAACTGAATCGGTGTCACGTTCTCACCGATCTTCTCGGCACACCGGTGCAAGTAGCCCAGATGGGGCGTCACTTCGGAGATGATCTCGCCATCGGTTCGCAGCACCAAGCGAAGGACGCCGTGCGTGCTGGGGTGTTGGGGCCCCATGTTGACGAGCATCTCGTCCGTGCGGACGTCGAACTCAACGATGGTGGGGTCGGGATGCGTGGTTGCGGTGGCCATGAGTTCCTATCCGGAGAGACTTTCGGGACTGAGAGGCTTCGCACTGTGCTGAACGACGAGGATATGCACCTGCTTGCCATCGAACCTGTAGATGACTCGATAGTTGCCGTGGAATATCTCGCGGGTGTTCGGCGGCGCCTCGATGTCTTTCAGCGATCCACCCAGTTCTGGGAATCTCCTAAGATTTCCGACTTTCTTTCGCAATTGAAGCACGAACTTTTTCGCCGCTTTTGGATCGTCCTCGGCGATTCTTTCGCGAATGTAGTTCAGGCCCGTCAGCGACCGAGGCGTCCAGATGACCTTTACCCTTCTCATCGTTTTTCAGCAACTCATCGACGAGTTCGTCGTGGTCAATTCCCTCGCCCCGATCGGCTTCCGCGATTCCGATCTCGATGTTCCTCATGAGATCCAGCAGACGGATCATCTTGTCGAAGGTCACGTCATCGTCCTGTTTTTCCAGCGTTCGCCGAATCTGCTCTTTGCGTGTCATGGCGTGCCGTCCTCATCGTCCTTGCACTGGCAGGGAAAGCCCGGCGAATTCATTCATCCCGCAATGATCTGCTGCACGGTATCCGACTCATCGCTAAATGGTCGTTGCCACAGCCAGGTCGGATCGAGCCAGAATCCTTTCAGCACCTGGCTGTAAAACCGCCCTTTTCGCGACTTGACCTCCCGGTACTTGCCCTTGTCGTCCAAACGCAACACGAGCACGGATTCGTCCATCTCATCGACGATCCAGTATTCCGGAACGCAGAACTGGGTGCAGCTGCTAATTCTACAGGATGAGCTTGAGTAGCAGATGCCCTGTTTTTCAGGGTCTTCTCAAAGCTCGTGTCAGTTTCGTGCTGCAATCGCTGCCCAAATTTGGGCATTAATGGTCGATTTTCCGGTCTCCGAATGGCCGAAAACCTTGTTTTTCCCGTGTAGGATTGCTGTTTCCCTTGTAGAAAACGCAGTTGCACCCCGCAGAACTGTTCGTACTGCCGACGCTTCTTCTCGTAGTCGCGTTCGACGCTGTCCGGTGAGACGATTTCCACCGCCAGGTCAGGAGGCCCTTCGATACCGCCTCGCTTGACGCGGCCGAGGTTCCTCGTGGCCACGAAAACAACGTCCGGTTCGGGGCCGTTCTTCCTGTCCAGACGACAGGCAACTCGGGATCCGTACACCTTACCGAGTTTGCGCCGCCGCGCAAACAAGTTCATCACACCGAGTATCCAGACAAACAACTCGTTGGCATCTGTGTTTTCGGGCGAAGCCATGTAGATCACACCGTCTATCAAGTCAGCCTTCTGATCGTCGTTGACGAGCGCGCAGAAATCGTCATAGGTGAACGGGCCACTGTGGCCCCTCATCGTTTGCGTACCGACCTTCTTCATCGTGAAGCCCTGCCCGACCGTTTACCTTCCGCGAATCCCATGATACTCCAGCGGGAACTCGTAGTCCTTACGCAGCGGATGACCGACCCAATCGTCGGAAAGGAGGATTCGCGTCAGGTCCGGATGGCCAACGAAGTTGATGCCGCTCAGGTCAAACACTTCGCGCTCGTGCCAGTTGGCCGTCTTCCAGAGCGAACTCACCGACGGCACGTCGGGCAACTCGCCGGGCTTGTTGTCCTTCCAACGCGGCAGGATCAGCTTGAAGACCGCGCGATGGTGGTGCGTGATGCTGGATAGGTGGTAGACGACTTCGGTGTGCGGTTCGAAGCCGGCCTTGGGCGCCTTCTTCGGATCGGGCTCGAAGTAATCGACGCCGGAAATCGAGTTCAACATCTCGAAGCGCAGGCGCGAATCGTCGCGGAGGAACGTGCAGACCTCGATCAGGTCGCCAGGCTCGATGACAAAGAAGGGATCGATGGCGTCGAGCTTCTTGGATTTGACGCGGCCGCCGAACTTTTCCTCGACGGCCGCAATGATCTCCTCGGCTTTCAGCTTTGGCATGTTCGTTAGCCCTTGGCCGGCGTGGCCAGCTCCTTGTTCTTCTTGGCAAAGGCGTCGGCCTTGACCGGATCGCTCAGTTCCGGCGGCAGCAAGACGTAACCGGAACGCGAAGGGATCGGCACGTCAATCGGCTGTTCCTTCGTAAGGTCTTTCATGCCGCGAACCTTGTCCTGGATACGCATCAAACCTTCCAGCAACGCTTCCGGTCGCGGCGGGCAACCCGGCACGTAGACGTCCACCGGCACCACGAGATCGACCCCCTTGACCACGTTGTAGCCGTACTTGTAGTAGGGACCGCCGCCACACGTGCACGCACCCATCGCAATGACGAACTTGGGGTCGGGCATCTGGTTGTAAAGGCGACGAACGCGGCTGGCCATCTTGAAATTGACCGTGCCGGCCACGATCATCAGGTCGGCCTGCCGCGGCGTGGCGCGGAAGGCTCCCGCACCGAAGCGATCAATGTCGAAGCGCGAGCATCCCACCGCCATCATCTCGATCGCACAACACGCCAGGCCAAACGTCATCGGCCACATGCTCGATTCGCGAGCCCAGTTCATCGCCTGTTCCAGCGACGTGGTGATGACGCTCTCTTCGAAGCGACCTTCCAACCATCCCATGACGTTGCTCCCCAGGGCCGTTGATCGGCTAAATTCGAGTGAGTATCGGATCAGGAGCGGGCGCCGACAAGCGGTTCGCGGACCACCGTTTCCGCCGGCTCTTGAACGGGCACTTCGGCACGTTCGGCGGCCGTGCTGCGCACCCAATCGAGGTCGCCGCGTTTCCAGAGATACGCGAAGCCGACGAGCAGGACGCCGAAGAACACCAGGATGTCACAAAAAGCGATCCAACCGAACTGCCTTGCTGCTTCGCGATTGTTCTCGATGGCCTTCGCCTGCGATCCAGGGCTAGCGCCCTCCTTTAGCGAGTCGCGAAACTCTTGGCTCGGGCGCACGTTTTCCGGATAGGGAGGTACCAGTGGCTGGTTGGAGACCTTTCCATCCGCCGACGTGTCGCCGACGGTCAGCGTTACGCGCTCCGCATTAGAAGCGTCGTGGGCCAGCATGTTCGTCTTTCCGAACACGACCGCCCATGGGAAGAAGAACGCCACTTCCACATCGAAAATCACGAACAGCAGCGCCACGACGTAGAAGCGCAGATCGAACTGCACCCAGGCACTGCCGATGGTCGGCTCGCCGCACTCGTAGATCGTCATCTTTTCGGCATCGGGGCGGTTCGGGCGGAGCAGCTTGCCAGCGACCAGGTGGATGAGAATGAATCCCACCCCAACCGCCACGAACAGAAGGACGTAACCGACCAGAACAGGCATGTTCGGCCTCTCAAGATATATCGATCAGCGTTCGGGGGATTGCACACGTCCGGCGTCGGGACTCTGAATGCGAGACTCGGAATTGATCTTCTGACGGCCGGCGAAGCCTGCTTCCAGCTCATGCCAAAATCCAACGTCGGCTTCGCCCAGCCGCCAGCACAGATACACTTCGCGATTGCCCATCCAGCACGGAAAATCGATCAATCCAACATACGGGTCTTTCATTTCGATGCCCAGTTGGGCCAGTTCGCCGGCAAATTCGCGCATGCGCCCGCGATCCCGCTCGATTTCGGCAAGGACCCGGTCGACCTCTTCTTGGTAAGCCTCGTTGCGGAGCTTGCGATCATTGGGCCGGACCCGCTCGAGGCGCTCCTGGCGTTCGTGAAGGTCTCGCGCCAGCTCGGCGATATCGCGGACGATGGCTCGCACCAGCGGCAACGTCGCGTTGGCCTCGGCGACACTGTAGTATTTCTTGCCCGGTTCCGGGCCATTGGCAACCATGACCGTCCTCGCCTTCTCCGTTTCGCAATCACGACGCGTTTGGCGCTGCAGGCGCCGTACTGGTCTTTTCCGCGGGGGGATCGGGCTTCTTTTCCCAAACGGGGTCCACTTGAAGCTTCGAGGCGGCGACCGCCGTGGGGTTCAGGGTCGCTTGTCCCCAGGCCACCTCCACCGGCAGCTTGGCAAAGTCCACGATGCAGCCATCGCGACTGAAACAACTCTGGTCGAACGTGGAGCCCATGAAGATGCAATCGACCGGGCAAGGATCCACGCACAGAGCGCAAAACATGCACTTGGTGTAGTCGATCTTGAAGCCGACGACCTTGAAGCCCTTGAGAGGCGGCGTTGCCTTCACCTTGTCGATGTAGATGCAATCGACCGGGCATGCGCGGGCGCACTTGTCGCAGCCGATGCAGGTGGTCAGGTCAAAGCGATGAAAGCCCCGGTAGCGCGGCTTTACCGCCACCGGCAACTCGGGGTACTCGAAGTGTTGCGTGAAGGTTTTCCGCCGGTAGGTCTGGAGGAAATACCACATCGTGATGTACATGCCCTGAGCGACCGTCTTGATCGCCAGTTGAACATTTTGCAACCAGTCGCGCATGGCGGTCTCGCGGGTTCACGACGAGGAAGGAGAATGCACGGTTTCAAGGGACGATGGTCATTATATGACGCGCGACCGCTGCCGCAAGATAGAGCCCGATCAACGATTCCGGGCCGATGGGTGATTGCGGCCCGGCGGCGGCTCGGGTACACTTCGCGAGTGGGTTGCCGCGCCGTTTTCTCAGTAATCCCTGTGCTTTTCAGGCCCAAAGACGTGACCGAGCAACGATCGGGACGCCCTTTCCCGTCGAGAGTGAGCATGAGCAGTCCTGACGATCCTTCGACCCTGCCCCCGGCACTGGCCGATCAGATTCGGAATACGAGCATCCGTGGCCGGGAACTCGTGGCGCTGGCGCGCCATCTACAGCGACAGGGCGAGCGACAACGCGAGCAATTCGTACAGCTGGCAACGCTCAACAAGCAGGTTTCCGAACGGGCGCTCCAGCTCCAGCGCGACCAGGAGGCATGGGGGAAGCAAAAGGGAGCGCAGCCATCGTCGTCATTGCCCGGTTCGGACGCCGCGTCCAAGCTCGCGAGTGAGAGAGCGGAACTGGAAAAGCAAGTGGCCCAGCTACGGGAGCAGCGTGCACAACAAGAGCTCGCCGCGGCTCGTGCTCAGGCTTTGATCGCGCAAAAAGAGCTGGAAATTGAGGAACTCCGTACCGAAATGCTAACACTGCGCGGTTCGCCGCAGCTTCACTGCTCAGCGAGTGAGCAGGACGCGGCATTGCGGGAGGAGGTCATGTCCCTTCGCTCGGCGCTCAGTGATCGCGACAGCGAGAAAACCGAGTTGGCCGAACGGATGGCGCGTGAAAAGCGCAATTTCGAGCAGCAGCGGAACGACCTGCACGCCGAGATCAAGGGGCTCCGTCAACAACTCGAGCAGGAGCTCTCATTGATCGAGCAGTTGCAGAGTGAGCGAGCCTCGGCACCACCGGTCACCACGCCGCCGGTCCAGGCCGACCCGGACACGGAAGAACTGCTTGAGCGCATGGCGCGTGAAAAGCGTAACTTCGAGCAGCAACGCAATGACCTGAGGGCGGAAATCAAATCTCTGCGCCACCAGCTGGAGCAGGAACTGAACCTGATTGCCCAGCTCCAAGGTCAGCGAGCCGTCGAAGTCCAAGAACCCGTCGGAGAGGTGCCGGAGGAAGAACCGTTCGCAGCCGTCGGGCAGGATGAGTTCCCACGGGAGATCGTCGAGTCGGCCTCGGCCGGCGCGCAATGCGAAGCCGCCGTGAATGAGTTCCGCGGTCAACTCGACGCCGACCGAGAGAACCTGGAGGCGGACATCCAACTGCTTTCGGACGGAAACTTCCCGGCAAGGAAACCCCATCGCGCCAAGCTATCGCGCCTTCAGGAGAGCCTGGAACAGATGCGGATGGAAATCCGCCAGGAGACGGCGAGCCTTCGCGGTGGTGGTCGTTCGTCGAAGGGCACGAACGTCCCACCCAACCTGCGCGGCCGTTGAGATCAAGCGGGTGGCTTCGCGAGGTCCGCGGCCGCGAACCCGCAGGTGCGGTGGGAGCCGTCGCAAAACGGACGGTTTTTCGACTGTCCACATCGGCACAGCGCGATGGCTTCCTTGCCCTCGGGCAGTGCGAACTCGTTGCCCTGATGGTCCACCACCTTGATCGCCCCCTGAATCACCAGGGGGCCATTCTCTCGACAGCGGATGACCAAGGGCTCGAACATAGGCTGCTTCTCGTGGCGGCACCGGGGACATCGTCCACTGCCGTTGTAGGGCGCA
>JAIEMG010000168.1 GCA_019752375.1 Gemmataceae bacterium | reverse complement strand
CTCCGAAGCATTATTGTGCAAGGGCACCTCGGGCCGCTCCAGCACCCGGAGCAGGTCGGCCCGGTGATCCCGCATCTCCTTCAGCACCCCGTTGATGCTGGGGTAGCCGGTCTGCAACCGGCCCTCAGTGACTTTCCGGTTGTTACCAACCTTGCATCCACTGCGCCGTGCAACTCACGCTCTCGTCAGGGCCCCCCGTGCTCGCGAAAGCGCTTCGCCATGTTCCTGCCGTGCCGCGTCGCCGGCTCTTGCTCCGACGCTACATACAGGATCCACTGGCGGGCCGCTTGCAAAATGTTTTGCTTGAACGTGTCGCCAATTTGGCGACCGGTTTCATACCCCCGACGAATGATGTTCACAGTCGCGCGCAGGGCCGTGGTGGTTGCGGTTCGCCGCATCAGTCGCACCACCGTGTTCAGCGTGTCGAAGAGCATCCCCTGGCAGACGCGGCCCACGTGCGGGAAAAAGCGGCGTTCGATCGGGTTATACTTCGAGCCGTAGACCGAGTGGCCAGCTATTTCCAACACAAGTGCATCGCCTATGCATCTGCGACAGAACCATCATGCAGCTGATTATCTTTCGTGTCGGGTTAATAACGAGGTCGGAGTCTGGACGCTCCGATCACCCACGGCCCCCAAGGCAGCCCGCGTTACAGAAAGAGACAATCGCTTGACCAAAATCAACTTGGCTCGCCCAATAAGCCACCCCAATCCGTAGTTCTACCCGCGGTGCGCTCGCCGTCCGGGCGAAAATTGGGCGGCAAATCGCTTCCGGGATCGCTTATTGGAGGACTATGCCAAGCATTTGGCGGACGAGGTCACTCCTTCACTCTCTTCTCCTCCACCGGGCGTGGCGCCGGCAACTCGTCCGGGGGCGCTTCGCCCGAGGTGGCCAGTGGCGGCGGTTCACGCCCGCAGCGAAGCTGCCAACCGCCGCCCAGGGCGCGGTACACCTGGACGACGGACTGCACCGCGTTGCCCAGGCTGATTGCCAGTTGGTCCTGTTCCTGTTCGAGCTGGCGTTGGATCACGAAGACGCGATTGAAATCGATCTTGCCCTCGCGGTACTGGATCAGCACCAGATCGGAGGATCGCTGGGCGGCGCGCACGGCTCGTTCGCGCGCGTCGACCTCGGACTTGGCCTGGAGGAAGGCGGCCAGGCCGTTCTCGGCTTCGCGGTTGGCGTTGAGCACACTGTTCTGATACTTGACGACGAGCTCCTCGAAGCGGGCATCCTCGTAGCGGATACGGTTGAGGTTGCGGCCATAGTTCAGGATATCCCACTGCAGCGATGGACCGATAGTACCGTACTGCGACTCGGGCCGGACCAGTTGAGCGAGCGGGGTCGTCTGGTAGCCGATGCTGCCATTGATACTGAGGGTGGGATACAGGTTGGCGACCGCAATGCCGATGCGTTCGCCCTGGGCTGCCAATTCGCGTTCGGCGCGGCGGACGTCGGGTCGACGCCGCAGCAGGTCGCGTGGGATGCCGACAGCCAGTTCGCCCGGAGCGGTGGGAATCGGCGCAAACGCCAGCTTCTCCGCCAGGCTTTCGGGGGGAATGCCGAGCAGGATGCACAGCTGGTTGCTGGCCCGGCGCAGCGAGAGTTCCAGGGGCGGAATTAGCGCTTCCGTCCGCGCCAGGTTCAGCGTGGCCTGGGAAACATCCAACTCGCTGACAGCTCCATTGGCGAAGCGAATCTTGGTCAGGTCGAGTGTTTTGGTCTGCAGTGCGAGGTTCTCGCGCACATAGCGCAGCTCGGCCTGGAACGTGCGGATCTGCAGGTAGCTCTGGGCCACGTCGGCGACCAGCGTGACCAGCACGTCGTCATAGTTTTCGACCTTGGCATCCAGCTCGTCGGCCGAGGCGGCGACGGCCCGGCGCAAACGGCCCCAGAAATCGATCTCCCAGGCAAGGTTGAAGCCGAAATCGTAGACGTCGTAGTAGCGCTCGGGGGTGAATTGGTGGTTGGCGACGGTGCCGCTGATCGCCTTGCGTGTGTAGTCCGCATAAGCTTGCTGCGTCTGCGGAAAGAGATTGCCACACTCGTAGCCGAGCTGAGCGCGAGACGCGAGCACGCGGAAGCCCGCCTCGCGCAGCGTCAGGTTCTGCTGGTAAGCCGCATTGACCAGGGAATTGAGGATTGGATCACCGAACAGCGTCCACCAGTGGCTGTCGTCGACCGGTTCGCTGCGGACGCGGACGTCGGCTGCATCAATCCAGTGCTCGCCAGCGGAAGCCGGCGGCCGTTTGTAGTCCGGACCGACCTTGAAACCGTTGTGAATGTACTCACGAAGACTGGTGCAACCGCCAACGGACAGGAGCAGCGCGAGAAGGAACGGAACGCGCAGCAGCGGCGGTTGCCCGCGCCGAGCGCGGCCGACGCACCTCGCCCCACCTGCCGGGCTTGCGCGCTTCGCCATGGATTGCGTCCTTATCGTCAATGTCGGCAGAATCGCCACAAGCGATGCCGCCGGCATTCTCAGCATCGGCGACAGGGAGGCCCGAGCATCAGTTTGATGAGCCGGTTCGATGGGATTGCCGCCGGCCGTGCAGAGCACCAGCAGTCGTCTGGCCCAATGCCGCGAACATGCGCCGACTTCATCCCCTCTGAAAGATAGGATGCAGGGAGGGAAGGTATCGGATCGCGAGGGAAGGGGACGCATGACCGAAGCGGAATGGCTGACTGCGGCCGAACCGGCGCCAATGTTGGAATATCTAACGGGCAAGCTGAGCGAGCGCAAGGCGCGGCTGTTCGCGGCTGCTGTTTGCCGGCTGGTCTGGCCCCTGTTGACCGACGAGCGAAACCGAGCCGCGGTCGAGGTGGCCGAACGCTACGCGGATGGTACCGCAACCGCACGCCAGATTGCGGCCGCCCACACCGCCGCTGCCGAGGCGCTGAATGCGACGAGGCAACACAGCAACTGGGCGCCATACTGGACCACCAGCAATCGCGCTGCCAGCACGGTGTTCGACGTGTGCGTGGGGGCGGTCGAAGCAGCCTGTCGCGCGGCGATCGCCGACCGCGCGGATCGAGTTGCCGCCTATAACGAAGCCCAATCCGCCGGCTGCAGCGAGCAAGCGGCACTCCTGCGGCATATCGTCGGCAATCCGTTTCGGCGATTGGTGCCGCCGGATCACTGGCCCAGTGCCATTCCCGCGCTCGCCCAGGCGCTGTACAACGGCGAGGACTGTGCCTTCGCCCTGCACGACGCGCTTCTGGACGCGGGCCATGCCGACTTGGCGATGCATTTCCAGGAACGGGCGCATCCACGCGGCTGCTGGGCACTGGACGCGATCCTGGGCAGACAGTGAAAAGGGAGAGTCGAACGTCGATGAGTGTCCCCCATGAAGAGTATGGGCGCCGCCTGGCCGGTTACCGGGAAATGGAAGCGCGGCAGGTGCGTCGCGAAGCCGTCGTCGGCAACGGCCGGGTCATCGTCTTTGTCTCCGGAGGCGTGCTGCTCTACCTGGTCTTCGGCGCGTGGCTGCTGAACGCCCTGTGGCTGGCCGTGCCGCTCGTTGCCTTCATTGTGCTGGTGCTCTTTCATGAGACGGTGCGGCGCGGACAACGGCAGGCACAGCGCGGCATCGCCTACTACCAGCGGGCGCTGGCTCGTCTCGACGGCCAGTGGGCCGGGACCGGCCAATCCGGCGATCGCTTTCGGGACGATGCGCATCCCTATGCCGCGGACCTCGATCTGTTCGGCAAGGGTTCGCTCTTCGAGCTGCTGTCCACCGCCCGGCTCCGCACGGGCGAGGACACACTGGCTGCCTGGCTGATGGCGCCGGCGCCGGCTGAAGAAGTGAGAGCACGCCAGGCGGCCGTGGCCGAGCTGGCGCCTCGGCTCGATCTCCGCGAAGGCCTGGCGCTGCGTGCCGCCGGAGTTCCGCCCGGGGTCGATCTCGATGGGCTGATCCACTGGGGCACCGCATTACCCCTCTCGGTGCCGCCCTGGATGCGCATCGCTGCCACCGTGTTGCCGATCCTGGCGATCCTGACCACGCTGGCCTGGCTCTTTGCCGACGCACCGGCGACGCCGTTGCTGATCGTCATCGTCGTGGAGATCCTGTTCTACTTCTGGGCCGGACGGCGCATCAAGGGAGTGCTCGACCCCGTGGAACGCCGGGTGCATGACCTGTCGCTGTTCGCCAGCATCCTGGCCCGGGTCGAGCACGAGCCGTTCACATCTCCGCGTCTGGTCGCGCTCGAGAAGAGCCTTTACACGGATGGCATGCCGCCATCGCACCAGATTTCCGCGCTGGTGCGGTTGATCGATCTGCTCAATTCGCAAAAGAACCAGCTCTTCGCACCGATCGCATTCCTGCTGCTGTGGCCGGCCCACATGGCATTTGCCATCGAGAAATGGCGTGCGGTGTCGGGAGCGGCGATTGCCCGGTGGTTGTCGGCAGTCGGCGACTTCGAAGCCCTGTGCGCCCTGGCAGCCTACGCCTACGAGAACCCCAGCGACCTCTTTCCCGAGATGCTGGACGAAGGCCCCTGCTTCGACGGCACCGCCCTGGGCCATCCGCTGCTGCCGCGCGGCGAATGCGTTCGCAACGATTTGTCCCTGAGCGCCCCGCTGCAACTGCTGATGGTCAGCGGCTCGAACATGTCGGGCAAAAGCACCTTCCTGCGCACGGTGGGCATCAATGCGGTGCTGGCCCAGGCCGGCGCGCCGGTGCGTGCGGAGCGCTTGCGTCTCTCCTCGCTGGCCATCGGCGCCACGTTGCGCATCCAGGATTCGCTCCAGGCCGGCAAGTCGCGGTTTTATGCGGAGATTACGCGACTGCGCCAGATCGTGGACCTGGCGCAGGGGCCGCGACCGCTCCTGTTCTTGCTGGACGAGTTGCTGGCCGGCACCAATTCGCACGATCGTCGCCACGGCGCCGATGCGCTCTTGCGGGGACTGCTTCAGCGTGGAGCGGTGGGGCTGACCACGACGCACGACCTGTCGCTGACCGGCATTGCCGACCAGCTGGCCCCGCGTGCCGCCAACTTTCACTTCGAAGATCGCCTCGAAGGCGGCACGATGACGTTCGACTATCGCATCCGCGCCGGCGTGGTGCAGCACAGCAACGCGATTGCGCTCATGCGCGCGGTCGGACTGGAGGTCTGAGATGGACCGGCCCATGACCGGTAAGGTCTGCCTGGTGACCGGCGCCACCCAGGGCATCGGCGCCGTGACCGCGCAGGTATTGGCAGCGCAGGGCGCGACCGTGATTGGCGTCGGTCGCAATGCCCAGAAGTGCGCGGCCGTGGCCCAGGACATCCGCGCCAGGTCCGGCAATGCGGCGGTCGAGTTCCTCACTGCCGACCTTTCGGTGCAGCGCGAGATCCACGGGCTCGCGGAAAAGATACTCGAACGCTGCCCGCGTCTCGACGTGTTACTGAACAATGCCGGCGCCATTTTCTTTGACCGACGCATCAGTGCCGACGGCATCGAGATGACGTTCGCCCTCAATCACCTGGGCTACTTCCTGCTGACACAATTGCTGCTCGACCGGCTCAGGGCCAGCGCCCCGGCTCGCATCATCAACGTCTCTTCGTTCGCTCATACGCGAGCGCGGATGGACTGGAACGATTTGCAAAACCAGCAGCGTTACGCCGGGTTTCAGGTCTACTGCCAGTCGAAACTCCTGAACCTGCTTTTCACCTACGAGCAAGCGCGACGGCTGGAAGGCACGGGCGTCACGGTTAATGCCCTGCATCCCGGCTGGGTCTACACCGGCTTCGGCGGCGACGGCACGCGCCGCGGCAAACTATTCCAGTTCTTCGCCTCCTGGTTCGCCCTGACGCCGGAGCAAGGCGCGAAGACGATGATCTACCTCGCGACGTCGCCCGCAGTCGAAGGCGTCAGCGGCAAGTACTTCGTCAAGGAGCGGGACGTGCCCTCGTCGGCCGCTTCCCATGATGCGGGAAGTGCTGCCCGGCTCTGGCAGATGAGCGCCGAGTTGACCAAACAGCCCGTCCGCTGAAAACCGCCAGATGTTGGCGAGAAATTGGCCAGGCGCGGCCAAGCAGTCGCCAGTGGAACGAATTGCCGTTCGTTGTGGGGCCGGCTTCCAGCCGGTCATTTGGCCGGCTGGAAGCCGGCCCCACCGAACGCAACTGGTGTCTTCATGAGTACGGCATACGCTTTGCAATGCGTCAGGTTCCCACGAGTCTGCTCTGGCTGCTTGTGAGCGCGTCCGCGCTCCAGTACCATCGGAAGCAACTTGCACGGATCCTTCACACCGGAGGTGTTCGCCATGTCCTTTCGTCCTGTGCGGCTCGTGAGCCTGCCTTGCCTCGTGCTCTTGGCTGCATGGTGGACCGCCGTGCCGATGGCGCGTTCGGATGATCCCAAACCCAAGGCCGACTTGGCCAAGGACCTGGTTGTCAAGTACGTCACGCTTCAGGAGAGCGATACGACCCTGTCGAAGGTGCTGGAAAAACTAAAGGCCCAGACCGACATCGAAGTGGTGCGCCAGGGCACCGAGGACCCCAGGATCGCCAAGCTCAAGCTCGAGAAGGTGACCTTTTGGAAGGCGCTGGACGCCATCGCCCGGGAAGCCGATATGCGCGTCAACCTCTACCAGCGCGACGGCAAGATGGCGCTGGTGCAGGGGCCGTATCACGAAGTGCCGACCAGCTATAGCGGGCCGTTCCGGGTGGTCCTCAAGCGCATCATGACTATTCGCGATCTGGAGACGGACGCCCATGCTTGCGTGGCCCGGGTGGAGATCGCCTGGCAGCCGCCATTTCAGGCGTTCTTGCTCGAAACCAAGCCCGACACCATCGTGCTGCAAGACGACAAGGGCCTGGATCAGAAGGTGCCAAAGGTCGGTAAGGGCCAGAGTTTCGTGGACAGCGGCCGCAATGCGATGGAGATCGACATTCCGCTGCCCGCGCTGCGCCGTTCGGTGCAACGCATCGGCGTGCTCAAGGGCCAGATGAATATGGTCGGCTCAGGCAGGCAGCTGACCTTCAAGTTCGACGCATTGAAGAAGGACAAGCGAGAGCAGGAAGGCGTCAACATCGAGATCGCGAACTTCGAGGGCAAGAAGAACGCGGACGGCGAGATGCAGTACGTCGTCAATCTGTCGCTCAAGTATCCGGCCAGCACGTTCAAGTTCGAGAGCTTCCAGATCGGCGCCTGGCTGGTGCGCAACAAAGCGTACCTGGTCAACAAGGCCGGTATGAAGTTCACCGAGAACGCGGGCTTCGACAGCGATGACGTTTCCGCCACCCAGGTCGTGGTCAATTACCGCTGGGTCGACGACGCGGACAAGAAGTTCGTGCTGGGTAAGCCGGACAACTGGAAGTTCGAGTACTTGACTCCGGGTCCGGTGATCGAGGTGCCAATTCCGTTTGAGTTCAAGGACGTGGATTTGCCGTGAAAGCGCTGCGCCGCGAGCGGCGGAAGGAGAATGGACATGACGATCACTTTGGATCCCAAGCTCGAAGCGATCTTGAGCGAACTGGGCCGCAAACAAGGAGTGGACCCCGAGGTTCTGGCCCTCAACGCGTTGCGGGAGCGGTTCGTCACCGTCCCAGAACCGCGGGATGAGTGGGAGCGACGGCTGCTACAAGCAGCATCGCACTGCGGCGTGGTGCTGTCGGATGAAGCCATCAGCAGCGAGGGAATTTACGACTGATGGCTTACCTCCTCGACACCAATGTCCTCGTCCGCATGACAAATCTCACGGACCCAAGGTCTACCGTCGCTATCCAGGCCATTTTCGATCTGCACCAGCGTGGGGAAGTGCTTCACATCACGCCGCAAAACCTGGTCGAGTTCCGTAATGTGGCGACACGGCCCCTAACCGCTAACGGACTTGGATTGTCCGCAGCCGAGGTGGAGGCAAGGGTAGCAGTTTTCGAGGCCACGTTTCCGTTGTTGGTGGAAACTCCGGACATTTATCCCGCGTGGAAGGCGCTGGTCAGCGCGGCGGGTGTGATTGGCAAACGTGTGCATGACGCCCGGTTTGTGGCGGTCTGCCACGCCCATCGCGTGTCACACTTCATGACTTTCAACGTCGGGCACTTCACGACGCTCAGCGCATTCGCACCTGGCGTCGTTGTGGTCGATCCGGCAAGGGTGTGAGGTGGATATTCAGAGCACCACTAAGCGGCACTCGAGCCAGGATCAAGACGTGACTGCGTCAACTGAACATCGCGCTGCCCCTTGCGATAAATCCGATACAGCGCGAACCCACCTACGGCAAACAGCGTGTACGGCACCGCAACCATGAACAATGTGCTGGCGTTATACGCCTTGGATTCGCGGAACGGCTCGTCGTCGGCTTCCGTGCCGGCGGCAACGGCGTCCTGGCAGGAAGGACAGGCAGTAGCCGCGCACGGCCGGACCACCGCGATTCCCAGGACCAGGAACAGTGCGAACAGGATGCTTGGCCGGCTCATGGGGTTCCCTTTCATTCCGCTAATCTAGTCAGCTCGACTCACGAGGGATAGAGCTGGTAGAGCATCCAGTAGACCACGACGCCCGTCACCGATACGTAGAGCCAGATGGGCAGCGTCCAGCGTGCCAGGCGGATGTGGCGCGGCAGGCGGTCGCGCAGGCCCAAGTAGGCGGTCGTCAGGGCGAGCGGTGCGACGATGGCGGCCAGGACCGTGTGCGAGATCAGGATCGTGAAATAGACCGCCCGCACGTTTTCCGGACCGGCGAAGCGCGTCGGTTTGCCGCCGCGTTCCACAATGTGATAGTACAGGTACGACGCCAGGAACGTGGCCGAAACCACCAACGCACTCAGCATGCATACCTTGTGCAGGCCCACCCGGCGACGGCGAATCGCCACGTAGCCGACCGCGACCAGCACGCCGCTGGCGGCATTGAGGGTTGCGTTGATTGCCGGGAAGTCCACGGCCATCAGCGCTTCTCCCGCAGCAACACGTTCACCTGCCGCTTCAGCTCGTCGATCTTTTCCTCGGTGCTCGCTTTTGGCTCATCCGGCTTCTCTTCGGGGCGTGTTTCGTGGAAGCCGCGGATCCGGCCCTTGCGGTCCACCAGCACCAGCCGCGAGCTGTGCTCGACTTCGTTGCCCGGCGTGCGAGCGGTGCCCTGGTTTTGCATCACGCCCAGGCGCAAGCCCTTCTGGATGAACTCGTAGACCTTCTGCGTATCACCGGTCAGGAACAACCATCGCTCTGGATCGGCGCCGAAGCGTTTCGCGTAATTGCTCAGCACTTCGGGCGCGTCGTGCTTGGGGTCGGCACTGAAACTGACGAGCGTCACGTCCGCGGACAGTTCCTTTTGCAGGCGAGCCATGACGCCGCTGACCTGTGGACAGCTGGTCGTGCAGCGGGTGAAGATGCAGGCGGCGATCCAGACCTTGCCGTCGAGGTCGGCCTTGCTCACGTCCTTGCCGCTGCGTTCGGTAAGCTTGAAATCGGGTACCAGGAGCGGCTCTTCGGTCGACGACGGTGCGGCACAACCGGCCACCAGCACCGCCATCAGGAAGAGCAGCGAACGCGACATGGTTAACCTCTTATTAGGCGAGCCGAGGGGCGTAAGCCCCCGGATTCGGCGTGCAAAATCCGGGAGCTTACGCCTTCGGCTCGCCATGTGAATTACGGCCCCGTGGTCTTCCATGCCAGCACGATGTCGGGCAGCAGCACGATGATCAGCATCGGGCCCAGGATCAGGGCCGGCACGATCATGACGTAGACTTTGTTCCAGTCGAACTTCAGGTGCATGAACCACACCGCGACCAGCGTCGCCTTGAGGCACGCCACCAAGAAGATGATCGCGAAGCTGGCAAACGCGCCCATCACACCCTGGCGCACCGCGACGTTGGCGACGAAGGACACCAGCGTGCAGATGAGCAGCGCGCCAAAGACGGCCATGTAGGTCTTTACGCTCGGCCCATGATGACCGTGGCCGTGGCCGACGTGGTGCGCGTGATGGCCGTGTTCAGCGTGCTCGTGAATGTTTGGCACGGACGGCGGAGCGCCATGTCCCGCCTGGAATTCGCTGCTGCCGTGTTCGTTCATGCAATATTCTCCCGCCAAGCCCACTCGTGTGACGAGTGAGGGAAATTCAAACCAGGTACAGCAACGGGAACAGGAAGATCCACACGATGTCGACAAAGTGCCAGTACAGGCCCGTCAGTTCGATCATGCTCTCATGCCTCACGCCCAGTTTGCCGAGCGCGCCCAGCAGGATGATGATGATGAAGACCACCAGGCCGCCGAGGACGTGGATGGCGTGGAAGCCGGTCATGACGAAGTAGCACGAGGCCCAGACATTGCCTTGCGGAATGATGTACTCGAGGTGCAGGTTCGGGTGCTTGTCGTGCAGCACCTGGGCAACGGCGCTGATGACCTGAATCTGCTCGATCTGACTCAGCTTGCTGTCGGTCGCCTTGGGCTTGAACTGTCCCCAGTTCACCCCGGTGGCGATGCTCTGGTCCGCGAGCAAAAGATCCAGTCCGTCGACCTGTTCCTTGGTCAGCGCCTTGCCTTCGTCAAAGCTTTTGATGACGTTGAGCAGGAAAACGCTTTCCTTGCTGGCCGAGTCGGACAGCCCCAGGTTGGTCGTGTCCTGCTGGATCTTGACCAACTCCTCGCGCAAGTACTTGCGATAGGCGACGCCGCCTCGGCCGTCCGCCGTGCTTTCGAACCGATCGAACCGGATCTGTCCCGGCAAGATGTGATGCTCGAACTTGGCGGAATACTCCACCGCCTTGACGCCGAGGAACACCGCACCCAGCGCCAGGGTGACGAACATGTAGTACAGCGTCGTCTTCACGTCGCCCTTGCTGATGGTCGAATGGGCCAGCACGACCGTCACGCTGGAGCAAATGAGCACGAACGTGTTCAAGGCGCCGAGCCATTCCACCAGGTGCACCTGATGCGGCGTCGGCCAGAACCGCGAGCCGTTGCGGAGCACGATGTAGGTGCCGATCAGGCCCGTGAAGAACATAATCTCGGTGACGAGGAACAGCCACATCGCGAGCTTGCCATTGCTGAGCGGCAAACCCATGTGCATCTGTTTTTCTTCCGCAACCGCGTGTTCCATGGCTATCGACTCAACATTGGGTAGTTACTCGATCAATCCCGTAGGCTCCGCTGTGCGTTCGACCGGTGGGATGCGTCAAGCGTACTCGCGCGGACGCACCACAACCCGCACTTGCCGAACGATATTACGGCGCGTTTGCATTCCGGTGCGTCCGCGAGTGCGCTTGACGCACCCTACAAACTACGAAACTTCCAGGGCGTCGACATTCCGGTGCGTCCGCGCGAGTACGCTTGACGCACCCTACCAGCTACCGGCCCAATCCCGTGCAGGCCAGACGCTCCACGGCCTTCGTGCCATGCGTCCCATGTACGGACCCTACCAATCACGGTCCGATGGTCAGCCCGTCGAGCAGCAGAAGCAACAGCAACGCCGGCAGATAGACCAGCGACGCCCGCAACACTCGCCGGGCCTGTCCCGTGGAACTGTTCCGCGCAAAACCGAAGGAGCTGCGCAAGAAGAAGAGGCCCAGCAATACCGCGCCAATGATGTAGATCGGCCCTGCCATGCCCAGCAGGGCCGGCAACAGGCTGACCGGAATCAGCGCCAGGCAATAGCGAACCATCTGCCGGCTCGTCCTTGTCCCTTCCCGGTCCACGACGGGCAGCATGAGCATTCCGGCCTGGGCGTACTGGTCCCGGTAAATCCAGGCGATCGCCAGGAAGTGCGGCACTTGCCAGAGGAAGACGATGAGGAACAGAGCGATGGCCTCGGCATCGATGGTGCCGCGAACCGCTGTCCAGCCGATCACGGGCGGCAGGGCTCCCGGCACGGCGCCCACCAGCGTGTTGAGCGGCGTGCGTCGCTTCAGTGGCGTGTAGAGAAACACATAGGTGGCAAAGGTGAAGCCGGCGACCAGTGCGGCGGTCGGTTGCTTCAACGTCAGCGTCAGATAGGCCAGGCCGGTAATGGTCAGCATGGTGCCAAGCACCAGGACTACGGCAGGTTGCAAGCGGCCGCCTGGCAGCGGACGGTTCTCGGTGCGGGTCATCAGCGCATCGGTGTGGCGCTCGAGGAACTGGTTGAGCGAACTGGCGCCGGCGGCGACCAGGGCCGTGCCCAGCAAGGCGTGCAACAAGACGCCCGGATCGGGGCTGCCCAGCGCGGCCAGGTAAACGCCCGCGGCCACGGTGAACAGGACCAGCAGGCTCACCTTGGGGCGAATCAGCTCCAGGTAGTCGGCGGGACGGGCCGCGGCCAGCGGTGGGGCGCTTGTCGGCAGGAGCGTGGCGGCTTTCATGCGGCCCCCTCCAGTCGGCTGGCTGGTGCGGGCGTCGATTCCGTCACCCAGCCCGTCCGCCGATGCGATTCCAGCGTCAGGCCCACCGAGGTGGCCAGGATCAGCGAACCGACCAGCACGTGGGCGCTGCGGACCAGGTCGCGGCCCAGGATCGCCGGTTGTGCGGCCAATTCCGGCGATGAGAACTTCACCATCCACGCTTCCACTCCCAGGAGCAACTGCACGGCAATCAACACGCCAAGCACCTTGACCATTCCGAGCAAGCGCCGATCCGAGGCCGGGCTTTCCCACGCCTGCCGGGCAAACCACACGGCCGATGCCACCACTCCGAAAGCGACAAGCAGATGCAGCCGTTGCGCGATCGCCAGGCCGCGATGCCGCAGGGCCGCGCCGAGGAATAACTGGAGCAGCACGACGCCCGTCAGCAGCAGCGACCAGCGCCGCAGCAACAACGTGTCTTCGGGGGACCACGTTTCCATCGACTCGCCCCAGCGCCGCGACGTGCACAGCGCCACGCTGGCCAGGAGTGCAAAGACGATCTGGCCAAAAATGCCGTGGATCATCGCCAGGTCGGTGCCGAGAATCGCGTTCAAGCGGACGCGAAAGCCGCCCAGCAAGCCTTGCCCGATGATGCCCAGGAGCGCCGCGGCGCCGAGCCAGCGCAGCCAGCGCCGCGGTTCGCACAGCCACAGCCCTGCCACCAGGACGATACCGCAAGTGCCGACGGTGTAGCCGGCCAGCCGATGCGAGTGCTCCACAAGGTAGGCAACGTCGCGCCGCCAGGACGTCAGCCACATCTGCCAGGGCGGCGTCGGCCAGTCGGGATCGATCATGCCGACTTGCTTCGTCGTGACCTCTGCGCCAAGGAGCAACAGCGGCAATGTGACGAGGACCGTCAGCACGGCCCACCAGTGGACCCAGCGCGGGCCGACCAGGGCTCGCTCCGTCTCAGGCATGCTGGGGCACCGCCTCTCCGGCCGGCTTGGTCTCGCCCGGCGGCGTGGTCTGCGGCAGGTAGTCTTCTTCGCCCTCCGGCGACGAATACTCGTAGGGACCGCGATACACGACTGGCGGCGACTCGAAGTTACCGTGCGGCGGCGGCGACGGCGCCGTCCATTCCAGCGAGTTGCTGTGCCACGGGTTGCGGCCCGACTTCGGGCCCCAGAACACGCTATAGAACAGGTTCGCCAGGAAGATGAATTGCCCGAAGCCAAGGACGAAGGCACTGATGCTCATGAACTCGTTGATCGGCATCAAGGGTTTGAGGAACTGGTATTGCTCCGGATCCGCGATGCGGCGCATGTGGCCGGCGATCCCCAGGATGTGCATCGGGTAGAAGACACCGTTGGACGCGATGAACGTGATGGCGAAATGGACCTTGCCCCACCGTTCGTTCATCATCCGGCCAAACATCTTCGGGAACCAGAAGTAGATGCCCGCGAAGATGCCGAAGACCGTGCTCATGAACAGCACGTAGTGCAGGTGGGCCACGATGAAATAGCTGTCGTGGATGTACACGTCCACCGGCGTGGCTGCCATGAAGATGCCAGAGAGACCGCCGATCACGAACATGGACACAAATGCGAGGGCGTTGAGCATCGGCGTGTTCAGCGTCAGATTGCCCTGCCAGATGGTGCCGAGCCAGTTGAACGTCTTCACCGCGCTGGGCAGCGCGATCATGATGGTAGCCAGCATGAAGCCGGTTCCCAGGCGCGGGTCCATGCCTGACTGGAACATGTGATGGCCCCAGACGATGAAGCCCAGGCCCGCGATGCCGGTGATCGAGTAGACCATCGGCTTGTAGCCGAACAGCGGCTTGCGGCTGAACGTGGAGATCACGTCACTGACCATGCCCATGGCCGGCAGGATCATGATGTAGACGGCGGGATGCGAGTAGAACCAGAACAGGTGCTGCCAGAGCAGCGTCTGGCCGCCGCCCGGGCCGGTCTGCCAGTTGCCGAAATTAAGCGTGCCGGGAGGCAGGAAGAACGAGGTGTTGAGCGTCTTGTCCATCAACTGGAGGAACAGGGCCACGGTCAGCACCGGCAAGGCGAATGCCTGGAGGATGGCGGTGATGAACAGCGACCACACGCTCATCGGCATGCGAAACAGCGTCATCCCCGAGCAGCGCATGTTGATGATAGTGGTGATGTAGTTCACCGAGCCCATCATGGACGAGATGCCGACGAAGATCAGGGACATAAGCCACAGAATCTGGCCCCAGCCGGAGCCGGCCTGCGCGGGTGATTCAAAGCCTTGACCGGCCGGCATGCTGATGCTGGCAATCGTCGGGTAAGAGGTCCAGCCGGACGACGCCGCGCCGCCATGGGCAAAGAAACTGATGAGGATGATCGTAAAAGCGGGCCACATGAACCAGTACGACATCATGTTCAGCTTGGGAAATGCCATGTCGGGCGCGCCGATCTGGAGAGGGATCAGGAAATTGCCGAACGCACCTGTCAGCAGCGGGATAATGACAAAAAAGATCATCACCGAGGCGTGCATGGTGAACAGCATGTTGTAAGTGTCATACCCCATGCGCCCGCCCGCGCTGCCGTCGCCCATTATCTTGTCCAGGATCGGCACCTGGGCGTGCGGCCAGCCGAGCTGAAGGCGGACCAACAGGGCCAGGGCGCCGCCCAGCATCAGGAAGATGACGCCGCTGAACATGAACTGGATGCCGATGACCTTGTGATCTTCGGAGAAGATGTATTTGCGCAGGAAGCTGAGCTGCGGATGCTGATGGGCCCCTGCTTCATGGGGAATGCTAACGCTCATGCGCGGTCCTCGTGCTTGATCGGTGAGTTCGCGTGCCCTGTTCCACTGTCTCGGACTTCTACCGGTCGGGCACCCCAACGATGACGGTCGAGTGCCATGCGTCCGCGGCTCCAAAGCCGACGCCACTTTCTAGGGTGTGTCAAACGTACTCGCGCGGACGCACCGGCTGCTGCAACCCCTTCACGTTCTTGGGCGGTCCGGTGCGTCCGCGCGAGTACGCTTGACACACCCTACATGACTGGGATTGATGGACGTCACGGCTCGGTCGAGGGGACCGCCGGCGTGCGGCGATGGTCTTCGGCCTCGGCCCACTTGAGCCATTCCAGGAAATCGTCGCGGTTCTTGTGGACGAAGAGCTTGCCCTTCATCGCCGTGTGCCGCGTGCCGCAAAACTCGGCGCAGGCCAACTCCCAGACGTAATCCTTCTGGTTCCAGTGGCCGGTCTTGGGATCGAAGCCGTCCACCCAGCGGCCCGTCTCGGGATGGAGCGACGTGTTGTACTCTTCCACCATGAACCAGACCGGAATCGTCTTGCCGGGCACCGCATCCTGCATGAGTCGCAGGTTCACCAGCTTCATGCTGTGCAGCACGTCGCGGGTCTTCAGGTGAACGAGCACTTTTTGTGGCTCTTCGCCCTTCTGATGACGCCACACGTGCAGCTCGTTGGGGACGTGAACATCGTCTTGATGCGGTACGGCGCCGAAGTCCTGAGCCAAACGCGGATCGCTGCGCCAGCTTGCCATGCGCTTCGGGCTGGGATAGCGAATGCGCCACTCCCACTGGCGAGCGACCACCTCGATTTGCTGCGTGTTGGCGCCGGGACGGGGCATGCGCGACTGATACTTGATGTTCTCCCAGGTGCGGACCTGGACAATGCCGATCATGACCAGGATGCCGGCCGGCACGATGGTCCAGAGCACTTCAAGCTTGTGGTTGCCGTGCGTGTACGTGGCCTTGCGCGTCGGGTCGCTGGAGAACTTCCAGATGCCGTAGACCAGGATGGCTTCGGTCAGCACGAAGAAGAAGCCGGTGATCCCCAGGATCAGGTAGAAGAGGAGATCGACGTCGCCGCCGAAGCTGGAGACGTTACGCGGCAGCCACCAGCCCATGAACGGCGCGACGACGAACAGACCCACCGCCGCGGTGATGACGGCGCCAAACAGCACACTCCAGTACTTCTGCACGAAACGACTCCTTCAGCCGGCGAGCCGGGGTGGTGCGTCAGTCAATGTGAATGCCGTACTCGTTGCGCATCGCCGGGTAGGGCAGGATTTCGACGAATTTGACAATGTCCCACAGGCTCTTGACCTTGCCGGACTTGACGGCGGCATCCTTGAATGCAGCCATGCCCGAACCATTGATGCCCGAGTGCATGCGATAGTAGAGGTCGATCGGCCGTCTACCGCCGCGGTAGATGCCAGTCGTCAAGTCGGCAGGCTTGGTCAACGTGCCCCAGACGTCGTAGCGGAACTTGGCATTGCGCCCGTAGTCCGTGTGGCAGGTCACACAGCCCACCTGGGCATCCGCGAAGAAGGTGGCGCCGCGCCGCACGGCGTCGCGGATGGCAACCTTTTCCGCATCCGTCTCAGGATGCAGGGCAAAAGGATACGGTTCGGGGATGATCTCGTTCTCTGGCTTCTGGGCGTCGAGCCAGTAGCGCGCCAGGCCGGCAATCCACTCGTCCACGGACGTTTCGGGCTTGGCGAGGCTGGGGTTCTGCGTCAGCTCCACCAGCACCTGATATTCGACCTCGCCACGCATGCTCAGGTGGATGACGTAGCTGACGATGGCTTGCAGTTCATCTTCCGTCATCGTGCCGAACGAAGGCATGGACGTGCCGTCAATGCCTTGCCGCAACGTCCGCAGCAGGTCCTCGCGGCGCGGCTTTTGTGCCGACTGCTGGAGTGTGACCGAGGTGAACTTGAAGACGCCCTGCCGATAGTCGCGCGGGTGGGGATTCACCCAGAATGCCGTCGGGCCCCGGCCATCGCCGGACAGACCGTGACAGTGCAGACACTGGATTCGATACAGCCGACTGCCGCGGCGCAACGTCCGCTCATCCAGTTGCAATTCTGCTTGTAACGTGCCCGCCAACTCGCTGTCCGGCGCCACCTTCGGCCGCGCCGGCGTGCCGAACACTTTCTCCAGGGACTCGTTCAGGTTCTTGCGCGCCTCGGCATTGGCCTTGCTCGGCGCGAGCAGCATGCCCGCCTTGGCGGGCTTGAACAGCGGGTTTTCAGGATCTTCCGCATTGGCCAGCGAGAGGATCGGCAGCTGCCCGGGACGATCGGGATACTGGAGTTCTTCGCCGGAAATCGTCGCTTCCTTGAACACCGGATCGCTGCGCGGCGGATAGCGCATGTCGAGGGAATAGCGGTCGTTCATCATCTGATCGCAGCCGGCGAGGCCGATAACGGCGACGAACATCAAGGCCGCGCGGACAACGACTTGCCTGCTGGCTTGCGCTCGGAAAAGTACATTCACTGACGCAGCCTCCCGATGAAGCGCCCGCATCGAAAGCAATGGGTGCGGACGGTGTGTCAAACGACGGTTTTTTTAGCTCTCCCGCAGTCGATGTCAAGGACTATCGGGCAACGGGTGCGTGGGGATGGGGCGCCGGAGAGGATTCGCAACTCCTGTGCCGGCGCGACGACGCGCATACAATGCACGGAACACCGCATCGGGCGCTCAACAGCTGCATCGACATGTATCAGGTTTGAGAATCAGCGGAGCACTGCTTCTCGAATCCAAGAAAGACTGAGGTTGCGGAATGCTCTACAAACTGGGGCGTGGTCTGCAGTTCTTGGGATTGGTAATCCTGCCCGTGGCCATGGCGGGCAACCTGGCCCGGCCAACCGAGTTCGGCCTTTGGTACACGCTGAGCCTGTCGGGAGTGGGAATCCTCTTCTTCACGCTCGGCTGGCTGCTCCAGCAGAAAGCACGGCCGGAGTAAGAGTCTATCTGCAAAGAAACGCTTGAAACTAGGGGTATCCTGGAATTGCGATCACGCCTGAATCGCGTTTTC
>JAIEMG010000294.1 GCA_019752375.1 Gemmataceae bacterium | reverse complement strand
GAAATGAGCCACCCAAAGCTCAGGCGAGCCAACACAAACCACTGTGCGGAATGTAAGGCAAGCAAGGGGTGAATTATCCCTTGCTTGCGCGCCCAGCTCGCGACCGGGCGTTGGACCCGCTCTCACTTCACCACATCCGGCATCTTGAGAATGTATGCATTTGTCTCCGGCGACTGCCTTCCCGCGGCGGGAGCCACCACCAGCGACTTGCCGTCCGGCGAGATTGCCAGATTGTTGAAGTGCCCCAACGGCAGTTCCGCACCGTAGAGCATCTTGCCGTCCGCCGCATTCCACACGGCCAGGTAGCCGCGACTGTTCGGCGCATGCCCGACACTGATGATGTACTTGCCATCCTTGGTGTAGCGCACCCCGTACACGGGTCCCGGATGGGCATGCGGGGGCTGCAGCTTCGGTTGGCCGTCGGGCACCATGTTGACCTTCAATGTCGGGTTCACCAGGTCGCGCACCACCATGCCGTTGCTCACGTCCCACATCTTGATGGTGCGATCGCCACTGGCGGACACGAGGACCTTGCCGTCCGGGCTGAATGCGGCGGAGTAGATGCCGTCTTGGTGGCCCTTGTCGAATTCCTTGTCCTTATAGGCCTTGAACTCGCGCACCGGGTTGCCGCTGGCGGCATCGAACAGCTTCATGCTGTGGTCCAGGCTGGTGCTGAGGACGCTCTTGCCGTCCGGCGTCCAGACCACCGCATAGATCGGCGCCGGCTGCTGGCCCTGGATGACGTGGGCATTGATCGCCTTGGCCACCACCGGTTGCGGCGCCTTGGTCATGTCCCAGATGCGCAGGATGCCGTCGTGACAGCCGGTCGCCAGGTTGTTGCCGGTGGTGTCGTAGGCAACGGCATCGACCAGGTTGGGATGCGCCAGGCTCTTCGTCGCTCCGTCGGCGGCGAACTTCCAGACCTTGATGGTCTTGTCCTGGCTGCCGGAATAAAGCGTTCCGCTATCAACCGCGAAGACGACTTCAGTCGCAGGCCCCGCATGCGCAAACGTCTGCAGCGGCTTGCCGAAATCGGCCGAGAGCGGCTGCCCTGCAACGAACGGCACTGCCCAGGATGCGACGGCATTGTTGTCGAGCGCCGCGGCGAGCGTCGTGTTGTTCGGCGTGAAAGCCAGGCTGCGCACGCCCGCCGGCGCCTTGATACTTGCCACCAGCTTGCCGTCCGCAAAAGTATAGACACGGACAGTCTTATCGGCACCGCCGGCTGCCACCAGCAGGCCATTCTTCGACACGGCGACGCCATTCACCGCGCCTTCAGCACCGTCGAACGTCCGTTCCGGCAGACCGTTGGCCGCATTGAACGCCTTCACCGTCTTGTCGTCGGCAGCCGTCAGGAAGTGCGTGCCCGTCGGCGTCATGCTCAAGCCGCGGACCGGTCCGGTTCCAGCCACCGACATGCGCAAGGCCGACACCGGCTGAATGACCACGGACTTGTCCGCGCTGCCGGCCACGACCGACGTGTTGGCATTGTGATACACCACGGCACGGACCGGTCCGGCCTGGCGGAAGTACTGCATTTCCTTGCCGGTGGCAGCGTCCCAGACGCGCGTCAGGTTGTCGGCAGCTCCCGTCGCGATTCGTGCCTTGTCCGCGCTGAACGACAGGGACAGCACGGGTGCGGGGTGAGTGAGCGTCAGCAGTTCCTTGCCGTCGGCCGCGTTCCAGACCTTGACGACCTTACCGGCCGCGGCGCCCACCTGGGTGAAATCGCGGTTGAACGTAACGGCAGTGACCGGATCGGCCAGCGGGCCAAACGTCCGCACCACCTTGCCGTCGGCAAGCGTCCACAGCTTCACCGTCTTGTCCACCCCGCCCGTCAGCACCTGGGGCGCTGCCGGGTTGGAATGGAACTGCACGCCCGCCACGCCGCCGGGATGCGCATCGAGGACGGCCAGGGCATTGATGTCCGAAAGCCGTGCCGCCTTGTCCATGCCGGCGGAAACCAGCGTGCGATTGTCCGGGGCGAACGTCAGGGCACGCACGGCGCCCGTGTGATCGGGAACGCTCATCACTTCCTTGCCGGTGGCGACGTCGAAGACGGAAATGAGATGCGCGGCCTGATTGGTGAAGCCTGCCGCGATCCGTTGCCCATTCGGACTGATCGTAACACTGGTTGGCGGAGCGGCCAGCGTGACGATGGCGATCGGTGCTTCCGGCACGCCGGCCTTGGGCGGATCGGCAGACCAGACCTTCACCGTCTTGTCGGCGCCGGCACTCACGATGCGTGCGCCGTCTGCACTCAGGCCGACGCCGCTGACCGGCGCGGCGTGGGCAGCGATCGACTTCACTTCTTTGCCGTCGACGGTGTTCCAGACCTTGACCAGCTTGTCGTCACCGCCGGAAACGATGCGATCGCCCTTGGCGCTGAACGCGGCCTGGCGCACCGGGCCGGTGTGGGTCGCTTGCCAGAGGAGCGCCGAAGTCCAGAGGCGCGCCGTCTTATCGGCACTGGCCGTGGCCACGCGCTTGCCGTCGCCGTGATAGGCTGCCGCCACCACCGGGCCATCGTGCGTGAAAAACTCGAGCAGTTTGCCGTCCATGCCGTAGACACGGGCCTTGTTGTCCGCGCCGGCCACGATCAAGCGAGTGCCATCGGGACTGAAACCGACGCTGCGCACGTCCGCGGGCGTCGGAATGGTGGCGACCGCCTTGCTGTCGGCCAGCGTCCAGACCTTGACGGCCTTGTCGGCGCCGGCGGTTGCAGCCTTGGTCCCGTCCTTGCTCAAAGCGAATGACGAGACCGCTGCACCGTGGTCGAGCTTCGCCTTCGACATGCCGTCGGCGACGTTCCACACCTGGAGCGTCTTGTCGGCGCTGGAAGAAATGACCTGATCGCCCTTGGCGGTGTAGGCAACGTGCGTGACCGGTCCCGCATGGCCTGCGAGGCTCTTGATCTCCTTGCCCTGGGCCATGTCGAGCAGGCGAATCGAGTTGTCGGCCAGGCCGGCGGCGACGGTGTTGCCGTCCGCGCTGAAGCCCACCGCGTTGACTGCGGCGGGCAGGTTGGCGAACTTCTTGAGCTCCTTCCCGTCGGCTGCATTCCAGACCGTCACCGACTTGTCCGCGCCGCCGCCCACGACGGCGGCGCCATTTGCAGAGAACGCCACTGCGGTGACGGCAAGCGTGTTGCCGGGGAACGCGCGTTCGAGCTGGCCGCTTGTCAGGTTCCACAGCCGGGCTTGCTTGTCGTTGCAGCCGGTCAGCAGCTTGGCGCCGTCCGGACTGATGGCCGCGCTGGTGAGCAGGTCGGGGTGAGCGAAAAGCTTGGGCGCGGCCGGCGGCAAGGCCCAGAGCTTGACGGTGCCGTCTTCCGACGCGGACAGCAGCTGCGTATTGGCCGGATGGAAGGCCAGTGTCGTCACGGGTGCTGCGTGGCCGCCGAACATGTCGGACTGCTGGCCGTTGGTCTGGTTCCAGAAGCGGATCGTGGCGTCATCGCCACCGCTGACGAGCAGCTGGCCGTTCGGACTCAGCGCGACCGCTGTCACGGCGCCGGCATGGCCGGGGAACTGCCGTTCTATCGCGTTGGTCGTCAAATTCCAGCTGCGGACAACCTTATCGGTGCCTCCCGTGATGAGGCGCTTTTGATCGGGACTGAGCGCGATCGACGTGACGCCATCCGGATGCGCCAACGCGCGGCCGGGCACAGGCGGCAAGGCCCAGAGCTTGACGAGACCGTCAGCACCGGATGTCACAAGCTGCGTCGCCTGCGGATGGAAGCTGACGCCCGTGACCGGTCCGCCATGGGCGACGCCATTGCTGAGCACCTTGCCATCGGCCGCGTTCCAGAGGATGAGGCGGTTGTCGGCCGTGCCACCGGCGACGAGCGTCCCGCCCGGAGCCACCGCATTGACCGCTCCCGTGGCACCCACCAGCGCGCGCGTTTGCGCGGGATTGGCGAATGCGGTCACCTTCACCGTCTTGTCCGCACTGGCAGAGTAGACCTGGGCGCCATCGGGCGAGAGGGCCAGTGCCGTCACCTGGTCGGCGTGGGCCGGCACGTCCTTCGCGACGGGTTGCGGCAACTGCCAGAACTTCAACATTCCGTCGTCGCCGACGCTGCACGCATATGTGCTGGTGGTGTGAAACTGCACGTTGTTGGCCGCGCCCGTGTGAGCCCCGACGACCGAGATCGGCTGGCCCTTGGCGCTATCCCAGAAGCGCACGGTGCCATCGCTGCCGGTGCTGGCGACCAGCTTGCCGTCGGCGTTGAATGCCACTCCGGTGACCGGCCCCACGTGGCCTTTCAGTTCGCTGATCGGCTTGCCGTCGGCCGGGTTCCAGAGCTTGACGGTGCCATCCTTGCCGGCGCCGGCCAGCAGCTTGCCGTCGGCGCTCAGGGCGATGGCATTGACCGCATCGGCATGCACGAAATCGCGCAGCGCGTTTTCCGAGGGAATGTCCCACAGCTTGACCGAGTTGTCAGAGCTGCCCGAAGCGATGCCGTGACCTTGCGGATGGAAGGCCAGCGACAGGATGAGATTGGTGTGGCCCGTGGTACCGGCAAACGTCTTGAGCTCCTTGCCGGTAGCCGCCTCGTAGAGCTTGAGCGTCTTGTCGAAGCTGGCCGTGACGACATACTTGCCATCCGGACTGTAGGCCACGGCATAGACGGTCTCGGTGTGGCCCTTGAGGGGAATGGTTCCCGGCGGCTCGTCGGCAGCCATCGCCCACGATCCCAACACGGCAAAAACGGCGAGGAATGCACGAATAGTCCAGCGATGGAGAGTGGAAGTCATGGCGGCAGCCTCCGAGGACGGGCGATGGAAGGAGGGATTGGGTCCACGGTGGGGACGCGGAGCCACGGCAGATCTGTAGTGTCGCACGGCCGCGCGGGACTGTCAACGACCGCGGCGGGTAGCGGGTGCAATGGGGATTTCGGCCACATTCCGTTAGACGACGGCGGACGCGAAATTCATCAATCGGAATCCAGGGACGACGGCGTCGGTCGGTGTTGACCCGGATGGCCGCCTCGATGTACTTTCTCCACCATCACTTTCCTTGGCTGTCGCGGGACCTCACACGTCCTTCGCCGCGGTGCGCCTGCGCGCCGTTGCGGAGGCGGACATTCCGGCGTGGGGAAGAAGACGTCCCTGAGCCGACTCATGCGAGATGCACGATGAGCCAGATTGTCTCCGCCGAACCGATCGCATCCGCACCCGGGAATGTGCGGGCGACGATCGTCACCATGTCGCCCGACCAGGGTACGAAGCCCAATAGAAAGTCGCTCCTCGCGGATCTCGCGGCTTTAGCCCGGCCGAAGCAGTGGACCAAGAACGTCTTTGTCATCGGGCCGCTGCTGTTCAGCGAGTCGCTCGGCCAGCCGGGCGCCGTGTTGGCGGCGCTCACGGCTTTTGCCTGCTTTTGCCTGTTCTCCAGTGCGGTCTATTGCATCAACGACGTCATTGACACGCCCGCCGACCGCCAGCACCCGCGCAAACGGTCGCGGCCCATCGCAGCCGGCCGCGTTTCCCCCGCGATGGCATTCGGCCTGGCCGTTTTGCTCGTGGCTTGCGGTACGCTGCTTGCCTGGACCACGCTTCCCCCGGTTTTCCTGTTGCTGGCGGCGCTGTACGTCGCCAACAGTTTGATCTACTGTCTCTTCCTCAAGCATCGCGTTATTGCCGACGTCATCAGCATTGCCATGGGCTTCGTGCTTCGACTCCAGGCCGGTTGTGCGGCCATCGAGGTGGAGCCCACTTCGTGGATCCTGGTGTGCGGTTTTTCCCTGGCGATGATCCTGGGCATCGGCAAGCGTCGGCTGGAGCTCACCGCGCTGGCGCCCGGCTCCGCCTACCGGCCAGCCCTGCGTTCCTATAGCGTGGACAAACTCAACCTGATGCTGGGCGTCACGTCGTCGGTATGTCTGCTGTCCTACATGCTGTACACGGTGGCGCCGGAAACCATCCGGCTGCACAGCACCACGCATCTCGTCTACACCGTGCCGTTCGTCGCCTATGGCATCTTCCGCTATGTCTTCAAAGTGCAAGAGGGTGGTCACGACGGCCCCGTGGACGTGCTTCTGCATGACCCGATCTTCGCGCTCAACGGCCTGTGCTGGACGATTGCCGTGGGGCTGATCCTATACCTCAAACTCTGATGTCCCTGATGCCTGTACCCGTCGCCGTCTTCGATCTCGATGGCACGCTGGTGCGCCGAGATACCTTGTTGCCGTTCCTGATCGGTTACGCTCTGCGCGCCCGCCAAGTTTGGCCGCTGGTCGTGCTGCCGGTTTTCCTGGCCCTGCATGCATTCCGACTGCTGTCGGCACGGAGCGCCAAGGAGCGGCTGTTGGTGACTTTCTTCCGAGGCGAGTCGAAAGCGGACTTGGCCCGCGCGGCGGCCGCCTTCAGTCGATCTTGGATTCCGAGCATGCTGAGGCCGGACGTGACCGAGCAGCTCCGTGCCCACCAGGCGGCGGGCCACCGAGTCGTGCTGCTGTCGGCCAGTCCCGACCTCTATGTCCCGGCGCTGGCCAATGCCCTGAATATCCACGAAGTGATCTGCACCCAAGTGGCGGTTGAAGCGGACGTCATCGACGGACGGATCGTCGGTCCGAATTGCAAGGGCGTGGCCAAGCTGGCAGCGCTCCAGGAATACCTGGGAACGCTGCCTGAAGAGTCGTTTGCTTACGGAGATTCCACGACCGATTTGCCTGTCCTCACCTGGGTTCGCCACGGCTTTCGCGTGTGCCGCGGCAAGCTGGAGCCCGTGGCCATGGAGCGGCATCGTAAAGTCCGGCGTTTGCCACAATCGCGGTATCGCGGGGATGCTGCCTGTCCGGCCCACAGGATTCAAAGAGGATGCTCGAACATGGCGACCGTTGAACTCCCTCTCCGCCCCTGTGTTGTCGAAGTGAAGGCTGCCCCACGCCGAGCGATCGGCTGGTCCGGCGTGGCCCTGCTCGTCGTGCTGGCCATCGCCGCGTTTTTCCGTGCCCACGATCTGGGCGGGGAGAGCTTCGATTGCGACGAGCTGTACGCCGTTCGCCTGCAGGGTCTTTCGCCACGAGTGTTCGGAGCGGTACTGGCCCGCGACTCGTTTCACAACAATCATCCGCCATTGATGACGCTGCCGTTCCTTTTCTGGGTGGCTGCATTTGGGGATAGCGAGGCGGTAGTCCGCACTCTGCCGATGGTGTGGAGCGTGCTCGCGGTCGGACTCGCCTTCGCGCTGGGCAGGCGGCTTGGCGGGACGGGTGTGGGACTCTTTTCCGCCCTGTTGATGGCGCTGAACCCGCTACAGATCGCCTACGCCCAGGAAGCACGGCACTACGCCCTGCTGGTGACCCTCGTCGCGGCGGCCCATCTGCTCTTCGTCGTCTGTCTGGAAGATGGGCGGTCCTGGCAGCGTGGCGTGTACGCCGTGGTCTGCCTGCTGGCCCTCTTCACGCACTACTACGCCGTGATTGCACTATTTCCACACGGGCTATGCTGTCTTTGGCTGCTGGTGCGAGGCGAGCGCGCTCTGCGGCGCAACGCGATTCAGACGCTCCTGGCCCTGGCCCTGGCCGTGTTGCCGTTCGTCGCCTGGTTGCCGGTCATTCCATACCAGAGCGCTCACGGGCAGGGCTATCTCCGGATCGGGACCTTTCCCGTGATCCTCGATTGCCTCCGTGAGGTAGCGGGTGGGGGAACAGGAGCACTGGGCATTGTGTTTGCGCTGACGGCGACAGCCCTGGGACTGCGGGGCCTGGCATCGCTGCGGAGGGTGCCGCTTGCGCCGGAGGAAGGCGACATCCAGGCGCCGTTACCGCGCTGGACTGGCCTCGCTCTCGCCGGAGGCGGCTTGCTTCTGGCGAGTCTGCTCTATGTACTGGCGCCGAGCCTGGCATTCCCGATGGCACGGCAGATGCTCGCGGACTACGGCTACAGTGACGAAGCCATTCAGCGAGAGCTGAACCTAATCCACTTGCTCCTGGTCCTGTTCCCGGTGATGCTGGTGCCGGTGGGAGGCATAATTTATGGGTGGAACGGGTTGACTTCCACTGGCGAACGCCTTGGACAGCGGCTTGGCGGAGAAGGTCGCCCCCTCTCTCGCGCATGGGTGGTCGCTTCCTGGATGATAGTGCCGTTGGTGCTTATTCGGCTGATCGGGTTATCCGGCGTGCCGTTCGTGCAGTCTCGGAACTTCCTGATCCTGTCGGTACCGATCTGCCTGGGCATGGCCCTGGGCCTGCAGGCGCTGTGTCGGCGGCGCGCGGGAGTGGCAGTTGCCTTGGCAGGAATGGTGGTGGTGCTCCTGGGCTACGCTTCCTTCGATCCGCTCGCGCGGCCTCTGGGCGGCTCCGGCGAAGCGTTGGGCATGCACAGCGCACCATGGCGCGAACTGAGGACTGCTCTTCGCGAACGCGGTGCAGTTGACCTGCCACTGGCCACGTTCAAGGCGCCGGCGTCTGACCCGATCCTGTTCTACTTGGCGGATTGCCGGCCGCAGCGTCTGACTGCCGGGGACGTGGTCGCGCAGCCGTTGTTGCCGACGGTGCACTACGTCCATCTGCACGGCGATGCCCGAAGCGGGGAACTGCTCGACGCGCTCCGCGGCGTCGCGAAGCATGTGCAACCTGTGTTGACCGTTGGCACGCTGGAGGTTTTTCGCGTCGAGGGACGCGCCGGCAGCGCGCCGTGATGCGAACCATCGAACCTACCGCATTGCTTGAATCACGAAAGCACCTGTGAACTTCATCGATCAGGAATCGCCTCAAAAGCTGCGCGGCGGCTACTACACCGACCCGGACATCGCCGCTTTTCTCGCTCGCTGGGCCCTGGAAATCCGCCCGCGGCGTATCCTCGAACCAGCCTGTGGCGATGGAGCGTTTCTTGCCGCACTGGCTCGTCTGGCGCCGAAATGCCTGAAGGCCGTCGAAGCGTGCGAACTGGACCCCGTCGAGGCGGCCAAGGCCCGAGCCCAGGCACTGCCCGGCGCGGACGTTGCAATTCACGTCACCGATTTCCTGCACTGGTCGCTGGCGCCGGCCCGCAAGTCCGTATTCGACGCGGTGCTGGGCAATCCCCCCTTCATTCGCTACCAGTATCTCAACGATCAGCAGCAGACCCGGGCGGAGCGCATCTTTCAGCGCCATGCACTCGACTTCACCCGCCATACCAATGCGTGGGTTCCCTTCGTCATTGCTGCGCTGGCCCTGCTCCGTCCCGGCGGCCGGCTGGCGATGGTGCTGCCGGCAGAGTTGTTGCACGTCCTGCACGCTCAACCTCTGAGACAATTCCTGCTGGCCGAATGCTCGCGAATCCTCGTCCTGGACCCCGAAGACCTCTGGTTCGGCGACGCGCTCCAAGGTGTAGTATTGCTCTTGGCGGAGAAGCGGTGTGAGGAGCAACGGAGCCTTGCCGAGCTTGCCATTCTGGCGTTGCCGAACCGGCTGGTACTGACGGCCGGCGCCGATATTCGCGTCGGAAATGCAGAATTCTTGCCCGGACCGATGCTCGATGGCAAGTGGATGGTGGGCCTATTGAGCCGAAACGAACGCCAATTGCTGGACAGTCTATCCGACCGACCCCATGTGTATCGTTTCGGCGAAGTGGCGTCGGTCGACGTTGGGATCGTGACCGGTGCAAATCACTTCTTTCTCGTGTCGGACGATGTGGTTCGTGCCCACGGCCTGGAGCACTGGGCTCACCCAATGTTTGGCCGTAGCGAGCACGTTCAGGGCGTCGTTTACGATCGGGCTCGCCACGAGGCGAACCGAAGCCTGGGTTTGCGTGCCAACTTCCTCTGGTTCGGCGACGTGCCAATGAACCGGTTTCCGCCCGGTGTCCGGCGTTACCTGCGCGCCGGCGAAGCCGAGGGACTGCACCGACGCTACAAGTGTCGAATCCGGACGCCCTGGTATAACGTGCCATCGGTCTCGACGGCCCCGGTCGCGATGCTCAAGCGCTGCCATCACTTTCCGCGACTGGTGCTCAACCGGGCCCGTGCTTTCACGACCGACACGGCCTATCGCATCCATCCGCGGGGCATCAGTGCCGCACGACTGGTGGCGGCGTTTGTCAACAGTCTGACCGCATTGTCGAGTGAGCTGGAAGGCCGCCACTACGGCGGCGGCGTCCTGGAACTGGTGCCCAGCGAGATTGAGCATCTGTTGCTCGCGATACCAAACAATGCCGGCGCCCTTCTCGCGGGACTGGACCGAGCAGTGTGCAAGGGAACGACGGCCGAGGCGTTAATGATCCGGCAGGACCAGGCGGTGCTTCAATCGCTCGGAATCACCGCGTCGGAGTGCGCGACGTTGCGACAGGCATGGACGAGGCTGCGCACCCGCCGGCATCGGAAAACGCGCACCCCGCCGAACGATTGAGAGTTGGATTGGACCAACGCGCAAGGCTCCGGAATCGAGGAGGCAAAGGAGCATAGAGTGCGAGCTCTCTGCCCGAAGCGACTCCGTTCCGAACCCACCACTTTGCACATCGCAACCGCTCAAAATTGGATATTATGTTGTTTCCTTGCACTTCTCGCCCTATCATCACCCCCAAGCCCACTCCATATACTTTGCCCCACACCAGGAGCCCGCAGACATGGCGACCCCGAAGAAGGCCGCGACCAACGGCGAAGCACCAACCCAAGTAGACATGGTCAAGGCCGCGCTTGCGTCCGGCGAAGTCGAACCGAGGAGCAACGTGGCCATTTCCGATTGGATCAAGGCGAAATACAGCATCCCCTTGACTCCCCAGCAAATCGCGCAGGTCAAGGTCGGTTTCCCCAAGAAGAAGAAGGGGGGCCGGCCGAAGAAGGACGCCGCCAAACCGCAGACCGCCTCCGTGGTGGTGGTGAGTGGTGACAGCAGCGTTATCAGTCTGGAAGACGTCCACGCCGTCAAGAAACTGGTGGACCTCATTGGCGCCGAGAAGGTCCAGCAGCTGGCCCGAGTGCTGGCAAAGTAATGGTCGCCGAGTCACAAGAGCCGGACCAGGAGGGTCCGGCTGTCCAGCTCGGGTTGATCATCCCGCCGCAATCGTCGGAAATGGAATGCTGCGCCTGACCTGGGCGGATGCGTCGCACTTGGCAATCGTCCAAGAATACTTCGTAGGACGGATTTCCAATCCGTCCGTGTTTGCCGGACGGATTGGAAATCCGTCCTACGAACCCGAGAACTTATTCTTACACGGCTACTTGCCGCAGCCATTCCCACTGCTGATAAGCCCATCCATTCAAATTGTCCTTGTCCACTGTTTCAGGCGGGCTGAAGAACCTGCAGCGTTACCTTGCGGACGATGTCCTTGACCCGGGTACGGTATTCGGTCATGTGCGGGGCCTGTAAGTGGGCTCGGAGAGCGTCGAGGCTCTGCCACTTTTCGACGATTGTGACCACATTGTCGCGGAGCAGCACCTGTGCGGCGAGTCCGGTCGCGAGGTCCACCGTCGGCTCATACTCCTCGCACCCGGCCTCGGCGCGGACCAGCGGCATGATCTTGTGGAACTCGTCCAGAAAAGCATCGCGATTCCCGTCGACGACTTCGACCGTAGCAATGACGTGAATCATTTCCCCTCCAGCGTCTTCTGAATGCTCTGTACCACCTGTTTCGCCAGCTCTTGGGAGCCTTCCTTGGAAAAATGCACGTCGTTGGCCAGCTGCAGCTTGGCCAACTGCGGTTTGACGAATTCGTAAAGATCATCGATCGGGATCTTGTTCTCTTCCATGATTTTCCTCGCGACCGCGTTGTAGGCCACGACGTCGACGTCCCGGCGCTTGCGGCCGTTCACTTCGGGGACCGGCGTCGTGCTGGCCCAGATCAGTTTCGCTTTCGTTTCCTTCAACTGCTTCACCAGTTCGCGCAGGTTTTTCTCGTACTCGTCGATCGGAACGGCCTTGCCGCCGTCAACCAGGTCCCACAGGCCCCAGTTGAAGTGAATCACATCAAAGGGGCCTTCTTTCAGCCAGGTCGGCAGTTGCTTCAGACCATTGCGAGTGGTCTCGGCGTTTCCGGCGTGGTGCACAACTTTCGCCTTGGTCTCCAGCAGCTTGGCCGTGGGCGGAGTGTAGCCAATCGAGATCGAATCGCCGATCAGGAGCACACGCGGCAGCTTGGGCTCGTCCTTTTCCGCGGCGAGTGCCGACGTCGGCAGACCGCCGAGGACGGCTAACCCGAAGAACAGAATGCAGCGTACCATGAAGCAGTCTCCTTTTGGACCCCGAGCAGTCAGCAACGGGAGGCAGAGTCGCTGAATCGTAACCGCATCCGTGGACCGGTTCAAGAATGCCTGGTTGACCATGTGGGGCTCAAGTATTAGTGCAGCCTGAAAGGCAGAGGGTGGCCGCTTGGGCAAAACCGGCCGGCACAGCGGGCAACGAATCTCCGCTTTCCGTGCATACGAAGTGGCGGACGGGAGGAGTGGTTTCGACTCTCCTACTCAGGGAGATCTCAGTTCTCTCTTCCCCTCATTCCCCCATCGCTCTACCCGTCTACGGCAATTCCCCCCCCTCTAGCACGTTCTTCCCGTCCATCGCCGCAATTGTGGCGCGGAGTTCGCTCCGCTTGGGAGGAGTGCGACCAATGGTTAGTCAATTCCGGTGCGCGTCTCGGGACGTTCGGCGCGGGGCCGCCAGTGTCGAGTTGGCCGTTCTGATGCCGCTGCTGATGTTCTTGTTCGTCGTCGCCGTCGATTTCGCCCAGGTGTTCTACTATTCGTTGTCGGTCAACAATTGCGCTCGCAATGGGGCGCTGTGGGCGAGCGATACGGTTGCCCAGGGCACTTCTCCGTACACATCGGTCCAGCAGGCCGCTCTCGCTGACGCGGCCAATTTACGACCTGCTCCCGCCGTCAGCAGCGCGACCGGTACTGATGCCAGCGGCGCCGCTTACGTTGAGGTCACGGTCACTTACACCTTTCGCACGATCACGAACTACCCGGCCGTGCCCAGTCCGGTAAACGTGACCCGCACGGTCCGCATGCGAAAAGCGCCGACCGCCCCGACTTTCAACTAGACCCCTCGGGAGAAGACCCATGAAGGCTCGAATCACGTCCCGGCGGCGCGGTGTCACGCTGGTGGAAAGCGCGATCATTTACCCGCTGACGTTGTTCATCATGTTGGCCTTGGTGGTTGGCGGTATGGGAGTGTTTCGCTACCAGGAGGTCGCCGCACTGGCTCGCGAAGGCGCCCGCTATGCGTCCACGCACGGTGCCCAGTATCGCAAGGACGCGAACCTGCCCGTTGGCAGCGCGGGTACTGCAGTGGGCAGCAATGGGGGTGTCCTCTGGTACCAAGCCGACACGGCACTCGCGCCCGGCAGCGACACCAGCTGGTGTCAGGACGTCTACGACCAGGCCGTTCGGCCGCGTCTCGTGTCGCTGGACCCGCGCAACGTGACCTGCCGCATCGGCTGGCCGCCCGTCATCAACCTTCCGAACAAGCCCGACAACTGGCCGGGCAGCCAGGTCACGGTCACCGTCACGTACCAGTGGGTGCCGGAACTGTACCTCATCGGTCCAATCAACTTAACGAGCACATCATCGATGCCGGTCACGAACTAATCGGGGGAGGCAAACATGGTCAGGAAGCACACACGCCGCCATGGCGCCGTCGCGGTTCTCGTTGCCATCAGCCTGACGGCACTAATCGCCATTCTGGCGCTGGTGGTGGATGGCGGCATGATGTTCACGGAACGTCGGCACGCGCAGGCCACCGCCGACGCCGCGGCGATGGCCGCGGCCACCGTGCTGTACACGCACTATCCGCGCGACCGCGGCGCCGATCCGAACAACGAGGCTCGCACCGCAGCACTGGCATACGCGGCAAGCAACGGCTACACCAATGACGGCACGCACTCGACGGTGGAAGTTTACATTCCGCCCGCGACCGGGCCGTATGCCGGCAAGTTGGGCTACTCCGAGGTGGTCGTCACCTACAAGCAGCCGCGCAGCTTCAGCACCATTTTCGGATCGTCGGCCGCGCTCGCGATTCGCGCTCGTGCCGTCAGCCGCGGCGCCTGGGTCGTGCCGAATGCCGGCGTGATCGTGCTCGCCTACTCCGGCAAGGGAACGCTCAGCGCCCAGGGGAACGGCGCCTTCACGGAAGTCGGCGCGCCCGTGATCGTCAACTCCAGCGACGAAACCGCGGCCATCGACACGGGCAACGGCATCATGCGTGCGCCGGAATTCGACATCACCGGCGGTTACGCCATCACCGGCAACGGCCAGATGGTCGGCACGATCGTAACCGGCGTCCACCCGACGCCGGACCCGCTTGCGTATCTGCCCGTGCCGACCCCCCCGGTGGATGCGGGGCAAATGGATCGCACGTCCCTGGGCAATGGCAACTTCCGTTACGACCTCTATCCCGGCCTGTTCAGCAACTTGCCGAACTTCAACACCGGCGATCAGGTGGTCTTCCATCAGGCAAGCAGCAATGGCAACGATGGCGTTTTTTACCTGACAGCGGGCGGCCTGAGTTCGCAAGGCGCCACCCTGACGATGGCCTCGGGGGAGACCGGCGGAATAATGCTTTACAACGCGGGCACCGGGACCAACGACAAGATCAAAATCACCGGCAATCCCGACGGCACTGTGAACCTGGTGCCGCGCACCGACGGGACATACCAGGGGATGACCATCTTCCAGGCGCGGAATGCCAGTCAGGCCATCGAGGTCGCCGGCAACGGTTCATTCACCATCAAGGGCACGCTCTACGGTGCGGCGGCCCTTCTCAGCGTGACGGGCAACGGCACCTTGTCCAACATTGGGTCCCAGTACGTTTCGAAGGACCTGGCCTTGGCCGGCAATGGGAACGTCGGCATCAGCTTCGATCCCCAGAACGTGGCGCCCACCCGCATCATCACGCTGGTGGAGTGAGTGGACTCGTTGAATAGACCTCTTCAATCGGACGGACCGATAATCATGGATTCGGGCTTCGACTGGAACGAAATTGACTGGCAAGAATACTCCCGCGTGTGGCTGTGGATCGGCATGCTGGCGGGGGCAATCGTCAGCGTCGGTATCTACTTGATGGGTCGCCGGCTTCTGAGGAGTTCGCCGGACCGTCGGGCCAACTCGCGACGTTGGGGTAAGCCGGTGGAGGTGCTCGTCACCGGTTTGCGGCCGATGCCGCACATAGGCATGGTCGTCAACCGTTCGGAGGGTGGTCTTGGGCTGCTGCTGGACAAGCCGATGCGGCCGGGGCTGACGTTTCGCGTTCGCCCCACCGAGGCACCCTCGGCGTTCCCTTGGATCGACGTCGAATCGCGCCACTGTACCGCTACGGGGCGAGACTGGCTTGTCGGTTGCCGATTTACCGACGACGTTCCCTGGGACGTGCGCGTCTGGTTCGGCTGAGCGAGTCTGCATTCGGAAGCATCGCAAGGTTTGCAAGAAGAATGAAAACGTGCCAAATTGGAAAGGGGAAGGAAAGAGGGTCCGTCTTCGGCGATTCCGGATCGCCCCCAATGGTCCATTTGCAGGACGAGCGAGTGTTCACCTGACCAGGCTCCGTCGATGGCCATCGCCTCTTCTGCCGGCTTTGTCGAAACGCTGCGCGAAAGCGGGGTGTTCGAGCCGGCGCGAATCGACCGACTCATCCTGTCTCTCAAAGAGCATCCTCGCGACGCGAAACAGCTCGCCCAGGAATGTATCGAGGACGGCTCGCTGACGACCTATCAAGCAAGGGAATTGTTGCTGGGGCGTGCCTCCGAACTGGTCCTGGGGCCGTACATCGTCCTGGCGCCAGCCGGCATGGGGCGAGTGGGCGATGTTTTTCGGGCTCGGCATCGGAAGCGCGGGCACATCGTCGCCGTGAAAGTGATTCGTAAGAACCTGCGCGCGGATGCCCGCGTCCTGCAACGATTCCGCCGCGAAGTGCGTGCCATCGCCTGCCTATCCCATCCCAACTTGATTCGCGCCTGCGACCTCGAAGAGGTCGGCAACGCCCACTTCTATGCGATGGAATATGTCGCAGGCATTAACCTGGATGAACTGATCGAGACCACGGGCCGCCTTCCGGTCGCGGCGGCTTGCGATTATATGCGTCAGGCAGCCCTGGGTTTGCAACACGCTCACGAGCACGGCTTGGTCCATCGCGATATCAAGCCGGCCAACCTGCTGGTTGCCCCTGCCCTGGCCGCACAACTCGCCGCAACGTCCACGCCGACCCGCCGAGAGGGGCATTGGGGCACGATCAAGGTCCTCGATCTGGGCTTCGCGTTGCTGCACCAATCGTTTTCCGCCACCGGCGATCAGGCGAACCTGACGGTGCTGGGGTCGGTCCTGGGCACGGTCGATTACATGGCCCCGGAGCAGGTGCAAAGCCCGCATGAGGTCGATATCCGGGCCGATCTCTACGGCCTGGGCTGCGTCTTCTACCACCTGCTCACGGGTCGACCGCCCTTTCCCGATGGTTCGCTCATGCAGAAGCTCACCCGGCGCGGTCAGGACGAGCCAGTGCCCGTCGAATTGCTTCGCCCCGAAGTTCCGCCTTCGCTGGCAGGCGTGTTGCGCAAGATGATGGCCAAGCGTCCGGAAGCCCGCTACCAGCAGCCTGCTCAGGCGGCGGAGGCACTGGCGACGATTCTCGCGCGGCTTGGTGAGACGTTATTGGCCCTGGACTGGCAACCGCCGCGGGCGTCCGCGGAACACCGCGGTGCGGGAAACCCGCGGAAAGGGACTTCGAGTCCGCCCATGGCGCAAACCCAGCCGTGGATTGTGCTGCTCCTCCTAGCCATCTTCGGTGCCGTCTTTGCCGCCACTTGGCTCCTGTTGTCTCGCTGACTGACTAGATAAACTCGTGAGCACGGGCCGTCGCATGCCACCGAATCCGCACCGACCGACTAAAATGGAACTGGCTTTGCTTCCCGGAGATCGTCATGGATCGTCATACGATCCGGTCATCTTGACAGACCTTGAATCTCCATTCAAAATGCTGAGATGCCGACCAAGGAAAACGCACTGACCACCGTTGAAGCGGCCGACGCCCAGGCCGTCATCGAGCATGCCATGACCGGCAAGCTGCTCGATCCGGAGACCGCCCAACGCGTCCGCGAGCGTTCCGAGCGTGCCACCGAGACACTTCGGAAGAATCGCGGGACGCTGAACATCGCGGTTGACCTGGTCCGAGAAGTGCGCGACCAGGAATGATCTAATAACCAGCGTTTCACCCTTCACAACAGACCTGACGTCCCCCGCTCAATCTACAACCGTCCTCACCACTTCAACGCGCACCCACAGTGGATCCAGCTCGTGCCGCCGCCCTTTGCCGATGTGATTGTCGCCGTAGCGGCCTTTCTCGTCGTTGAAGCCGAGGAAGAGCTTTTCCTGGTCCTTGGCAAGCTTGATTTCCAGCGGCTTGCCGGCGGGCAGGCAGCGGTGCAGGCCGGCTTCCTCGGCCTTGAACAGCAGGGCGTAGGTATGGCCGGGTTGCTGGGAGAGGGCCAGCGTTGGTGCGGAGCCTTCGATGGTCAGGCCCTGGGGGCCGCCGACGTTCTGGCCGGGTTGATCGCCGTTGCCGCGGTCGATGCTGCCGCCAGCCCAGATGCGCACGGTGTCGCCCTTGCGCACGCCGCCCTTGACGGCCAGGGGAAACTCGGTCCAGCCCTCCGTGCGTACGACGGTTTCGAGCGTGTCTTGCGGGATGTAGGTGGTGAGGATGCGGCTTTCAACATCGGCCGCCAACGAAAGATGAACCACACAGAGCACAAAGAACACGGAGAAAACACGGAGAAACACAATACGAATGAACGGCATCGCCTTGCTCTCGTTCATTGCCTTTCTCTCCGTGCCTTCTCCGTGCTCTCTGTGTGCTCTGTGGTTGATATTCTCTTCTCAACCTTCAAACACTTCCGCGACCGGCTTGCCGAACTCGACGATCTTCAGCGGCCGGCCGACGTTGCTCTGGTTCTCCTTGCGCGGGTTGATGCCCAGCGCCTTGCAGAAGGTGCAGAACAGGTCCGGCACCGAGACGGGGCGGTCGATCACCTCGACACCAAGCTTGTCAGTCGCGCCGATGACCTGGCCGCCCTTGACGCCCAAGCCGGCCAGCGCCAGGTTGAACGCCTGCGGATAGTGGTCGCGGCCGGCGGTCAGGTTGACGCGCGGCATGCGGCCGAACTCGCCCATCCAGACCACCAGCGTCTTCTCGAGCAAGCCGCGGGCCTTCAGGTCGGCCAGCAGCGCTGCGGTGCCCTGATCGACGGGCGG
>JAIEMG010000087.1 GCA_019752375.1 Gemmataceae bacterium | reverse complement strand
ACAGAAATGTCCGTGCCACCGGGATCTCGCCTAAGTTAATGGCATTCACCCCAGGCGTTCTTGTTCGCCCACAACTCAGTCGTTAGACAATCGCTTGCGCATCGGGCCAATTCGTCAATTCTGCTCTCCTGTCGATCCACCGACATTTTACCCACCAAACCGTGGAATCGCGCTCAGCCGCAGGAGGTACACCGTGCCGTTGCTGTTCGCCGTCGCAAGGTGCCGACCGTCCGGTGCCACGGCCACGCCGCTGACCGCCCCGGGCAGCTGCCAGTCCCAGAGCGTCTTTCCGGTCACCGCGTCCCAGAGGACGACGAGGCCGTCCTCGCCGGCGGAGACGACGGCCTTGCCATTGGGCAGGAAATCGAGGGACCGCACGGCGCCGCGGTGACGCTGCATCGTCGCCCGTTCCTTTTGCACGCTGCCGCTGAGGTCCCAGAGGCGGATGGTGCCGTCTTGGGAGCCCGTTGCCAACACCTGACCGTCAGGCCCCAGGGCCACGGACCACACGCGGTCCGCGTAGCCGCGCAGCACCGCCTTTTCGCGAGGCTCCGCCAGGGACAGGTCCCAGATGCGAACGGTGTTGTCCCAGCCGCCGGAGATTAGCGTTTTGCCTCCCGGCGAGAAGGCCAGCGACCAGACCCACTTCGAATGACCACGCAGGATGCCCTTCTCCTTGGGCTCCGCTTCACTCAGGTCCCACAGCCGGATGGCCGCGTCGCCGCTGCCGGACGCGAGCGACTTGCCATCCGGAGAGAAGGCAAGGGCGTTGAGGAACTGCGACTTCAGAGCCGCGCGTTCGCGGGGCTCGGCACCGGTGAGGTCCCAGAGACGAACGACCTCGTCGCCGCTGCCGGACGCCAGGGTGTTGCCGTCGGGGGCGATGGCGACGGCCAGGACGCCGGCACCATGGCCGCGCAGGGCCGCGCGTTCCTTGCGGACCGGGCTGTCCACGTCCCAGAGGCGGACCGTCGTGTCTCGACTGCCGGAAACCAGCGTCTTCATGTCCGGGCTGAAGGCCACCGACCAGACGCTGCTCGTATGGCCGCGCAGTTCGTGCTTTTCCATCGGCTGGGGCGAGTCGAGCTGCCACAGGCGCACGGTGGTATCGCGGCTGCCGCTCGCCAGCGTTTTGCCGTCGGGCGAGCATGCCAGGGCCAGGATTTCGCCGGTGTGGCCCCGGAGCACCGCGCGTTCCCGCGGCGCGCCGTCCAGTTGCCACAGGCGAATGGTGTCGTCGCCGCTGCCGCTGGCCAGGGTGGCGCCATCCGGGGTGAAGGCCAGGCAGTTCACGTCGGCCGTGTGTCCTTCCAGCACCGCACGTTCGCGCAGCTCGCGGCCGTTGACGGACCACAGCCAGATCGTCTGGTCGTAACTGCACGAGGCCAGCGTCTTCCCGTCCGGAGCGAATGCCAGCGACAGCACCGGACCGAGATGCTCCAGGAGCATGGCCCATTGCGTCGGCTGGGCGCGGGAGACGTCCCACAGGCTGACCGAACCATCGCCGCAACCGATCGCCAGCGTGGCCGCGGCGGGCGCGAACGCGAGGGAATAGACGGCACTGCTGTGCATTTGGATGACCGCGCCGGACAGGGGTGTCTCGGTGCCGAGCTTCCAGAAACGGACGCAGCGGTCCGAGCCGGCCGTTGCCAGCGTCTTGCCGTCCGGACTGAAAGCGACCACGGCCACGTCGCTCGTGTGCCCCTTGAGGACCGGGCCTGGCGCAGGCTCCTCGCCGCTGAGGTCCCACAGGCGCACGGTCTTGTCGGCGCTGCCGGACGCCAGCCACTTGCCATCCGCGGTGAACGCCAGCGCCAGCACCGGGCTGGTGTGGCCGGAGAGCACCGCGTACTCATTCATTGTTGCGGCGTCCCACAGGCGAATGGTGGGGTCGTCGCCGCCGGCAGCGACATATTGCCCGCTCGGGTGAAACGCCACCGAGCGCACCATGCCCCAGTGCCGGCCGCGATGCTCGCCGAGGACGGCGACCAGTTCGGCTGGTTGCCAGGCCAGGTGCTCTTCCAGCGGGATGGCCGCGGGGTCCAAGTGGTCCAGGGGAGAAGGCGCTGCGCAGGTCGTGCCGCCAGACGGTGTCATGGATCGCGTCCGTTGTCAGGAGTCCGTGGTCGGTCGTCCACAAGGTTGGCCATTGTATCGCGTGCCTGCTCGACTTGCCATCGCCCGAAAGTCGGAGCCGTCTCCCCGTTGGCCGGACGCGGCCAATGCGCTACAATGGAAACAGTTCCAACACCTTCCACCGTTCTCAAAACGCCGAGCCCCTGATGGCACGCGACTATTACGAAACGCTTGGAGTCCAGAAAGGCGCCAGCGAGGACGAGCTCAAGCAGGCGTACCGCAAGCTGGCCCGGCAATTCCATCCGGACCGAAATCCCGGCGACAAGCAGGCCGAAGCGAGGTTCAAGGACGTGCAGCAAGCATATGATGTGCTGAGCGACACGACCAAGCGTGCCCAATACGACCGCTTCGGCCATGCCGGCGCCGACGGTGGCGGCGGACCCGGTGCGCAGCCGTTTCGCTGGGGCGGGGGCGGCGCCGGCCCGGGCGGCTTTCAGGAAATGGACCCGAGCGAAGCCGCGGACCTCTTCGGCCAGATCTTCGGGGGCGGCGGAGCGCCGGGCGGGTTCGAAGAAGTCTTTGGCCGTGCCGGCCAGGGCGGCAACCGTCGGGGCGGCCGGGGGCGGGCGCGCCGGCCGGAGCCGCAAGAGATTGAAAGTGAGGTGACCATCCCGTTCTTGACCGCAGCGCTCGGTGGTACCGTCAGCTTGCACATCGACGGCAAGGAACTGGAAGTCAAGGTGCCGCCCGGCATCGCGGAAGGGCAGTCGCTGCGCTTGCAAGGGCAAGCGCCCGGCGGCGGCGACCTGCGTCTCAAGCTGCACGTCGAGCCGCATCCTTACTTCCGTCGCGACGGCAATGACATCGTCCTTCAGGTGCCCCTGAGTATTGTCGAGGCCGCGCTGGGTGCCCAGGTGGACGTGCCGACGCTCGACGGTACGCGGTTGACCGTGAAGATCCCTCCGGGGACGAGCAGCGGAAATCGGCTTCGCCTGCGCGGCAAGGGCGTCAAGGGCGGCGACCAGTACATCGAGGCGCAGGTCGCGGCTCCGGCCGTCAAGGACGCCCGCGGCAAAGAACTGCTGGAAGAGCTCGCGAAGCTCTATCCGCAGGATCCCCGCGCCAGCGTGGGATGGAAATAGGCGAGAGACGATTCACAGGACCAGTCTGTAGCCACACGCTTCGGCCTGCGGAGGGAGTCTACTGCGACTCCACTCCCCAGGCCGAAGCCTGCGGTTACAGACTGGACGCGGATCCCCAAAGGGACGTCGTCCATCATGTCCAAGCCCAACGCCTTCCGACCGGCCGAGCACCTGCGGCGGCCTTCCGACTTTCGCAAGGTCTACGAGCGGCGGCGGTCGGTCAGCGACAACCTGCTCATCATTTACGGTTGCGAGAACCAGCTGGCGCATCTGCGTCTGGGCCTGTCGGTGTCGCGCAAGGTTGGCGGTGCGGTGCAGCGCAATCGACTGCGCCGGCTCTATCGAGAGGCGTTTCGCCTGACGCGCGGCGAAATGCCCGTCGGCATTGATCTGGTGCTCATTCCACGCAGTTCCGTCCCGCCGGAACTGGAGGAACTGAAGAAATCGATCGTCCGTCTCGTGAAGCAGGTGGCCCGCAAGCTGACGCCGCGGAGCGAAACGCCATGATGGCCCGGGTGTGCGGCCTGTTCTCGGTCTTGCTGGGGGGCGTGCTGATCTTCGGCGTGCGCTGCTATCAGTATCTGCTGCGACCCGTGCTGCCAGCCGTCTGCCGGTTCACACCGAGTTGTAGTGAGTACTTCATCGGCGCGGTCCGCAAGTACGGGCCGCTGCGTGGTGCGTGGCGCGGCATCTGCCGGATTGGCCGCTGCCATCCCTGGCACCCCGGCGGGCACGACCCACCGTGACGAACTCCGGTTGCGTGTCTGCCTTCCGTGTCCCATAATTCGAGTGAGCGCGGGCATTACCAACCATTTCCCTGGGGGACTCCATACCGTGAACATCTTCGCAATTATCGTCGGCTTCCTCGCCGGCCTGGCCTTTGGCTTTTTTGCGGGCTGGCTGTTCGTTGAATATGGCTGGATCCGAGATGACCTGGTGTGGAGGACCGGGGTCGGCGTCCTGGCCGGTGGCTTTGCCGGCGCCATCGGCGGCTCGATCTCAGGCGACGCTAACCGTGCCACGGACAGCGGCGGCGGCAACAAGGTGCTCTGGGGACTCATCATGGGCAGCCTCGGCGGGGCCCTCGGCGGCTCCAAGCTCGATATCATTCGCAGCGCTCTCCTGAACATGGGCATCAATAGCCCCATCTGATCCCTTTCCCTCGCTTCCCCAGCCGCCTGGGGCACAGCACCTTTGCTGTGCCCCAGGCGGCTCTTTTCGCTCTTGACGCATTGGCGATACATCTCTATGGTCCCGCCTCCTCGGACACTTTAGGTAACGAATCCGCGCGGACCGGTTCATTTGCCGGTTCGGGCGGCTGCGCAAGGAAGGACGAAGCCATGAACCGTGGTCTCGCTCTGCTGGCGGCGGCATTGTTCGCCCTCGGGGGCTGCGCTCAAACGGCGACGCGCTTTCAAGCCGAGGAAGAGAAGGAAAAGGACCCGGTAACCGAGGTCAAGACCATCGGCGATTTCACGTCGGTGGCCAACGCCGACCCGGTCAGCATCGGCGGCGTCGGGCTCGTCGTCGGCCTGAGCGGCACCGGCGGCGGCGCGCCTCCGGGCAATTACCGCACCATGCTCGAGGAAGACTTGCGCAAGCGGAACATCGAGAATATCAAGGAACTCCTGAACTCGCCGGATACGGCATTGGTCCTTGTCTCCGCGCAGATTCCGCCCGGCGCCCGCAAGGGTGATCCGCTGGACTTGGAAGTCACGCTGCCCCCGCAGAGCAAGGTCACCAGCCTGCGCGGCGGCATGCTGAAGGAATGCTCATTGTTCTCCTACGAGAACACTCGAAACCTCTCGTCCAATCCCAACATCGGCAGTCGCAACCTGGTGGGCCACGTGCTGGGCAAAGCCCAGGGGCCGCTCCTCGTCGGCTTCGGCGACGGCGATGAGGCGGCAACCCAGAAGCGGGGCCGCATCTGGGGCGGCGGACGCTGCGAGATCGATCGGCCCTTTTATCTCTTGCTCAACGCCGATCAGCAGTATGCCCGCGTCGCGATGCGAATCGGCGAACGTCTCAATGAGACGTTCCAGGGGCCGTACCGCGGCACGCCGCTGGCCGACGCCAAGACCAAGAACATCGTCTATCTGCGGCCGCCCCAGCAGTACAAACACAACCTGCCGCGCTTCCTACGCGTGGTTCGCCTGGTGCCCTATGTGGCATCGCCCGCGGTATCCAGCCCGTACCGCAGAAAACTGGAGGAAGACCTGCTCGATTCCAGTCGCACCGTGTCCGCGGCTTTGCGGCTCGAAGCACTCGGCACCGATACGATCCCGATCTTGAAACGCGGCCTGACGAGTCCACACTGCCTGGTTCGCTTCACGTCGGCCGAGGCGCTTGCCTACCTGGGCAGCCCGGCCTGCGGGGAAGAGTTGGGCAAGCTCATCCAGGACCAGCCGGTGCTGCGAGCATACTGCCTGACCGCTCTGGCATCGCTGGACGAAGCCGTCTGTCACGTCCAGCTGCGTGACCTGCTGACCAGCAATTCAGCGGAGACGCGCTATGGAGCGTTCAGGGCCTTGCGGGCGCTCGACGATCGCGATCCCACGATTCGCGGCGAGCAGCTGAACGATTCCTTCTGGCTGCATCGGGTGGCCCCGGATTCATCGGGAATGGTTCACGTTTCCAGCAGCCGCCGGGCCGAGATCGTCTTCTTTGGACAGGATGCGTACCTGGAGCCGCCCTTCTCGTTCCTGGCCGGTCCCGAGTTCACGGTGACGGCGGCTCGGGACGACGAACTCTGCACCATCAGCCGCTTCTCCACGCAGTACGGCGCGCGGCGCAAGCAGTGCAGTCTGAAACTGATTGAAGTGCTGCACACGCTCGCCGAGCTGGGCGCGCAGTACCCCGAAGCAGTCGAACTGGTACGCCAAGCGGACAAGTGCCAGTGCGTCAGCTGCCCGGTCAAGGTGGATGCCTTGCCCGAAGCGACTTCGGTCTACGAACTGGCCCGGTCCGGCAAGCTACCGAAGGATGGCGGCGATGCGGACCTGCTCCGCTCCGACGCGGAGGTGATGAATGCACGGGCCGAGTTCAGCGCCACACCTACCCTGTTCGATGACGGCACGCGGCACCGCCCGAAGCACGGACACGACGCCGGGGAAGAGAACTGATAAAAAGGAGAGTGGTCAGTAGTCAGTAGTCAGTAGCCAGTAGTCAGTAGCCAGTAGCCAGTAGCCAGTAGCCAGTAGTCAGTAGTCAGTAGCCAGTAGCCAGTAGTCATTACTGACCACTTGCTAATTCCTACTGACTACTGACTACTGACTACTGACTACTGACTACTGGCTACTGACTCTCCTCCGCGGACTAGCTCCATGCTCAAGCGTCTCGAACTCGTCGGCTTCAAGAGCTTTGCCGACAAGACGCAATTCGACTTCCCCAACGGCATCACCGCCATCGTCGGTCCCAACGGCTCGGGCAAGAGCAACATCGTCGATGCGGTACGCTGGATCCTGGGCGAGCAAAGCGCGAAGAGCCTGCGCGGCGGCGAGATGGCCGACGTGATCTTCAACGGCTCGGCCACGCGTCGCAGCTTCGGCATGGCCGAAGTGACGATGACCTTCGACAACACGCGCCGCCAGCTCGCCACCGAAGCCGACGACGTGCAGATCACCCGCCGCGTCTACCGCAGCGGCGAGGGCGAGTACCTCATCAACCAGCAGCTCTGCCGCTTGAAGGACATCAAGGACCTCTTCCTCGGCTCCGGCGCCGGCAACAACGCCTATAGCATCATCGAGCAGGGCCGCGTCGACGGACTGCTCCAGGCGTCGACCAAGGATCGCCGGGGCATCTTCGAAGAGGCGGCGGGCATCAGCCGCTTCAAGGCGCGCAAGCTGGAGGCGGCACGCAAGCTGGAACGCGTCGATCAGAACCTGCAACGGCTGCGCGACATCATCGACGAGGTGGACAAGCAGCTGCGCAGCGTCAAGCTGCAAGCGTCCAAGGCCCAGCGCTACCAGGAGTACTCGACGCGCCTCAAGGACCTGCGTTTGTCGCTGGGGCTGCAGGAGTACCACCAGCTCTCGCAACGGCTCGATGCCGACCTCGAGGTGCTGAATCGTCTGCGCGCCGACCTGACGGCGCGGACCAGCGAAGCGCAGTCCGGCGATACCGAGATGCGCCGCCTGGACGAAGCGCTGGCACGGCTCGACGAAGCAGTCCACGAGCAGGAAGCGAAACTGGCGCACGCCCGGCAACAGATTGCAGCGGAAGAGACCACGCTGACACACGAGCGCGGTCTGTCCGCCGACTTGGAGGCCAACCTGACCCGCAACCGCGCCCGTTTGACCGAGCTCAACGCGCACCTGGCGGGGCTGGCCGAAGCCGCCGCTGCCGCCGCCAGCGATTGTGCCGCCGTCGAAAGCCAGTCGCAAGAACACTGGCAGCGCGTGCGCGGGCTGGAAGATGCGGTGCAGACGGCCATTGTCCGGCTCAACGTCCTGCAGCGCCAGACCCAGACCGACAAGGCCGAGCATTTCGAGAAGATGCGGCAAGTGTCGCATCTGCAGAACAACGCCATTAGCCTGAAGGCCCAGGTCGATGCCCTCCGCCGCGAGTACGAACGGTTCCGGCTCAAGGGAGCACAGGCCGCCGAGCATCTGGCGACGATCGACGTCGAACTGCAGTCGCTCACAGGCGCCGACGAGGAACTGCAAGGGCGATTGACCGGCGCCCGACAATCGTTGGCCAACCAGACGCAGGAGCGCGAACGGCTCCGTCAGACCATTGAGGCCACCACGACGCGCGCCGGCGACCTGCGCGCTCAACGCAGCGGACTGGCAAGCCGCATCGACGTGCTCGATGGACTGGAGCGCACGCACGAGGGCCTGGGCGCCGGCGTGCGCGAGGTGTTTGCCCTGCTGGAACAGAGTTCCGATCCCAACGCGCCGCCGGCCGGTGAGCGCGGGCCCTGGACGCGGGACCTGGTCCCCGGCATGGTCGCCGACTTCTTGACCGTGCGCCGCGAGTACGCACCGCTCATCGATCTGGCCCTGGGCGACACGGCCCAGCGCTTTCTCGTGCGCGACATCGCCGCCCTCAACGACGCACTCCGACAGCGCGGACAATCCTTCTCCAGCCGCGTCAGCTTCTTGCCGATCCACGCGCCGGGCACCGAATCCACTGCTGCGGGCGACACGGGTTTTCAGCAATTCGGTCCGCAAGGAGTGCTGGCGATCCAGGTTGTCAGCTGCGAGCACCCGGAGCTGCGCAACCTGCCGGCGCAACTCCTCGGCAGCACGCGCATCGTTCCCGACCTGGCCACGGCACGGACGCTGGCCGCGGAGACGACGGGGTTACGCTTCGTCACCTTGCAGGGCGAGCTGCTCGAACCGGACGGCACGTTGACCGTCGGCACGTATCATCCCGAAGCCGGCATCCTGTCGCGCAAAAGCGAGCTGCGCGAGCTGCGCGAGCAGGCCGTGGCGCTTGACGCACAAATCTCCACAACGGAACGCGATTTGGGCGACCTGCGTCGGCGGGGCAGCACGTTGCAGACGCAACTCAGCGCGGTGCAGGAAGAGATCGACATCCTGACCGAACAGGCGGCCGATCTGCGTTCGCGTATCGATCGCCATCGCCAGCATCGTGAGGGACTGCATGAAGAAGTCGTCCTCAGTCAGACGCAGATGAATAACATCGAGCAAGAGGTGGCCGGGCTGGATGCAGCCTGGCGGCACGCGCGCGACCAGGCCGACGAGGCGGACCGACAGGTCCACGCATTGCAGCAGCGCCTGGAGCAGGCCGAGCAGGAAATCCGCCAGAAGGAGGAGCAGCGCCAGGTGCAGCAACAGGAATGCACCGAAGCACAGGTCACGTTGGCCAAGGTGGAAGAGCGGTTGACCGCCCTGCGGGCCAAGCATCGGCAAATCGGCGCCGACCTCGCCCAGCGCAGCCAGGAACGCGCGCAGGGGGAGCAACAGGTCGTCGCCGCCCAGACCCGGCAGCAGGAGAGCCAGCGCACCATGCTGCAAGCATCCGCCGCGCTGGCCGAGTGGTACCTGCAAAAGGAAACCGCGGAGCGGCTGGTGACACAGCTCAGCACCGAGCGCGAGACGCATCGGCAGGAACGCCACTCCCTCGCGGAGCGACTGCAATCCTCGCAGAGCGCGTGGCGCCAGCTCCAGGAAGACGCTCACGGCCGCGAGTTGCAGGTCAGCGAGCTGCAGCACCGCCGCACCACGCTCGCGGACCGATTGCGCGAAGACTATCAGCTCGAGCTAAGCGAGCTCTATCAGCAGGCGCTGGCGAAGAGTGCGGATTCGGCACCCGTTGTCGAGCCCAAGGAGGACGAGGCGCCCGAAGAAGAAGCGGAAGCCGCGGTCTCCGAAGCGCCCGCTGTCGGCCCGTTCGCCGCGGTGGACGCAACCGAGGCGAATCAGGAAATCGACGAGCTGCGCCGCAAGCTGAATCGGCTTGGCAGCGTGAACCTCGACGCGCTGCAGGAACTGGCCGAGTTGGAGAACCGTTCGACCACGCTCCAGACGCAAAACGACGACCTGACGGCCGCGCAGCGATCTCTGCAGGAGATCATCAACAAGATCAACCAGGATAGCCGCAAGCTGTTCACGGAAGTGTTCACCACGATCCGCACGCACTTTCAGGAGCTGTTTCGCAAGGTGTTTGGCGGCGGCATGGCGGACATTGTGCTCGAGGACGATACCGACATCCTCGAGAGCGGCATCGAGATCATCGCCCGGCCGCCCGGCAAGGAGCTGCGCAGCATCTCGCTGCTGTCCGGCGGCGAGAAGACCATGACCGCTGTCGCCCTACTCTTGGCGATTTTCCGCAGCAAGCCCAGCCCCTTCTGCATCCTCGACGAGGTGGACGCCGCGCTCGATGAAGCCAACATCGGCCGCTTCACCGCGGTGCTCCGCGAATTCCTCGACCGCTCCCAGTTCATCCTGGTCACGCACTCGAAGAAAACGATGACCATCGCCGACGTGCTGTACGGCATCACCATGCAGGAATCGGGCATCTCCAAGCGCGTGGCCGTCCGTTTCGAGGACTGGCCCGACGACAACAATGGCCAGACCAACGGCACACCACCGGAACTCAAGCACGACCAGGAAAAAGGCTTCGCGGGGCGGTGAAGTCGCAATCGCATGAATGCTTAATTCTACAGCGCCGGTTTGAAAGCACGATTCATGGGAAGCGTCTGTAGCCGCAGGTTTCAGCCTGCGGAGTGAGTGTACGGTACCTGCGACGCCCTTCCGCAGGCTGAAGCCTGCGACTCCAGTCGTTGCGCGGATCCGTTCACGGAATGGAGCGCTGGAGTACTAATTTCTAACGACTAATGTCTAAACAATGACGAAAGGCCCACGCCCCAAACCCCTCGAACAAGCAAATTGAGTCGGCCTTGCTTGTGCTGCGGGCTCGGAGGAACGAACAAAAATTGTGCCATTTGCGCATCTGGCAGTAGTGGTGCTCATTGGTCATTTGGTATTGGTCATTCATTAGACATTAGTCATTCGTCATTAGTCATTACTCGGAGCCCTTCGCCATGCTGTCGCGACGCGATTTTCTCTACCTCGGCCTTGCCGCGACGGCGGGTCTCGTCCGTGGGGCGGATGCCGGGGCCAATGTTCACGAGCAGATCCTGGCGCTGGCCGCGAAGCTGCAAGAGCAGCGACGCGCCCGATTCGCCGCGGTGAATTCCAAGGCGGACCTGCTGGCGCTTCAGAAAAGCCTGCGACAGAAATTCCTCGATCTGATCGATGGCCTGCCGGAACGCGGTAGTGCGCCGCCGGTCAAGAAAGTCGGCCAGATCGACGGCGACGACTATGTGATCGAGAAACTCGTCTTCGAGAGCTTTCCCGCCTACTTGGTGCCGGCCCTGCTCTATCGACCCAAGAAGATCGACGGCAAGGTGCCCGGCATCCTCAGCCCGTGCGGCCACGCACACGTCGGCAAGGCAGCCGGGTCGTATCAGATCGCACACATCAACCTGGTAAAGCGCGGCAACATCATCCTGACCTTTGACCCGGTCGGCCAGGGCGAGCGCAGCCAATTTTGGGACGCGGAGAAGGAGAAGTCGCGCTTCAATCTCGGGTGCGGAGAACACTGCGTGCTGGGCAATCCGATGTACCTGCTCGGCACCAGTCTCGCGCGGTATCGCATCCATGACGGTCTGAGCGGCGTCGATTACCTGACGTCGCTGCCGGACGTCGATGCGAAGAGGATCGGCTGCCTGGGCAGTTCGGGCGGCGGCACGTTGACGGCATACATCGCGGCGCTCGACCCGCGCGTCCACACGGCTGTCATCTCGTGCTACCTCACCACGTTGCCGCGCCGCATGGGCAACCGCATTCAGCGCGATCCGGAATCGGACCCCGAGCAGGACATCTTTGATTTCGTGAGCGGCGGCATCGATCATGCGGGCTTGCTCGCGCTGCGGGCGCCGTTGCCGACGCAGGTAAATGCGGCGATCTTCGATTTCTTCCCCATCGAAGGAGCACGCGAATCCTACGAGGAGGCGAAAAAGCTCTACAAAGTCGCCGACGCAGCCAGTGCCGTTCATCTCGCGGAAGCCCAGGAAAAACACGGACTGACGCTCCCGCAGCGCCAGTCCGCGTACGCCTGGTTCGATCAGTGGCTGCACAGGCGCCAGGGTAACGACGTGCGCGACCGGGAAATCGCGGTGGAAGCGCGGCCGACCAAGGACCTGCTCGTTTGCAGCGATGGCCAGGTGAACGTGACTTTCAAATCGCGGCACCTGTTCCTGCTGGCCGTCGAGCAGTTCAAGAAGCGCAAACCGACGCCGCGCGTGCCTCTCAAGGACCTGCTGCGACTCGATCCGGAACAGGCGGACTTTCACTTACAGACGGTGGCGGCACCTGCCGCGGGTCGTCCGCTGGTGGTCGCCATTAACGGGATCGACGCGCCGGCATGGAACGACAACAAGACGCTGGCAACCGCTCTAAAGGACAGCGGAACTTCGTTCGTCATCGTCGATCCGCGCGGGGTGGGCAAGCTGCGCCCCGACCTGAGCGTCAAGGGGCGCGAGTACGGCGATCCGCTGGTCGGCGTCGAGGAGAACATCGCCTACAACGCCTTCCTGATCGGGCGATCGCTCGTCGGCATGCGCGTGGCCGACGTACTCGCGGCGGTGAAGAAGCTTCGAGCGGAAAAGCCCGGCCGCATCGTGCTGCTGGGACGGCGCGACGCAGCCTTGGTTGCATGCCTGGCTGCGGCGGTGGACTCCGCGATTGACGCCGTCGCGGTCGAGGAGATGATGCTCAGCTTCTGGCCGCTCTTCGATCAAGCCGGCCAGGCAATCAACGCCTCCTACCTGCTGCCCGGCATGCTGCGCGATTTCGGCGACATGGGCGAGGTCCTGACCGCGTTGACGCCGCGCAAAGCCCTTGTGGCGGCACCGGCGAACAAGGGCGATGCGGTTCCAAAGCACGTGCACGTGATCGACAAGCGGTTCAGCGATGATCCAAAGCTGTTGATCGACTGGCTCGGCAAGTAGGGGACCATCCATGGCAGCCGCTCCCTGGCGAGTGATGATCGATCGCGCACTGGACGCGAACCGCGAGTTGCGGCACGCCCGTTACCTGCAACTCGCGACGCTGGACACAGACTCGCGGCCAGCCAACCGCACTGTCGTCTTTCGCGGTTTTCGCGCCGGCACCGATCAACTTTGCGTCACGACCGACGTACGCAGCGCCAAGGCGGAGCAACTGTCACGGTCGCCAACTGTCGAGTTGTGCTGGTTCTTCCCACAGACGATGGAGCAATTTCGCCTGAACGGCACTGCCCGGCTGATTGGCCCGGAGTGTCGCGATCCCGAACTGCTTCTCGCCCGGCAGGCGGTCTGGCAGGCGCTGGATGATCGTGGCCGGTTGCCGTTCGCCTGGCCACAGCCGGGCGCAGCGCGTGCCGACGAAGCCGCGTTTGCGGTACCCGCGCCGGATCGAACCGACCCGCCGGCGACTTTCGGCGTGCTTCTCATCGACGTGACCGCTGTCGATCACCTGGACCTGGTGCCGTTGCCCCCGGTTCGCCGGACGTTTGTGCAGCAAGCCGATGGCCACTGGCGGACGGTCTCCATCAACCCATAAACAACCTTCATGAGTGCAAACGTCTTCGAGCGGTTGGAATTGAAGCTACACCAGAGCGGCGCGGAATTTTCCGTGCTGCGCCACGAACCGGTATTCACCAGCGAGCAGGCGGCCGCGGCGCGCGGTACCCCGCTGGCCAGCGGCGCCAAAGCGTTGATCGTCAAAGCGGGCGAACGGTTCGTGCTCCTCGTTTTGCCGGCTGACCGCAAGCTCGATAGCAAGAAGGCTCGCGCTGCACTGGGCGTCAAATCGATCCGCTTCGCCACCAAGGAAGAAGTCCACGACCGGACCGGACTGGAGCCCGGCTCCATTCCGCCGTTTGGCAGCCTGTTCGACCTGCCGAGCAGCTGCGATCCGGCGCTCGGCGACCAGGCGGCCATCAACTTCAATGCCGGCGATCACGCCATCTCGGTGCAGATGCCGTATGCCGAGTTTCTGCGCGTCGAGCAGCCGACGCTGGTTGTCCTCACTTGAGCTTCAGTTCTTCGTCCTTCACGTCGACTGGCAGCCCCTTCTCGGGAATGGGCAGCTTCAACGTCCACAGGACGCCCTGGGCGAGGATGCGGCGATATTCCGGCACGCGCCAGTTCTCGTGGAAGTGCAGGGCGGTGAAGCCAAGCGTGCGGCCGCCTTCCGGCCGGTCCCACGTCCAGACCACCGTTTCCTTTTCGCCGTCGATCGGCACGCGCAGTACGGGTCGGATGCCCTTGTCGGGCTGAACCATCTTGAGCCGGTAGTAGAACTCGTCCTTTACCTTGAAGTCCTTGACGCCGACGTTGATCGGGTGCTCGGCCACTTCGACGAGCTCCTCCACCACCTTGTATTTGCGATCGTCGCCGCCGTGGCAGGCGCCGAACAGCTTGAGGAAGTCCGGCACCATCTTGGGATCGCGAGTACCGACCGACCAGTGCAGCGCCACCAGTCCGCCGCCGCGTTTCGCTACCTTGGTCAGCGCCTCGTAACGCTTAGGATCGGCTTTCAACCATGTCGCCCCCTCGGCGACGAAGAGGACGACACCGTCCGCGCGTTCCATCAACTCGGGACCGTCCTTCCAAGCGCCGTCCGCCTTGACGACCGTGACGTCCAGGTCGGGCACGTCCTTGAGGAGCCGGGCCAGGATGCGGATGCCGGGTTCGTACTCGTGGGTGCCGGCCGGGTGAGAACCGTCCGGTCCTTGTCCGATGAGCAAGAGCTTCTTCTTCGGCTCCGCCCAGGTGGGAAGTGTCAAGGTTGCCAGAACAAGAACGGTAAGGAGCAAGTGGCGGCGAAACATGAGGAGCGCCTCGCTTTCGGATCAGGTCGGAAACGCAACGATGCGATGGCCCGCGGACAGGAGCGCGGTGCGAAGCTCGCGCACGAACGCGACGGCCTGCGGATTATCGCCGTGGACACAGATGGTTCGTACGCCGCGCTCGCCTAGCAGCCATTCCACCTGCTTCACGGCTTCGACGGGATCTTTGACGAATGCGTCGGCGCGGCTGCGGGGAACGAGTGAACCATCGAGCTGATAGCGGCGGTCGGCGAACCCTTCCGCAATGAACCGGCCGTCGCTCCGCGCTTCCAGGCGCGACGCGGGCAGCGCCATTAACGGTAAGCCAAACAGTTTCGCGGCCGCGACAACCGGATGCGCCGTCTTTTCGTCCCGGCAAGCCATGTTGTACAGCGCCCCGTGCGGCTTGACGTACCGGATCGGCACGCCGACGGCGCGTGCCAGTCCCGACAGAGCGCCAATCTGATAGACGCAGTATTCAAAAATTTGCTCTTCAGTCCGTTTCAGCTCGCGGCGGCCGAAGTGCTCGCGATCGGGAAACCCCGGATGAGCGCCGACCTGAACGCCATGGCGGGCGGCCAGTGCGAGCGTGGCATGTGCCGTCGCCGGATCGCCGGCGTGCGCGCCGCAGGCGACGTTGGCCGACGTGATGAGCGGCATCAGCTCGGCGTCGAACGCAAAACCTTCCCCCAGGTCGCTGTTCAGATCGATGTCCATGATGAGAGCTTACAGCGCCAAGGTGTCGGGCGAAAGCAGCCAGTTCCGGCGAGCGGGGCGTGTGAACGCCCCGGTTAATTTGGCTAATACTACAGCGCTCCCTTCCGCGGAACGACCTGCGCAACGTCTGTAGCCGCAGGCTTCAGCCTGCGGAATGGCGTCGCAGGTGCCGTACATTCACTCCGCAGGCTTTAGCCGGCTAAAGCCTGCGGCTACAGACGGTTCCGGTGAATCGTGAATCGTGCTCTCAACCCAGCGCTGTAGTGCTAAACCGGGGCGCTCACACGCCCCGCTCGCCAGGATGTCCACAGGACCGGTTTGCACCCGGAAACCGTTGCGCTCTTGTCGAGCGGCCTTGCTTGACCCTAGAATGATTGCTGAGAACCCGTGGATATCGCAGCGCCGTGGAGGGGCCCATGAAGGAAGGCATTCATCCGGATTACCTTGAAACCACCGTCACCTGTGGTTGTGGAAACAAGTTCGTGACGCGCAGCACCAAGCAGAATATCACAGTCGAAATCTGCTCGGCGTGCCATCCGTTCTTCACCGGCAAGATGAAGTTCCTCGATACGACCGGCCGCGTCGAGAAGTTCCAGAAGAAGTACAACTGGGACAAGCGCAAGAAGCCGGGCGCCGAGCCGGCCGCCGAAGCGAAGTAGTTGCTTAGCAGCCAAAAAGGAAAATGGGTGGCGCAGCTTCGCCGCCCCTTTTCCTTTTTTCTTTCCCCTTTTTCCTTTTTTTTCGTTCGTCATTCCCCTTTCCGTGTGAATTCCATGTGGCCCGCGCTGGACCAGGCCCTCGGCCGTTATCGCGAACTGGAGCAGCAACTCGGCGACCCCGAGGTGGTGCTCGACCGTCCGCGCTACACCAAGCTGGCCAAGGAGCACTCCAGCCTGGCCCGCATGATCAAGCCGTACCTCGAGTACCAGCAACTCAGCGAGGACATGGCCCAGTGGAAAGCGCTGGCCGCGGGGGAAAGCGATCCCGAGATGATCCGCAGCGCCACGGATGAACTGACGCAGCTGGAGACACGCCAGAAGCTGCTGCACGATCGGCTGGAGGACATGCTCCTGCTCGACCCGAGCGAGGATTTCGGCAGCATCATCGTGGAAATCCGGGCCGGCACCGGCGGCGACGAGGCCGCGCTGTTCGCCGGCGATCTCTACGGCATGTACACGCATTATGCGCGCGACCGCGGCTGGAAGGTCGAGGACATGACCTTCAGCGCCGGCACGCAGGGCGGCTACAAGGACATCACCTTCAGCATCACCGGCGAAGGCGTCTTCCAGGACATGCGCTACGAGAGCGGCGGCCACCGCGTCCAGCGCGTGCCCAAGACCGAGCAGCAGGGACGCATCCATACGTCCGCCGCCACGGTAGCCGTCTTGCCCGAGCCCGACGAGGCCCAGGTCGAGATCCGGGACCAGGACATCAAGTGGGAGCGCATGCGCGCCGGCGGCGCGGGCGGCCAGCACGTCAACAAGACCGAAAGCGCCGTCCGCATCTGGTACAAGCAAGGCACGCCCGACGAAGTGGAAGTCAAGTGCCAGGACGAACGCAGCCAGCACAAGAACTACGACCGGGCCATGCGTATCCTTCGCAGTCGCCTTTACGAACGTCAGCAGGAGAAGCTGCACCGCGAGCGCGCCGAGCAGCGCAAGTCCCTGATCGGTTCCGGCGATCGCAGCGAGCGCATCCGCACCTACAACTTTCCGCAGAACCGCGTCACCGACCACCGCATCAACGTCACGCTCTACAAGCTCGATGCCGTCATCGCCGGCGAAATGAACGACCTGATGCAAGCCCTCAAGGATTTCGACAAGAAGCAGCGGCTCGGCGGCGACATGAAACCCGGGGAATGAGGATGCCCGTGGCTGCGAAAATCGACAACCCCAGGACGAAGACGTCCTGGACGATCGGCGAGCTGCTCGACTGGACGGCCGGCTTCCTTGCGGAAAAGGGCTCGGAGTCTCCGCGTCTGGATACCGAGGTCTTGCTCGCGCACGCACTCGATTGCCAGCGCATCCAGCTTTACACTCGCTACACGGAGCTCGCCACGGAGCCGGTCCGGCAACAATTCCGCGACCTGGTGCGCCGGCGGATCGAGGGCTGCCCCGTCGCCTATCTGGTCGGCCGCAAGGAGTTCTTCTCGCTGACCCTGGAAGTGACGCCGGCGGTGCTGATCCCGCGGCCGGAGAGCGAATTCGTGGTGATGGAATGCGTGCGCCTGGCGAAGGACATGACGGAGCCGACCGTGCTGGACATCGGCACGGGTTCCGGCAACCTTCCGGTGGCGATCGCCCATCGACTTCCGCGTGCACGCGTGACTTCGGTGGACGTCAGCCCGGAGGCACTGGCCGTGGCCGGGCGAAATGCGACGAAACATGGCGTGGCGGATCGCATCCGCTTCCTCCAGGGCGACCTGTTCGCTCCGTTGCCGGCGGGCGAATGCTTCGACTTTGTCGTGAGCAATCCGCCCTACATTCCGCGCGACGACATTGCGACCCTGGCCGTCGGCGTGCGCGATTACGAGCCGTGCCTGGCGCTGGACGGCGGCCCCGACGGCTACGCCGTCTTCGAGAGGTTGATCGAGGGGGCGCGCGATCGATTGAAAGCGGGCGGGCAGCTGATCGTCGAGATCGGGTCGCCGCAAGAAGGGTCAGCGCGGCAGCGGATTCAGGCCATTTCAGGATATGAGCTGGCTGCGACGCTGCACGATTACTCGGGCCACCCCCGCGTTCTGCGGGCAACCTGGCGTAAGTAGGGCGCGCTTTGCGCACCGATCACACCCAGATTCAGCGGTAGTCAATGCGCCTGTAGCCGCAGGCTTCACCCCTTAAAGTTCTACACGAATTCTATGGTGTCCAGGCAAGGGGTCACTTTTGTAGTCTTTTCAAGTGTCGCCCCTCG
>JAIEMG010000368.1 GCA_019752375.1 Gemmataceae bacterium | reverse complement strand
GCAGCTGCGCCCGCTTCCATAAATTCCGCAAAAAAGCGATGCTTTCCGGCATCTGCCCGCAGAGAATGGACAGCTACTCAGCATGGGCCCTACGGTTGGCCCAGGTGCCGGGATGCTCAGGCTGATCTTGTAGAGATCGGCGACGAATAGCCCGGTCGCCGTGCGGCTGGTCGCCTGGTGAACGGCCATCGTACCGAGTTGTCGAAGGATGGAGCCGGCAACGCAGGTGACGTTGGTGCCGGTGTCGATCACGCCCGTACCCCACGCCAGCGGCGGGAGCAACTGTCCTGACGTGATCCGGGCCTGGGCTTCATCTGCGCCGAGTCCGACAAGCACCGGCAGCGTCAGCTCGCCTGCCTGGAGGGAATAAGTGTATTGTGGCATGAACGCACCGACACGCTGCGCAGTACGCGCTCGCGCTCCTGCACCTGGTGGACCAGAAACGCTTGCCCCAAGAACTGCTCGTAACCGGTTCGCATTGCCTCGGATTCCGTGTCCCAGATGCCGAGGAGTTCTTCGCCCTTGACGAGCACGTAACGACCCGCATGCCCTTCGGCCAGGAGCCGGCCCGCTTCGTGGAGATACGTGTTCCACTCGCGTCGCAGAGGACTGTCCGGCCTGCCTTCTGGAAGCTCGGTGTAGTGGATGGTCGGCGGTTCCAATGTACGAGCGGGTGGAATCTCCTCCAAGGCCGCTCGGTGCATCCGTTCGATTGGGTTTTCTCGCTCGCTCATCGGCATTCCTCCTCGATCGGAACTATACCCGATTTGGCCGACTTGAAGCAGCGCCAGATGACCAAGAACAGCACCAACCCGGCCATCAAGTCCACCGCATAGTGATACCGAAGACAAACCGTCGAAACGACCAGTCCCAGCGCCGGTACGATCATCACCCAGAAGCGCCGCCGCACGAACCGCCAGTCGTGTGTCAGCAGCACGCAGGTGATGAGCAGGTGCAGGCTGGGGAACACGTCGTACACCGACGAACCGTGCGCCACGATGCCGGCATTCAACCGCGTCGGCCAGCCGCCGTCGAGTGGCACGGTGAACAGTTCGGGAAACGCCTTCGCCGGTCCGATGGCGGGCACGAGCAGGTAGCCGGGCAGGCCGATTCCGAAGGCGAGGAAGACGCGTTCTCCCAGGCGACGGGCGAATGCCACCGGCAGCCATAGCGCGTGCAGGAGCGCGACCGACAGGTAGACGTGGTAGCTCAGGTAGCAGGCGCTCAGCAGGTCGGTAAGCCAGGGCGTCGTCCAGGCCTGACACCAGACGGCCGGCGTGGTGACCAGGCATGCTTCGTCGATGGCGAGCAGGTCGGCATCGCGCAAAGGCGATTCCAGCGTTGGCACCAGTCGCACCACGGAGAAGTAGAACCACACCACGAAGAGGTAACACGCGACGAGGCGGGCCTTCTGAAACCGTTCGCTCTGTCGACGCGAAAGCGCGACGACGGAACTGGCAAAGAGGACGGTCGCGGCGCAGGATTCGAGTGCGACGGCATTTCCCGGACCGGCGCGGATCAGCAGTGCCGCGGCCGTCCCCACACCGAGGAGCGTCAGGGCCGTTTCGGCGGCGCTCATCGGCCCAGCGGGCTGCGGCGCAGACTGCCGGCCACGAACTCGCGGACGAACGCGAAGTACGATGGCAGGTACGGTGCACCGCAGACCGTCAATTCACGACTCAGCGCCGAATGCAAGCGGGAAAGGTTGTACCACGGCACACCCGGGAACAGGTGATGTTCCAGGTGGTAGTTCTCGTTGCACATGAAGAACCGCGTCACCGGGTTGGTCAGCAGCGAGCGGGTCCCGAGGATCGGGTCGGAGTGGTGTTCGAGGAACGTGTGCTGGCTCATGCCGCGGATGTTCACCATCGTGTTGATGACCAGCATCGGAACCAGCCAGGCGTGGATCAGCAGCTCGCCCGGCAGTGGCGAGAGCAGCACCGCGGCCGTGAGCGCCGCCAGCAAGGCGACCTCGAAGAGCATCCAGCGCCGATCGGTGGCGTTGCCCTGGCGATAGCCCAGGATCGGGATGGCAATCAGGTACGCGGGATAGCCGATGATGAGCCGGCCCCAGTGCATGAGGAATTCCAGCCACGTCCAGCTCGTGTAGTTGGCGAAGTGGTCCGGGTCGCCTTCGCGGCCGAGGAAGAGATGGTGCCTCAGGTGCAGGACGCGATAGGCCGAGTAATTCTGCAAGACCGGCAGCGCGCAGGCGATGCTCAGCGCGCGGTTCCACGGCCGGCTCAAGGAGAGGGTACCGTGCACGCCTTCGTGCGTGAACAGGCTGATTCCGTGAAGCGACGCGGCAGCCAGCAGGTACAACGGCACGCTCGCCAGCCAGCGCCATGCACTGTCGGGCCACTGCACGACGAGCACGTACAGCCCTGCCGCGGCTGCGACGAAGAGGACGACGAACGCGATGAGCCGGCGGTAGTGATGGCCGTCGATGCGGTGCAGGTCGTCGAGCAAGTCGGGATCGACCTGGACGCGCGGCGCATGCGCCGTCGTTGGGAGTTCCGACATGCTCAAGCCTCCGGCCGCTGGGCCGCGGCATACAGGTCGTGATAGAGCCGGTCGAATACGTACGCGCCCAGCTCCAGTCCTTGCTCGACGAAGTAGCGCCGGGCCGGATTGTTCCAGGCGGGCTCCACCACCGCGAAGAACTCCTCGGCATGCCGCTCGTCGATTTCCGCGTGCAGCTGATAGTGGACCAGCTCCTCGCGCTTCACCCAGCCGTGGGCGACGACGGCCTGGCCGATCAGGGCGGAGATCGGCGAAAAGGCATGCTCGATGATGCCCATGCAGCCGACGCCGACCTCCAGCTCGTCCAGCACGCAGGCGGCCGTTAGCACGCTGTTGAACGCCCGCAACGCGGGAATCATCGGCACGTCGTTCACTGTGCCCGGGGGCACGCCGAGCGTCTGGAGGAAACGCTGAAACGTGTTGTGATGGAACGCGTCCTCCTGAAACTCGCCGTGCTCTTCGACCAGGTTGTGCAGGATGTCCAGGCGTGCCTTCGGATCGGGAATGCGCCCCACCAGGGCTGCCATCGGCCGGGGAAAGAACGTGACGGCAAAGAAGAACTGCTCCTGCGAACGGCGAAAGGCATCCCGCGTCATGGTCGCGTCCTTGAGCGCCAGGAAGTACGGGTTTTTCAAGATGCCGATGCGTTTCAACAGGGCATCGGCGGCGGCGGTCACCTGAGGTGCTCGGTTGGCTGGTTTCATCGTCAGATTTCCGAGGTGTTGACGTTCCACAGGGGCCCCGTCTCGAACTGAAACCCGAAGACCGTGGCTGGCGCCCGCACCGCTTCGAGCTCCTGCAGCTCGCCTCGCAGCGCTTCCGCCTCCGCGGCCGGCACGGCCACGAACAGCGCGGGAAATCCCAGCGCCGCCGCACGACCGATAGCGACCCGCAGGAATTCCGCTCCCACGCGCACATCTCGATAGGCAAACGCCGACAGGTGAGCGCTCCTCATTTCCTGGCCGTCGTCCGCGATGAGCCGCTTGGCCCGGCGCGTGTCTTCCAGGCAACCGCATGCGCCTTGTGGATGCACCAGCCAGGTCGGCGGAATCTCCGATCGCTCGGCCGGGACACCGGGCAGACAGGCGAAACGTCCTTGAACAAGAGAAGCGTAGCACGTTCGTGCGCCCGATTCGTCGCTTTGAAAGGCATCCGCCATGGACGCCGACGCGGCGCATAGGAAGCGAAAGACAATCGTCTTGCCCAGCTCGACGAAAGCGGGGATGCCCAGGCGTCCGGTGTAAGCGCTGGGCACGACTGGCGTGCCATCCATGACGACGCCGAACGCCGCCACGGCCCGCGCCCGGCACCACGGCTCAGCCTCTCGGACCATGCGCAGCAGCACGGCGCCGCGCCGCGGCCCCGGCGCCACCTTCACATCGCCGATGTAGGCCACGGGCATTGCTTCGCCGTCGGGCCGCAGCACCGGGCGGACCGCGACCGATATCACGCCAAGCACCTGCCCGTCCTCTTCGTAGACGAAGCATTGCGCCTCGCCAATGGCGAGGTAGAAGCGCGCATAGTCGCAGCCGTGTTCGATACGAAACGTACGCCCCGGACCGAGCGGATATACAAACTGGCGCTCGAACCGCATCAGCGCGTCACGCAACGGCGGCGAAGGCGCTTCGCGGATGGGATGGATCGTCATCGCTTCTTCCCCAGGTGGAAATGCCGATAGAAGAAGCTGCGATCGTGCATATGCATCGTTACCACTTCGGGTTGCCACTGGAACGGACCGCCCAGGGCGGGAATATCCAGCGATGAGTTCAACTGGCGAATCAGCACCACGCCGCCGGGCCGCAACGCGTTCCAGGCCAGCTCCAGCGTGCGGCGCGCCTCGTCGATGCTCAGCCAGTCAAGGATGTTCGACAGGTGGACCACATCGAACGAGTTGCCCAGCGTTGGCAGTGCGTCGGCCATCGGTGCGATGGTGAAGGCGACCTCGGGCATTCTTGACGGGATGGGAGCAGTGAACCACGGGTAAACGGTGCCGGGTGGAAAGCTGCCCCGGAGCATCTGCCAGAGATACGGGTTGCCCGCTGCGGGCAACGTCGCCAGGACCTGGCGTGTCCGCCGCGCGAAGTGCCGTGCAAACGGTTCAACGCGGTTGCGTGTGGCTCCTTCGCCGAAGAGTCGCACCAGGTTCGGCAGCGCCAGCACCGCGTCATAGGCACCATCGAGGGCGCGGCCGAAGTCGCTCGCCGGGTCCGCGTGACGGGCTTGTTCGACCGGATCGGTGAGCCGAAGCACTTGTTCGACGTTGGCCGCGGCTTCGTCCAGAGATTCCCGCAATCGGACAAAGAGCCGCTCGTAGCGTCCCGCATGGTCTGGGCCCAGGCGGGCAACCAGGGCCGGCGGGCCGAGGCAGTCTTCCGGCAGGCCGAGCGCTTGCAGTTCTTCGACAAGCTGGCGCTGGCGTTCGTCGGCGGGTATCCGCACATGTCCAAGCAGGGCCAGGCGTCGTGCCGGTTCGGCAGTCTGTACGAGCCGCAGTTTGAGCCGTGCCAGGGCCATCTGCGCGGGATTGGGATTGACGAGGTGCAGGGAAGCGATGGGTCGCAGCGCTGCCAGGGCCGCGGCCGTGCAGCCGCCCGACGCGACCATGACCATTCGCGCGCCACTGCCGAAGCTCGCCAGCACTTCCAGGTCAAGGAGCGCGTCCTCGCGAACCTGGGCGAAGGCGATCGGCAAGGAACTGGCTTCATCCAACCAGAGCGCGGCAGTGGTCATGCGATCAGTCTGGCATTGGGTTTCCGACACAGGCACGGTGCCCAACCGTCAGGCGGAAAAGCCGCACGGATATCACGCGCTGCGAGAAAAAACGGTAGAGTCCGCTGTCCAGACCAGCCACACGGTGTCCGGAAACCTGATCCGCACGGCGGACCCTACAGATCATCGCGTCTCGTTCTCCTCCCAGATCAGCCCGGCGCTGGCCAACTCCTCCGCGGTGTGCCGCTGGAAGTGCTGAAGAACGTAATCGCGGCCCCAGTCTTCGTTTTCAATTGCGTCCAGCGGCGGCAGCGGATGGCCGAAGTGGTCGCGCACCAGCCGATATGCTTCCTCGGTCGTGAGATCGTGGATGGGACGCACCGCTCCACCCGCCAAACGCCGCCATGCCTCGATCATTGCCTGCTGATGGGGAAACGCCCAGGTCTCCGGCAGCTCGTCCGGGGCGAACCAGCGCAGTTCCGCCACGTCGCTGTCGGCACGGGCCTCGCCTCCGGTAGACACCGCGACGAAGCCGAGGTTCAGCGTCGGTATGCCACGCGGTCCGTAGGTGTCCGAAAAGGAGCCGAGATAGCGTGCAATCGTGACACGCAACCCGCATTCTTCGAGAACTTCGCGATGCACCGCATTTTCCGCTGTCTCGCCCGCGTCGATGAAGCCGCCCAGGATGTCCCAGAACCCCTTGGCCGGTTCCTTCGCGCGACGTCCAACAAGGATTCGGCCGTGCTCTTCGATCAACACGGCGACGCATGGCTTCGGGTTGCAGTAGTCGATGAAACCGCACGATGGACAGCGCGGGCGCGGTATGCCCTCTTCGATGTGCTCCGTCAGGCGCGTACCGTCGTGGGGACAGAAGGTGAATGCGGATTCGTTCATGGCACCGTCTCGTCAACGATTGGTTTGTCGTTCCGCCCGAGGGCGGAACGATAAACAGAGTCATCTCGCGACGATGATATCTGCAATTGTCGCATGGGTGAGCCGAGCGAGATCCTGGGGCGATAGTTCAATCTCCAATCCCCGTTGCCCGGCACTGACGAAAATGGTCGCGAACGCCAGGGTGCTTTCGTGCAGCAGCGTCGGTAGCCGCTTGCGACCGCCGAGCGGACTGATGCCGCCGAGGACGTAACCAGTGGCGCGCTCCGCCGCGGCGGGATCCGCCATGTCGGCCTTTTTGCCAGCCATCACGGATGCCAGGCGCTTGAGGTCCAGGCGGGCCGCGACGGGAATGATGGGAACAACCAGGGACTTGCCATCCACCTGGGCGACCAGTGTCTTGAAGACCCGTTCCGGCGACAGCGCGAGCTTCTCCGCCGCTTCCAGGCCGAAGGAATCGGCCGCGGGATCGTGCTTGTAACGATGGATTTGAAAAGCGACCTTGGCAGCCTCGGCAACGCGGATCGCAGGGGTCATGGCGAACTCGGTTCGCAGCAAGGCAATCAAGCACACGTTCTCGTGACCGGGTGCTGCCCGGTCACGAGAACAAACTTATCGAGAATTGTATACGTGGCTTCGGCGCCCGACCAAGTTCACTCCTGCAACGCCACGGGGTTCGTGGTCTGGACTTGGCGCAGATGCTCCAGCAGAATGCGACGCACTTCCAACACGGCCAGCGGGTGGCGATGAATTTGATTGTGGTCCGCATCCACTACGATCTCGGAATCAACGCCGTCCAGGTGCGCGCTGGCGTAGGGCACCACGCCGTCGCTGTAGCGCTCGTCCTGGCCCAGCAAGAAGCCGATTTCGCGCAGCGTGCTGTCGCACGGGGCCTGACCGATGATCGAATGATAATGCACTTCGGGCAGCCGTGGACGCGCTGCGAGCACCTCCAGCGCCGGCGACGCCGGCGCCAGCAGATCGACGCTGTTCGACAGGCCGCGCATGGCCGCTTGCGGGTTTTCGTCCATCAGGTCTTGGGCTGCGTTCCGCAGTGTCTTTGGCAACTCGACCAGATGGGCTGCCAGCCGACCGGGAACCGACGGACTCAGCTTCGAGCCCCGGTGCGGGGTGCCGAGGAAGACGACGCGCTCGACACCTGGCTGGCGATCGAAGAAGAAGAGGCGTTGCAGATCGGTACGCACAGCCGGCTTGGCCTTCAAGTCGTTGAGCGGCTCGTTGCTCACCAGGTGCCAGAAGGCGTCACCGCTATTCACCGTCAAGAGCTTCGACACCAGGCCGCCCATGCTGTGGCTGACGAAGACCATGTGGTCGAGTGCCGGGTCGGTCCCGGCGGGATCGCAGGTCGCGCGCACCTGGTTCAGGTCCTCACGCAGGTCGGCCGCGGCTTCCAGGTACGGATTGCCAGTCGGATAAAGGTAGAACCAGAACTGGTAGCGCTCGCGCAGCACCGGATCGGCCCGCAGATCGTTGAACATCACCGACCACGTCAACGGCGACGCTAGCAGGCCGTGGACCATGACGACGGGGATCTTGCCAGGCTGGTACGGCTCGAACATGTAGATGCCGCTGCGGTGCTCCACCTTGTCGGGACGGAGGAAACCGGCGTATTCGATGCCTTCCAGGTCGGTGCGCGACAGGAAGTATGCGAGTGGCGTTGTCAGGTCGGTTTCGAGCGGAATGGGGTTGCCGTGGACAGTCACGCTCTGGACCGTGAGCGGGTTGTGCAATTCCAGTCGGCCGGCGCGTCGCTGCGATAGGTCGGCCAGGCTGCCCTCGAAGCGAAAGAACGCCGTGACGGGGAAGCTCACTTCGCGCGGATAGACGGCGGGGCCAGCGGTCTTGTTGCGCGCCACGCGCGTGCCGATCAGGGGTACGCCCAGGCCGTAGCTGCGGTATTGATTGGCCAGACCGATCACTTCGTAATCGCTGCAGAGCAGGAGTGGTCCAAATTCTTCCGGTTTCCACGCGAAGCCGTGATGCTGTACCGACAGCGTGAAGCCCTTGCTGTCCGTTGTCGGCAGGTGGAGCACCTGGCGCGGATCGAGCCGGCCCGCACGTTGAGCCGCATGGATGCACTTGCTCAGGCCGGTGTTGTACAGGTCGCATGCCAGGCGGAAGCGCGGGTCATAGGGACTCGGCGGCTGCGGCCGATCGTCGAAGAGATAATGATAGCTGTAGCCGGCGCACAGGTAGTAGTAGCCGCACGCGTCGAGGCAGGAGTGCTGCTCGATCTGCTTACCAAAGAGATAACTGACCTCGGCAAGCGCGAAGACGATCTCGGGATCGGCGCTCTGCACCGCCGCAGCCTGCATGCGGGCATAGGCCTCGCTGGGATTGCTCCGATAGAGCGGTTCGAGGTCCCAGCGGCGCAGGGTCTGCCGGGTGCGCGGGGACAGATCATCGTGCGCGACGCTGGCCTGGAATGAATCGAGCAACCCCGGTTCGTCGGCTGGAATGACCTTCACGGTCGCACAGCCGAGCATTGTACCGAGCAAGACGGCAAACAGGGCCAGCCGAGTCGCTGTCACCGCGCAGCGTCCTCCATGATGATGAGGCGGACACGATAGCGTGCCGCCGCGCGCGGTCAAGAGCGAACGCTGGCCACGGCCTCGCTCCGGTCAAGAGGTTGGGAGAAATGGAGAGATTGAACAACAAGGCCGGGACCGCGAGGGGTCAAATGTCCCGCTGTGAAGTCTCTTGCATGTAGAGGACAAAGCCCGCCTTGAGGTAACTCGGCAATGCCGCGGGGTGGTCCAGGGTGCAGGTGTGCAGCCACAGCCGGTTCGGCTGGTAGCTCCAGGCTTTGTCGATGGTCCACTGGAGGAAATACTTGCCTAGCCCCTGGCCGATGAAGTCCGGCAGAAGCCCGAACTGAACCAGTTCGATCTCGCCTTCCGTGCGTCGGTCCAGTTCGGCAAAGCCGGCCGGAACGCCCTCGACGTAGAGGACGTGCATCTCGACCTTCGGGTCATGGATGATGGCAGCGATCTCCGCATCGGCCATCTTCTTGCGGCTGCTCCAGTTCCAGTGCTCGCCGACGACATCGTAGAAGAAGCGATAAAAGGCGACGGTCGGCCTCACGGCGCGGACAACCGCAAGCCCATCGCGCGGTGAAGGAACACTTCGCGGGCACGGGGCCAGCATCTCCACGTAGAAGGTCTGGATCTCTACTTGCGCCATCGCCATCTCCCCAGCGCAGCGTACTCTCCGCCGCCCTGAGTTCAGACACACTGTGATGAGCGAGCAGCCTGGCGACACCAATTCTATCTTGGGTCCTCACCGCTGTCGGCGATTGTTTCATCCTTTTCTCCGCGTGTCCTACGGCCAGCGACGTGCAACCCCATTAGGGTACTTCTTGATGGCTCGTGCCAGCGCGCACCCGATATACTGATGCGCAGGAACTTCTTCGGAGGGATCGCTGATGGCCGCGAACCGCTATCTCCTCGTTGCCTTTCTGGCCATTCCCACCTTCGTCCCACCGTTGGGCGGCGCCGAAATCTCGCCCTCCGTCGATGAGGTTCGTTCCGCGGCCGCCAAGGCATTGCCGTTGCTTCAGAAAGGCGCCACGGGACACATCGGCCAGCGGACATGCTTCGCCTGCCACAACCAGGCCCTGCCGATTCTGGCGGTGACGACGGCACAGGGCCGCGGCTTCGATGCCGATGACATCGATCTCGACAAGCAATCGCGCTTCATCGCGAAGTTCCTCGACACCAACCGTGCGAATTACCTGAAAGGTCGAGGCCAGGGCGGGCAAGTGGACACGGCGGCCTATGCTCTGCTGACGCTGGAGCTCGGCGGCTGGAAGGGCGACGCGACGACCGCGGCCGTGGCGGAGTACCTGCTGCTCTATCAGAAGGACCTCGATCACTGGCGGGTCACGGCCAATCGACCGCCATCGGAGTCCAGCTCGTTCACCGCCAATTACCTGGCAATCCGTGCGCTCCAGGCCTTCGGAACCGTGGAGCAGAAGGAACGCATTGCCGAACGGATCTTGAAGGTGCGCGGGTGGCTTGAAAAGACCGCGGCGAAGGACACGGAAGATCGCGTCTTTCGGCTGTGGGCGCTCAAGGCCGCCGGCAGCGAGAATAAGGTGGTGCGGACGGCCGCGAAGGAGTTGCTCCAGTCCCAGCGCAAGGATGGGGGCTGGAGCCAGACCGATGCGATGGAAAGCGATGCCTACGCTACCGGCTCCGCGCTGGTCGCATTGCACCAGGCCGGCGGTCTGGCGACCGAGGATCCGATCTATCGCAACGGCGTAAGGTTCCTGTTGCGCGCGCAGGAAGAAGATGGCTCCTGGTTGGTCCGCACGCGCAGCCGGCCGTTCCAGGTCTACTACGAGAGCGGATTTCCGCACGGCAAGCACCAGTTTATTTCCAGTGCCGCCAGCGGTTGGGCAACCACTGCACTGGCGCTTGCCTGCCCGCCAATGCCGCGCAAGACTGCCGTCGAACGGCTGCATCTGTCCCTGGAGATGCCGTTCCGCTTCCCCGGCGCCTCAGGCAGCGGGACGGACCGTTGATGGAGCGCCGCTGACCCGCCGCCGAGACAAGGGAAACACGCCGGCCGCGGCCATCTGCACGTCTTCGACCGAGTAGAAGGCGTGCGGATCGAACCGTTTGATGACGCCCACCGCCGCGGACAGTTCCCGCCGCTGAATCACCGAGAAGACGACCTGGACCGGCCCGGTGGTGCCCTCGCCGTGCATCCGCGTCACGCCGAAACCGGCTTCCTTGAGGCCCACGATCAGTTCCGCCGCATCGTGCGTCGTGATGATGCGCACCACCAGCGTGCCGAGCGCCAGCCGCTTCTCGATCAGGATGCCCAGGTAACTGCCGCTCGTGAATCCCGCTGCAAAGCCCATGAAGCAACCCACGTCGCCCAGGTTCTTCATGATCTGACCAATGGCGAACAGCCAGATGGTGATCTCGAAGAAGCCCAGGAGCGGCGCCAGCAGCCGGCGGCCCCGGGCGATGAAGATGATGCGCAGCGTGCTGAGCGTCACCACGCACATCTCGGCCACAAACACCATGAGCGGCAAGCTGAGGGAGCCGAGCGTAATCGAACCCAATAACCCCATGCACGGACCTCCGGCGACGAATGGAACGAGGCCGCCATACGACAACCGGGCCGGCAGGGCAAGTCGAGTTCGCGCTGGTCTTCAGCGGCGTGCTTTGTGCCGTTGTGGCGAATCATTTTTTCGTCTTTTCAGTTCCCCGTCATCTGGATCTTGGCCGACTGCCGCTGTTGCGCGATCAGGCTCTCGCGCAGGCGGCCGGCGTACACGTCCTTCACGTCGTCCTTGACCTCCTCGAACTTCTTCTCGGCGCCGGGTCGGCGCTCGGTCGTCAGAATCAGGTGATGACCGAACTGCGTCGTCACCACGCCGCTCATCTCATAGGGCTTCAACGCAAACGCGGCCCGGGCGAACGGTTCGACCATGTGGCCGGTGCGCTGGAACATGCCAATGTCGCCGCCCTGGTCCTTGGACGGACAGGCGGAGCGTCCCTTGGCAATCGCGGCAAACGTGTCTTCGGTGATCTTGGCCTTCTCCTTGTCGCGTGCGGCGGGATCAGCGGTGGGCGGCACCTTCGCCATCCCCTTGGCGACCTCGTCTTCGACCTGTTTGCGAATGGCCAGCAACTGGGCCTTGGCGTTCTCGTTGGCCTTGGCATCGTTGGCGGGCGCGGTCAGCAGGATGTGGCGTGCGTGGACCATGCTGCCGTCAAACATGTCGGGGTTCTTGGCATAGACGTCGCGCAGGATCGGCTCGGTCGCCTGGGTCGCGATGTACTTCTCCCAGCGCAACTCCGCGGTGATGTGGGTGCGCAGCTCGTCCGCGGTCAGCATCATGTCCTTCAGCACCTTGTCGAAATCCAGGTTCTGCCGCTTGAGCTGCGTGCGCATCTCGTCCACGCGCGCATCCACGTCCTTGGTGTCGACGGGAATGTTCAGGGCACGCAGGTGCTGGTCGATCAGCACGTTGTCGATCAGGAAGCCGAGGATTTCGGGACGGGCTTCCCCTTTCTTGGCATCGGGCACCGCACGCAGGGCTCGATAGACGGCCAGCTCCATGACGTGCTGGCCATTGACGGTGGCGGCGATGGCATTGGCCGGCGGCGCCGCGGACACCGGCGGCGTCGGGGTCGGCGCGCCCTTCGGCGGTGCTCCCTTGTCCTGGGCCGTTGCCGAGGTTCCGAGCAACACAAACAGGCCTAGCAGCAGCCCCTGAACGATTGTGCGACACATGAAAGGCCCTCCTTTATCGTCATGATTTCTTTGGAACATCGGCCCCGCGGGCGACCTACCGGGTGCAACATTACGAAGTGAAAGTTAACCACGGATTACACGAATAACACGGATGGGAAGGGCAATCATTCCGCACCTGAGCGCTGCATTGCGGGGTTTATCCGTGTTATCCGCGTAATGCGTGGTTCATTTTCTTGACGGGAATCTTGGGAGTCGTTTCTGGATGGCTGCTTACTCGGTGTCACCGGCAGGCGCGTCGATGGTTGTCGTCTTCGTCTCACGCAAGGGCGTCGGCAACTGGTCGGCCAACAGCTCCACGGTCAACGGTACGTTGGCCTTCTTCTGCGCGCGGGTGTGAATCTCCCATTCCAGCGTGGTATTGGGGTCCATCGTCTGAGGGATGGACACAATGCGCTGCTCCGCGCGACGGAAGTTCGGTCCTTCGACACGATGGACCGAAAGCTCCTCGGGCACCTGCACCAAGATGCGCACCGTGGTGGCCGACGCGGTGCCGGTGTTGGCAATCTTGATGCGGTAACGTGCTTCGTTGCCCACGGTCACCGGACCATCCAGGTCGACGACTTCCAGCTTCAGTTCGGGGGTCGATTCGATGACCTTGATCGCCTCGCGGGCGCAGCAGCGCACGACTTCGGAGCGATCCTTCATGGCATCATTCAGCGCCGGGATCGCGGTGCGGGCGGCGGCGCCGAGCTTGCCGAGCGAATCGGCCGCGGCCGCGCGGACCGGCATGTTGTCGTCACTGAGTTTGAAGAGCAGGGCCGGGACCATGCCCTTGGCGCCCCAGTCGTCGATCAGGCGCCAGGCACGCTGGCAGACTTCCGGATCGCGGCTCTTCGTCGCTTCCTGCAGTGCCGGGAGGGCGGGCAAACCGATGGCGTCCAGGCGTTCAGACGCCTTTTGCCGGGTTTCGAAATGGAAGTCGCCCAGGTCCTTGACCAGCTGCTTGATCTCCTCGGGGCTGGACGTCGGCGTCGATTTCTCCTGGCCGCGTAAAGGCAGGCAAGCCAGGCCGACAAGGATCAAGGTGGGAAGGTGGGAGGCGCGCAGAGACATGCTTGGTCTCCTCGTGAGATGGGGTCGCTCGCCTGGCCCGAGATGTGTGGGAGGGCCAAGCGCTCCGTTCCGTGGGTGGGGAGAATAGTCGAAGAGGATGAGCACAAGCAACAGCAGTTGGCGCGTCAAAATCGGCTGAACCGTTCAGGTCGCTCCGTGTCCCGCCGGAGGCAACGATCGCTGTCACAATCCGCGTTTCGAGTGAATAAGATTGGTCGATTTTTATGTCCGGCCCGGACGCATTCCACGTTTCTCCTTGTGGAACGTCCAACGCCGACGCTTTCCCGGCGTCGAACTCACCTGAAAAGGAGAACCTGCCATGCGATTTACTTTTCCGCTGACGACGGTTGCCCTGGGACTGGTCCTTTCCTCTGGCATGGGAGCCGAACCCGCCACTGATGCGGCCCGCAACCAGATGGTGGAGTGGATGAAGGCGAACAACGCCTGGGGACCGAATTCCGGCGTCGTCAACACGATGCGCAATGAGATCGACAACGACGTGAGGGACAATCGCAACTACTGCGTCGGATTCGGTAATGAGCTGACGCGCTCGAAGAAGCCGTACCTGCTGTACTCCTTTTCAGGCCAGTTCTACGTCTTCGAGCTGACGGACACCCAGGCCCGCGAGCTGGAAATCTCGCCGCGTGGCAATAGCTACAGCACGCTTTCCGTCAACCGCGACCAGCGCGTCGCGCCCTCGCTTGTCCAGATTGCCAAGCCCAGCATCGACAACGCCCGCGGCATCGACGGCACCAAGCCCCTGACCGGCAAAGTTTCCCTCAAGCTCCTTAACAGCTTGCCCGCCAACACCGCGGTGCGCTTGTGCTACTCCGCGGGCGGCTCGACCAGCTGCCTCTTCCACTACCTGGACAACCTTCCCCAGAAGGATGGCGAAGTCTCCTTCTCGTTCAAGCCGATCAACGCCGAGCGCGAGAAGAAGGTGGTCGGCCCGCTGGTGGTCTTCATCGACCTTTGCACGGTGCGCCAGGTCAACGGCCAGGTCGAGATCAAGGTCCTGGGCAATACACAGGGAATCATGCTCGAAGTGGCCCGCGAAACCCGAGTGCGTCGCTAGGACATGGGCTCTCATTCGTTCCCGACCCGGGCCTGCCATCCACGGTGGGCCTGGGTTTTGTCGCGAGACACTGCCATGAACGCCCCGATTCGCAACTTGCTCGTCGGCATCTCGATACTTGCCCTCGCCGTGGCCCTGCGGGCGGCCGACCCGCCGCTGTCTCCCGAACAGCAGCGCAAGATCGACGAGCTGGGCGACGCCACCCTGGAATCGATCAAGCTTGCCGGTCGCGAGCAGCTTCCCCAGGCGATCGCGGTACTGGAACATGCTCTGGCCGTGCGCACCGAAGTCTACGGGCGCACGCACGGCACGCGGGTGAACACGCTGGAGCATCTAGCCGAGCGCTGCGAGGAGAATGAGGACTTCGACAAGGCTGCCCACGCCTTGAAGGAGTTGATTGACGTTCGTCGCACGGTCCACGGCCCCGATCATTACAAAGTTGTCGACGCTCGCTGGGACCTGCGCCGTGTCGAACGCAAGGCCCAGCTCGGTGCAGCGGACCGTCAACGTCTCAAGGACGCCGGCAAGCAGAGCCGGGATGTGGTGGAAGCGATCGACCGCGGCGAGCCGGACAAAGCGATTCGCCTGTCCACCGAGGTCCTGGCCCTGCGCCGGCAGTTGCTCGGCGGCGACTTTCCCGAAACCAGCAGCGCCCTGACCAACCTGGGCGGCTCCTACCAGGCCAAGGGCGACTATACCAACGCCCGAAGGTACATGGACGAAGCGCTGGCGTTGCGCGAGAAGTCCCTGGGCCTTGATCATCCAGAAACGGCAACGGCCCTGAGCAACATCGGATCACTGCTGCACCACCAGGGCGAATACGCCGCGGCCAAGCCGCTGCTGGAGCGGGCGTTGGACATTCGCACGCGGGCTTACGGGAAAAATCACATCGAGGTCATTCGTTCGTATCGGCACCTCGGCGCGTTGTTGAATAATCAGGGAGATTATGCGGCGGCCATTCCTTACTTCGAACAGGCGCTGGCCATCTCCGAGAAACTGTTCGACAAGTACGATCCCGCCATCCCGGCCGCACTCAATAACCTGGGCATGCTCCGCAAGTCGCGCGGCGACTACCCCGGCGCCCGGGCCTGCTTCGAGCGGGCCCTGGCCATGCGCCGACTGGTCAACAAGGAATTCTCCGAGCCGATCGCCGAATCGTATAACTCGCTCGGCCTGCTGCTGCGGGACCAGGGCGATTACGCGCAAGCACGCGAGTACCTCGAAAAGGCCCTGGACATCCGCTGGGAAATCAACGGCAAGAACCACGCTGATACGGCCACGGCCTTTACCAACCTGGGTCTGATTTATCTTGCCGAAGACAATCCCACGGAGGCACGCAAACAGTTTGAGGATGCGCGAGACATCCGGCTCGCGGTGCTGGGCAGGAACCACCTCGATACGGCGAACAGTTTCGAATGCCTGGCGGGCGTTTGCTCCGACGAAGGCCGGTTCGACAAGGCCCGCGAGTACTTTGAGGATGTGCTCACGATTCGCCGGCGGATCCTGGGCGGTCGGCATCGTTCCGTCGCCGTCACGCATGGCAACCTGGGTGGTCTGCTGCGTCGGCAGGGACAAAACGAAGCTGCCCTGACCCACTTCGACAAGGCGCTGGCCATCTACCGCCAAGCGCTGGGCGACGGTCATCCCGACACCGCTCAGGCGTTGTACAACCTGGGCTGCCACCGGCTCCGCATGGGACAGGACGCGATTGCCCGCAAGGACCTGGAAGAAGTGCTGATGCGTCGCCTGGCGCTAGCCCACGACCTGCTGGGCACCCTGACCGAAGCCGAGGCACTGGCCTACGTGCGTACCACGGAATCGGGACGTGATCCGCTCCTGTCCGCTTTACGCCGGCTGCCGGGTGTGTCGCCGGCCGAGGCGTACAAAGTCGTCTGGGACACGCGCGCCCTGGCCAGCCGTGCCATCGCGAGCCGGAGGCGTCCGGGAAATACCGATCCAAAGGCGCAGGAACTGTCCGCACAATTGCGAAGCAAGCGCGCCCAACTTGCACAGCTGACGTTATCGGCCGTGCCTGTCGAGCAGAGGGCCGCGCGGAGCGCTCGCCTGCGCCTGCTCGCAACGGAAAAGGAAGAACTGGAACGCCAGCTTGCCGCAGGCAGCGCCGATTTCCGCAAGGACCAGGCAACGCAACGGGCTGACTACACGGACCTGCTGGCGCGCTTGCCGCGCGAAGCAGCCGTGCTCGACATGGTTCGCGTCACCGTCACGGAGCGCGGCCAGGACGGGGCGATGACGTTCGCGCCGCACTACGAAGCATTCATCCTGCGCGGCGGCGACGCACCATCGGTGCATTGGGTCCACCTCGGTCCGGCCGCACCGATTGAGAAGGCCGCGCGCGACTGGCGCAAGGCGATTGTCGAGCGTCAGCCTTCCGGCAACGGTGAAGCTCCTGAAACGACGTTGCGGCGACTGGTGTGGGCACCGGTCGAGGATTCTCTCGGCGACGCGACCGCCGTGCTGCTGGTGCCGGACGCGGCGCTGACTTCGGTGCCGTGGTCCGCCTTGCCGGGCAAGCGCCCCGGCTCGTTTCTGCTGGAGGATTACACGCTGGCCACGGCCAGCCACGGCCAGCAGTTGCTCGAGGCCCTGCAGCGGCGTCCACCGACGGGCAACCGCTTCTTGATGGTCGGTGGCGTGAACTACAACGCCGCGCAAGCCAGCGTTCCGACTGGCTCAGTGGCACATATGCGCGGCCCCGCGCTCGCGGCGGAGTCGCGTCCGACGTGGGGATTTCTGGCCGGCACCGAGCACGAGACGCATGCGATCACGCAGCTTTGGCCGCAACCGGAGCACATGACCGTGCTCCGCGGCACGGAGGCCTGCAAGGCACGCGTGCGCGATCAGCTCCCCGGCGCCCGTTACATCCACCTGGCGACGCACGGCTTCTTTGCGGACAGTCGCTTCCGTTCGTCGTTCGACCACGATGTTCGTGGTGAACAGCTCGCGTTTGGGAGCACCACGGTCACCGGCCGCAATCCATTGATCTTGTCCGGCGTGGTGCTCGCGGGCGCCAATCGGCCCGCGAAGTTGAATGACGACGGCACACCCCAGGGCGACGACGGCATCCTGACGGCCGAGGAAGTCGCCGAGCTGGACCTATCGGCAGCAGAGCTGGTCGTGCTGTCCGCATGCGAAACCGGCCTGGGCGAGCTGGCCGGCGGAGAGGGCGTGTTCGGCTTGCAGCGTGCCTTCGCGCTGGCCGGCGCGCGGACGACCGTCGCCAGCCTCTGGAAAGTGAGCGACGACGCCACACAGCAACTGATGACGCGCTTTTACGAGAACTTGCTCAGACGCCATATGGGACCTGCCGAAGCGCTCCGGCAGGCGCAGATCAGCCTGCTGCGACGGAGCGCGGATGCGACGATGACTCGCGGAGTCGACGTGGTATCGGCAAGCGAAGCATCGGCCCACCCGTCGCTCTGGGCTGCCTGGACGCTCAGCGGCGCTCCGGGCGACTTGACGCGAATGACGGTGGAGCCGCAAAACGCGCCAGTGCCGGAGAGCACCGAGGCGCCGGGCCCTCGATGGGACTGGCTGATCGTTGGCGGTGCGCTGGGAGTTGCCTTGGCCGGCGTGTTGTTCTGGCAGCGTCGAAAGAGCGAGCCGGGAACGTGAGTGATCGGAGTTCCTCTTCATCCTGAACTTCTCTGGCGAGCCGGGAGCGTCAGCGACCGGAGTTCTTCAAGATTCTGATTACTTGAAGAACTCCTTCTCTGGCGAGCCGGGAGCGTCAGCGGCCGGAGTTCTTCACATGCTGGAAGAACTCCGGTCGCTGACGCTCCCGGCTCGCCAACATTCCTCAAGCTCTTGAAGGACTCCGGTCGCTGACGCCTTAAAGTTCTACACGAATTCTATGGTGTCCAGGCAAGGGGTCACTTTTGTAGTCTTTTCAAGTGTCGCCCCTCG
>JAIEMG010000243.1 GCA_019752375.1 Gemmataceae bacterium | reverse complement strand
GTGGGGGCGTGTCGGTCCCAGGGTAGCCGAGTACGGCAACCCTGGGCTATGTCACGCAACCCCTTCGGGGTAAAGAAATACGCCGTGAAATTCAACAAGCGGATCAAACAATTGCGCAACTTCAAAAGGCGCAAGCAAGGATTTGCCTTGTTTGCGCCGCGGGCTCGAATTCATTTACTGTGGCGGTTTGATATCGAGCTTGCCGAGGTCGGTCGTCGTGCCGCCCTTGACGGTGATCTTGTCGCCGTCCCGGCCCGAGGCGCCGCCGCGCCAGCCGGTTTCGTGCCAGACTTTCAGACGCCACTCGCCTGCCGGGGCGTTCTTGATCTCGAAGTTGCCTTCGCCGTCCGTCACCGCGAAGTACGGGTGATCGAAGACGCGGACGTAGGCCTTCATCCAACCATGGATGTTGCAGGCCACGGTGACGGGGAACTTCTCGTCGGCCTTCAGGTTCTCGATCTCGATCGCGCCCTTGGGTCCCACGGCCACGTTCTTGCCGGGGTTGCGCAGCGGATGGCCGGTGTAATTGACGTTATGGCCGATCGGCGAGCTGTTCTTGGCGATCAGCGTCTGGCCTTCGCGCATCGCCAGGCAATGCGGGATGAACTGGCAGCAGGGCTGGTCGATTTCGACCTTCTTTTCCTTGATGTCCTTCAAGGATCCGTGGATCGGCAGCTTCTTGTCGCTGCCCGGCTCCGGCGACAGCCAGACGAACACCCACTTGACGCCCTTGTCCTTGCCCACCACCCACTCCTCGTTGAAGAGCTTGCCTTTTTCCAGGCAGTGCATCTGGTCCTTGTCGATGGTCAGCTCCTTGGGCTTGGCGGTGGCTTCATCACCGGCCCAGACGAGCTTGCCCTTGATCGTGCCCCAGTCCTTGTCGTCATCGGCCGCGACCGTACGTTCGGTCAGGGCCAGACCCAGTGCCGCCAGCGTGCCCAGCACCGCCGCCATCGAGAAATAACGCATCACTTCGCTCCTGTGCTTCCGGGGACGACGAGCGGCCGGTTCCGGATGGCCGGCAGGTCGATCACCGTCGGGTAGAACATCAAGAAATCGCGGGCTGCCGTCACCTGTTCTTCGGACGTGCCGACGAAATCGTTCTGATAGTTCAGCTTACCGTGCTGGAAGTTGTCGGGCATCAACGATTTATAAGGCAGGAATCGCTGCGGGTTGGCCAGCCAGCGCTCCGTCCACTCGGGCCGCAGCCGCTGCCAGGCCAGCTCCAGCGGCGGGCCCTGGTTGTTGGCCGGCGGAATGGTGCCGACCTGATGGCAGCCGATGCACAAGTCTTTGTTCGTCACCATGCGGAATGCATCGATCGCATAGGCCTGTTCCTTCACCCACTTTTTCTCGAAGCCGGCGAAGTTGTCCTGCGCTCCGGCCTGGAGCGCTTTCAGATCGGCGTTGAGCGTCGCCAGGCGTTTCTCGGCATCTTCGCGCACCGACGTTAGCTGCTTCTTGAGGTCGTCCTTCGCCTCTTTTTCCTTGTCTTGGAGCTCCTTGACCAGCGCTTCCGTGTTCTTGATCTTCGATTCCAGCTCGACGGTCTGGTCCTTGACGTAGCCCCCCCAGAATTGCCGCATGCCGTTGAGACGCTGGTCGAACGCCTTGTCCTTGTTGGCACGCAATCGTTCGACGTACTTCTCGTTACGAACCAGCAAGTAGCTGGGATCGCGCTCGGGGACGTTGAAGTACGGATAGTTCAGGCCCATCGCCGGGTTGCTGATGCGGTCCGCGGCGGCGAAGTAATTGACCAGGGCCATCGCATCGTCGTCGCTCATGTTGAACTTGGGCATGCGCAAGACGAGGAGGCCGGTGCCGTCGGCTTTCATCTGCGGACGGATCTCGGACGGGTTGCGCAGGAAGCGGAACAGCCAGTCGGGCTGCGTCTTTTCGCCCTCGCGCAGCAGGACGGGCGGCGCCGCGGGCCGCGCCTTCTCGCTGTCATTGGGATTGGCCTGGTCCTTCGGGTACTTGGTCGGATCGAGCTTCATCAGGAAGCCGACCAGCAGGTCCGCAAAGGCACCACCGAACGGACCGTGGTGGGGCGAATTGAGCTGATTCAACGGCGGATAAACCAGGTCCCTGGCGGACAGCTGGACCGTCGAGTACGACGGGATGTTGCGGATCTCTTCCTTGCCGCCTTCCTTGTGCGCGAAGCGCACCGCTTCGGTCAGCCGGACTTCGATGAGCTGCTTCACGTCCTTGGGCAGCTTGATGGGATATTCCGGATTGTCCTGTAGGTCCTTGCGGCGCTCCTTGTCCACCGGCACGAGCGTCGCGCCGACGCCCCGCAGCGCAACCCGCGGTCCGCCGAGCGCGTTCGTGCCCACCCAGGCGTTGTGGTCCTTGAAGACGATGTCGGTCGGGCTGCGGCCATCGCGCAGGTAAGCGCTGTTGAGCAGTTGCAAGTTCTCCGGCGACAGCTTGAAGTCGTAGACGCCGCTGCGCACCAGATGGCAGCTGTTGCAATTGAACTTGTCCAGCACTTGCCGGCCCTTGACCTCCGCCATGCGGTCCGGTGGCGGCTGATGGACGTAGCGGGCGGGAATGGGCTCCGCCACCAGGCCGAGGATGAACGTCATCACGGCTTCACGCGCTTCCGACTCTTCCTTGAGCCTTCGCGCCTCGAAACTTTCAGGACTTTCGTTCGGACGGCGTTCCGTACGGGCGAAGCGGAACTGCGGCATGCGCAGCCGATCGTCCCACACGCGAATGCGGTCGAAGTCGAAGCTGCGCGGATCGGACAGCTTCTGGTGGAGGAAGCCCTCGCGCTGATGGTGCTCCAGCGAGTCGAAGAAGAACTTCTCGTAGGGCGTGCGGCCATCGCGGACGCCGTAGGGCTTGCCTTCGGCATCGGCGGTGCCGTGCGTCAGGAAGTGGTTCTTCTTCACGGAGGCGACCACGTCCTCGAATGCCAGGCGCTCGGCGTCCTTCTTGCCCCAGTCGTTGAGCGGCGTGCCGATCGGCTTGGCGTACTCGAAGCCCGGCACGTCATGACAGCCGAAGCAGCCAAGCTGATTGACGGCCTTCTTGCCGATGTAGGTCTTCAGCTTGTCCGGCGTCAGCGGTTCGGCCAGCTCGCGTTCGTCCTGGTCGAACCGCATCGCGTCGACGCTGGTCCTGGTGAAGCCCTTGTCCAGCAAGGCCTCCGTCTCGCGCGGCGAGTAGGAGCGCTCGAGGAAAACGCGGGCCAGCTTCTTGAGCGTCTCGGTCTTGGGCTCCTTGAGCATGTCGGTGTCGAGCTTCTTGCTTTCCTCGTTGGGCCAGTCGGGGTTCTGGTTCAGCAGCCACACCGCCACGTCGTTGGCCTGATCGAGCGTCAGGTGAGTGACGGGCATGAACGTACGCGGGTGCGAGATGTTGGGGTTGATGATCCACTGCACCAGCCAGATGCGGCCCGTTTCCTTGCGCTGCTCGGGCGTGCCGCCCGTGCCGAGCTTGGCGGCGATCCGATTCAGAGCAGGACCGAAATGGGCGTCGCTCTTGATGGCAGGCACGCCATTCCCGGCCGTCTCGGTGTGCGAGTTGCTGTGGCAGGCCAGGCAACCCTTCTCGGAGAAGATCAGCCGGCCGTTCCGCAGCTGGGCTTCCTTGTCCTTGGCTGCACCAGGCAGCTTGTCGAAGACGTTTCCTTCCGAATCGACGATGTGCAGCGTCTCCTTGCCGTCCTTGTCCTTCTGGACCAAGGGCACCGGCACCTTGAAGAGCTCCAGGCGGCGCTTGATCTCGTCGATCTCGCGGTTTTCCTTTTCGCTGCGCAGCTCCTTGGCTTCCAGTTGCTTGAGGCGTTCGCTGTTTGCCTCGCGGAACTTGTCGGAACCCGCCAGGTAGCTCTTGCTCTCCTTGAGGAGATAGTGAGCGATCGAGTGGATCTCGGCGTCCGGGAAGTCCTTCTGGTCCTGGGGCAGCACGTCGGGCAGGTTGTTGCTGACCAGGTAGAAGTGCGGCATCTTGGTCGAGGGCCGGAATGTGCGCGGCGACTTGATCCAGAGCCGCAGCCATTCCGGATTGGTCTTCTCGCTCAGCCGGCGCAGACTGGGGCCGACCTTGCGCATCGTGCCCGGCGGGTTCTGCGAATCGGCCAGCAGCTTGACGCGCTCGGCCGGAGTATACGCGTCCAGCGGCGGCGTCGGCTCCAGGCGCATGTCCGGACCGATCGCACGGCCGTTCTTCGTGCCGGCGATCTCATGGCAGCCGAAGCAGCCGTTCTCGCGTACCAGGTTATAGCCCTTGAGCAGCTTGGGCGCCTCGTTCCGGTTGCCTTCGCGAATCAGGTCGGTGACCTGGTGATGGCACTTGACGCAGGACGACTCGATGAAGCGATTGGGCAACATCGGGTAGTCCCAGTAATGGTTCGACTTCCAGTCGTGGCCGGCGAAGTCGTTCGCCTTGCTCGGCGACTGCTTCCAGATGGCCATCTGGGCCGAGTTGTTCGGCATGTGCGAGGCGTTGAAGAAGTCCGTCGCGCTGCCCTGACCTCCGTGGCAGATGGTGCAGCCGAACTGCTGGCCGGGGTGCGGGCTGTTGCCGTCGACGAACAGGTCGAGCCGCGGGTGGGCGGCATACTCCATGATCTGCGCCCGGGTGAGGTCCATGGCGGCCAGACTCAGGTCGTTGGGGTCCAGACCGTTCTTCGTCTTGCGGATCCGCTGGCGCAGTTGGATGCTCGCCTTGGCATCGATCAGCTTCTGGTGCATCTCCGGAGTCGGCGGCTCCGTCAGTTCGGTCAGCGCCTCGCGGCTGAAACCGGGACGGTCGATGCCCATGTGGCAGGTCGTGCAGCGGTCGTAGCGCGTGACGTATTTGAAGCTGTAGTTGATCGGCAGTTCTTCCAGCGTGTATTGCTGGATGCGAAGCGGAGACGCAAACGCGTCGAGCACCGGGAGCTGGCGGAACCAGTCGCCAAAGCCCCAGCGCTTCTGCTCGGCAAGCTTGTGGAAGCGGTCGAACTCGCCGACCAGCTCCTTCAAGCGGTCGTCCGCGTCGGCGTATTCCTTCTCGGCATCGGTCAGCGGCTTGGATGCGGCGGCCAGTGCGATTTTGTTGTTATCGACTTCGTTCTGCGCTTCCAGGAGCTTGGCCCGCAGTTCGTCAACCTTTTTGTTGGTGCGCTTGACCTCGGCCTCGAGCGCCGATTGATCGCCGAGGCCGGCATTACGCTTCTCGACGGCGATATCGTAGAGGCTCACTTCGCTGTCCAGGTCGGCCTTGATCGCCTGGAATTTCGCTTCGCCCTTCTCCTTCTTGGGCATGATCTCGTTGATCTTCGGCTGTACTTCCTGCTTCTTCTTGGCGACCTTGTCGCGCGCCGCGACGACGGCCTTTTCCGCTTCCTCGATGGCAGTCATCTTGTCCGAATCGGGCGCCGCCTTGAGGACCATGCGCTGGGCGATGGCTTCCTCGACGTTGCGGAACTCGCGCTGCTCGACCTTCCAGTCGCGGTACTGGTCCTGGGCGAACATCCAGACGATGCTCACGAGCATCAGGATGCACGTAGCCGCGAACACGATGTCGAGCGTCTTCTGACTGCGATAGGTCTGGTCGGTGGCGGCAGCCATATGAATCTCTCGTCTAAGACCGGCAGTACCGGTCGTTGTTGGACGCGACCAATGGATGTGGCGGAATGTTGGGTCCCGATCGTTAGCCCGACGCGCAAGCGAGGACGAATTGTCCCTCGCTTGCGCGTCGGGCTAACGACCGGGTGTCCACCGCGTCAGTCATTCCGCGCACCTACATTAGATGTTGAAGAAGTATTCAGGAATGTAAACGATGTACTTCAGGTTCATGGTCCAGCGCAGCACCATCTTGATCGGCAGTGCGGCCATGAACTGGATCAAAGTCACCAGCACGAAGAAGCGGACAAAGCCCATCCGGACGTAGAATGGCTTCAGCACGGTCTTTGCCAGGAGCGGCGGCAAGGCCGCCATGTAAAGGACGACCAGGATGATGCCGGGCAGCTCGCGCAGGAACCAATCCTTGCCTTCCTCGAAGACCCTGCCCATCAGCCCCAGCCAGAACATGTCCGAGAGGTTGACGTTGTTGAGCGGCAACACCTTGTGCGGGTCCCAGTATTCGAACGGGCCGAAGAAGTTCCAGTTCGGCCCGCGCAGGAAGGTGCCGAGCACGATCAACGTGACCCACAGCACGATGAAGCCGAAGTTGAAGGTAACGATGGCGACCTTGCGCTCATTGAAACTGTAGTAGCCGTTGCCCTTTTGGTTGAAATCGATGTAGGGGATCGCGATCAGACCGACGAGGATCATCGTCGGCAGCACGACGCCGGCCATCCACGGATCGTAGTAGACCAGCATTTCCTGCAAGCCCAGGAAGTACCAGGGCGCCTTGGACGGGTTCGGGGCCTTGGCGCTGGTTGCAGGCTGCTCCAGCGGCGCTTTCAGCACGACGCCCCAGATGACCAGGATGAACGTCGCAATGACCATGCAGATCAACTCGGTGTAGACCAGGTCGGGCCACACCAGCACCTTCTCGTCTTCGAGCTTCTCCAGCGGCGGCTCGCCCCGCGCCATGCGTTCGTCGTTGACGACTGCCTTGCGCATGCCCAGCCACGTGAAGAAGCCCACCGAGAAGATCAAAAGCACGATGGGGACGTTGTCTTCCTTGGTGATGATGGACCGGAAGTTCGAGTCGGTGATCGCCCAGCCGGACGCGAGCAGGCTGATGTTGAGAATGCCCCAGGCCACCGGCGGTTCGGTGCAACCCTTGCGGTAGTAGATGAACAGGATAAACAGGACCAGCGACAGCATGAAGTACGTCACCGGCCCGATAAAGTCATCGACGGCATTGCGAATGAACGCGGGCAGGATCCACCCTGCGTGGAACAGATACGCCGCGGCGTGAATGAGGAAGACCAGCGCCACGACGATCCAGATATTGGCCTGCTTGCGGTCGCGGCGGTTGTAGAACCAATAGGCAGCGAAGCCGAGGTTCATCAGCACGATCAGCAGGTAAAAGACCCCCACCCCGGTCTGGGTGCTGGCATCGAGGTGCTGATGGTGGAAGACCGGGTCTTCACCGATCTCATTGGGCCGCGCGAACGGCTCCGGCCCGATCTGGCCTTGTCCGAAAAGAAGCATGCGAGTCGTTCCTCTATGCCCAGGCCCGCCCGAAGGCGGCGCTTTGAGGGTTTCCGATCACAGCGCGCCGCTGATGCCGCCGTCCTTGCGCACCCGCCAGAAATGGATGGCGATCAGCACGGCCACCGCCAGCGGAATCGCAACGCAGTGCAACACGTAGAAGCGCAGCAGCGTGTCGCCGCTGACGAAGCGCCCGCCCAATAACAAGAATCTCGCATCGCTGCCCGAGTGAATGAGACTTACGTCGCCGACTTTCAGCAACGTCGCCCCCGGGCCTTCGTAGCCGAGGAACGGCGAGGCACGCGCCATGTTGCTGCCGACGGTGATGGCCCAGATGGCCAGCTGATCCCACGGCAACAGGTAGCCCGTGAAGCTCAGGAGCAGCGTTAACACGAGTAATATCACGCCCACCGACCAGTTGAATTCGCGCGGCGGTTTGTAACTGCCCGTCAGGAACACGCGATACATGTGCAGCCAGATCGTGATGACCATGGCATGCGCGCCCCAGCGATGCAATTCGCGGAGGACGCCGAGCGTGGTCACGTCGCGGAGGGCAAGGATGTCGTTGTAAGCGTGTTCCAGCGTGGGCCGATAGTAGAACATCAGCAGCACGCCGGTGACCGTTTCGACCAGGAACAGGAAGAACGTCAGCCCACCCATGCACCAGGTGTAGCTGAGCGCGATGCCGCTCTTGCGCACCGACACCGGATGCAAGTGGAGAAAGACGTTGGTGAGCATCACCACCACGCGATTACGCCGATCGCGCGGAGCAGGATGACGGAAGATGCTCTTCCAAACCTGGCTATTCCGGATGTAGTCGCCGACAGACATAGCGGCCCCTTCGGTCGGAATGACGAATGACGAAGCCCGAATGACGAATCAATGACCAATGGCCCAATGTCCAAGAATCGGCGTGCCGCGCTCGGTCATTTGGCCCCGTTCACTCATCGCACTTACGCACAATGGCGGAGAAAATCAGGTTCAACTCCTTGGCTTCCACCCACAGAACCCTCCCCTCCGCCTTGAGTTCTTCCCCCTCCAACGCTGCCCCGATCATCCGTAACCAGTGTTTTGTTTCCCGCGACTCTTTGCGACACCTGCAAATGTTGTTGCGAAACGCCTTCTTCGACTCGGCATCATCCGCTTCGCAGTAGTTGGCGCCCACGCTCGTTCCCGCCCGAACGATCTGATCGATCAGCGGCCGAATCACGGGCGTCACCGGTAGTTTTTTGGCGTAGGCAATGACCGCCTCACCAAACCGCGCCGTGCGTTCCTCTAGGTCATACTTCTTGGCATCGGACATTCGTCATTGGACTTTGGGCATTGATTCGTCATTCGGGCTTCGTCATTCGTCATTGCGTGAGTCATTAGACCTTCACATACGACTCCGAGCTGTCCCATTGCCCCAACTCCTTCTGGAACTTCTTGCTCTTATCCACCACGAGCTGGCCGTCTTCGCCGACGCTCAACCCCCAGCGCTCCAGGGGGCGCGGCGCGGGGCCTTCGAAGTTGACGCCGGTGATCTTGAAGCCCGAGCCGTGGCAGGGGCACTTGAACTTCTGGGCGGACTCCAGCCAGTTCGGCGTGCAGCCCAGGTGGGTGCAGGTGGTGCTCAGGGCGTAGATGATGCCGTTGTATTTCACGATCCAGGTGTTCTGGTCCTTGAAGCGTTCGACGACCTTGCCGTCTTCGAATTGGTCGGGCAGGCCGACCTTGAACTTGCTCGGCGGCTCGGAGAGGACGTTGGGGAAGAGGAAGCGAACGGTGCCGAGGACCATGCCGCCGACGGCCGCGGTCATCGCCAGCCAGGCGACGGCAAACCAGGAGCCGAACAGCGCGAGGAGGACGCCGCGGCGCGCGGTGCTCTTGGGGGCCGCCTTGGCGGGCGGCGCCGGCTTGGGCGGCGCGGCCGGCTTCGGGGGCGTGGCGGTCGCAGCAGGGGTTTCCGCAGGCGGATTCGTTGGTTCCGACATAACGATTCCCGTGTTCCCGATCCGGTGACGAAGGCCGAATTGGCCCACACCCACGCGGAACTTTTTAGCTGGTCCGGAGGGGTTGTCAACTGTTTTCGCAGGGGGCTCGATAGGGGTTGCAAAGAGGGTGCCAATCGCCGAGGCGCACCGGAGCCTCGAATCTGTGCGGAAAAGCACAGTGGGGCTTCGTCGCCGTTCTCAGAAGTGGTAATCGCCCTGGGGGACATTCCCCAAGGTGAGAAGGGTCAGCCGATGGCCTGGCGAATGGATGCCTCCGAGACCGGCTGGATCAGCCCCTTCTCGGTGATGATGCCGGCAATGAGTCGCGCCGGCGTCACGTCGAACGCGGGGTTGTAGACGCCAATGCCGTCCGGTGCTGTCTGCTTGCCGAAGCCGTGCGTTACCTCGCTGGAGGCACGCTGCTCGATCGGAATCGCATCGCCGGTGGCAAGCGACAGGTCGAAGGTGCTCGACGGCGCCGCGACGTAGAACGGGATGCCGTGAGCCTGGGCGAGCACGGCGACGCCATAGGTGCCGATCTTGTTGGCCGTGTCGCCGTTGGCCGCGATGCGATCGGCGCCAACGATCACCAGCTGCACGCGGCCTTCCTTCATCACCTGGGCAGCCATGTTGTCGCAGATGAGCGTCAGCGGGATCTGCCGCTGTTGCAGCTCCCACGCCGTCAGGCGAGCGCCCTGGAGCAATGGCCGCGTCTCATCGACATAGACATGAAACGGCACGCCGCGTTCCGCCGCGACGAACATCGGCGCCAGCGCGGTGCCGAAGTCCGCCGTCGCCAGGCCGCCCGCGTTGCAGTGCGTGAGAACGCCCTTGCCTTCCGCGATGAGCTTCGCGCCTGCCTCGCCGATGGCCCGGCACATTCGGCGGTCTTCGGCCTCGATGGCAAGGGCTTCCTCCAGCAGGAGGCGCTGGAGCTTCGCCGGCGCCTCCTGCTCGGCCCGGCCGCGGACGTGGCCCTGCATGCGATCCAGCGCCCAGAAGAGGTTGACGGCCGTGGGCCGCGACGTGCGCAGGTAGGCACAGACGTCTTTCAGCCGGCTGGCAAAGGCACCGCGTTCCCGGCCGTCGAACTTCTGCATGCCGACGACGACGCCCATCGCCGCCGCGACGCCGATGGCCGGGGCGCCGCGGACGCGTAGGACCTTGATCGCCTCCCAGATCTCCTCGACCGTGCGGCAATCGCGGTATTCCAGACGCGTCGGCAGCAGCGTCTGATCGATCAGGCGCACGAAGCCGTCGATATCGCCGACCCACTGGATCGTTCGCGGCGTTTCCATGTTCGAGGTGCCTCCCGCGGAGATTATAATGATGGACGCTCGGTACGGCAGACGCTGTTGCCTGGCCGAGCGGAAGGACAGGGAATCATGAATTGGCGGGAACAGTCAACGACATCCCATTACCAGACCGCGGTGGCCATTGCGGAGCAGCTCAAGGCGGGCAATATCGCTGAGGCGACCGCAGGGGTCGAGGAGCTGATCGACGCCTTGGCACGCTCTGACAAACGGGCATTGCGAAGCCAGCTGGCCCGGCTGATGGCACACATCATCAAATGGCGCAGTCAACCAGAAGGGCGCTCGCGCGGCTGGCGCGCCAGCATTGCCAACGCGCGCGAAGAGATCGCCGCCATTCGCGAAGAAACGCCCAGTCTCACCGAGGACTTCATCCGTGGGATTTGGGACCGCTGTTTCCAGATTGCCAAGCGACAGGCCGAAGGGGAGATGGAACAGGAAGCAACCATCGCGTCCCTCACGTGGGACGAGGTCTTCCACCAGGACTTCGGCAATGAGCCAACGGCCTGACGTGGGCTGCCCCGGCCCGATTGAACCAGCGGAAATAGCGAGGATCCATTCATGGCGACCGCGCAGGCCCTTGACCTGAGCTTACTGTACGACCGCGACGAAACCGCGTGGCTGGAGGCGATGTCCGCCCTCGCGGCGAGCGGCCGCTACGCCGAGATGGACCATCGTCACCTCAGTGAGTATCTGTCGGACATGGCCAAACGCGATCGGCGCGAGGTGTTCAGCCGGCTGGTGGTCCTTCTGTGCCACCTGCTGAAGTGCGCGCATCAACCGGAGCGGCAATCCGGCTCATGGCGCGGAACGATCCGCGAGCAAAGGCGGGAGCTGAGGCAACTGCTCGAAAGTGGCACACTCCGCAACCACGCGGAGGCGGTCCTGGCGGACGCGTATGCCGAGGCAAGACGGCAAGCGGCGGACGAGACGGAAATGAGCCTGGATGTGTTTCCGGCCGAGGATGGGCGCGGCTTGGATGAGCTGTTGGCCGAGCCGGATTCGTCCTGAAAGAGAATGGTGCGGAGGGAAAGAACCATGCCGCTGCGCGATCACTTTCGCCCACCGCTCGACAACCTGCGTCACTGGGAGGGTTTTCACGGCCAGTGGCCCGCCATGATCGTTCTGGATCTCATGCGCAAGCTGCCGGAAAGGTACTTTGCCGAGCCGCGCGTGCATCTGGGCAACGTGGCGGAATACGAAGTCCGCGTCTTCGATGCCAAGCGGAACAGCCGTCTGGTCGCCGCAGTCGAGATCGTCAGTCCCTCAAACAAGGACCGACCCGAGCACCGACGTCTGTTTGTCGCGAAGTGCGCCGCATTGTTGCAGAATCAAGTCTCGGTCACGATCGTCGACTTGGTCACCACGCGCGGCTTCAATCTCTACGCCGAGCTGCTCGATTTGATCGGCCAGACCGACCCGTCCTTGGGTTCCGAACCGCCACCCCTCTATGCCGCCGCTTGCCGGACGACGAAACGAGGGGACGCCTGGTCGCTCGAAGCGTGGGCACATCTGCTCGGTGTGGGCGAGCCCTTGCCGACGCTTCCCCTGTGGCTGGCCGAAAACCTGGTTGTGCCTCTGGAGCTGGAAGCGAGCTACGAGGAGACGTGTCGGGTGCTGCGGATTGCGGGGTAGAGCGCTTGGCGCGATGATGGATTGCGGGGTAAGGAGGTTGTTGCCAGCTTGGCTTACCGAATCGAGTACTCACCGGCGACCGACGAGCACCTGCGTGCCCTGACCGCTCGGCAACGCGCGTTGATCTTCGATGCTCTCGACGAGCAACTCGCCCAGCAACCGGGCATCGAGACGCGGAACCGCAAACCAATGCGCCCCAATCCGCTAGCTCCCTGGGAGCTTCGGATCGGCGAACTGCGTGTATACTATGAAATTGCGGAGTCAGACAGCCGCGTCACGATCCTGGCAGTGGGCGTCAAGGATCGCAATCGCGTGATGATCGGCGGCAAGGAGCTGGAGCTATGAAGGTCATCGAGCAGGTTGACGCAACGGCAACCCTGGCCGAGTATGCAGCGAATCTCGACAACGGTCCCGTGGTGATCACCAACGGCGGGCTGCCTGTGGCCGCGCTGGTGCCGATCGAGAACGCGGACATGGAAACGGTCGGTCTGAGTACCAATCGCGCGTTCATCGAGTTGATCGAGCGCTCGCGTGCAGTTGTCCGCGCCGATGGCGGGATCTCCAGCGAGGAAATGCGCCGCCGCTTTCCGTGAACCGCCGGGCGGCTGCCGCGCCGATCCGCGGTGCTGGCGGATGCCTCCGCGGAGGCAAGGCGGCAGGCGGCGGACGAGACGGAGGTGAGCGTGGACGTGTTCCCGGCTGAGCCGGACGCGGGAGCGTGAGGGTCTGCGGTGAACCAGGCCGAGTTGCAGAAAATGGCTGAGCAGAGACTGTTGGACGCCCAAGCGCTCATCGCCGGCGGCCGCTGGGAGTTTGCCTACTACGCGGCCGGCTACGCCGTTGAGTGCGCGCTGAAGTCGTGCATCCTGGCCCGCATGATCCACACTGCGTGGGTCTTCGAAGAAAAGTGGGAAGCAAAGGGTTGCCTCACTCATGAATTCAGCAAACTTGTTCATCTCGCGGGCCTGACCAGTCAACTCAACGCCGAGCTGCAGTCCAGTGCTGCGGCTGGCAGGGAGTTCGAGGGCAACTGGACCACGGCCAAAAAATGGACCGTCACGAGCCGGTACGAAGCAAGAACGGAAGCCGAAGCCAAAGAGATCTACGCCGCGATCGCCGATGAACCACATGGGGTGTTGCGATGGATACGGACTTACTGGTAGACGACAGGATCGAAGACGGGGAGAAGCTGATTCGTCAACTCATTCGCGATCAATTCGAGGTCGGAGTGGCGTTCTGGGTCAAGGTCAACGAGGATGGCTTGTGGTATCTGTACATCGCCTCCTCCTCGGTGGATGCGATGAAAATGGGCGAGGCGCTCCACAAGGTTTACGCTGCACTGAATAAGATCCCGGCATGCTCCATCACGCCCATGGATATCACGCTGCTTACCAGCACGGATCCGATTACCCAAACGGCTATCGCGCTGCGCGACCGCCATCCAAGCAGGGAACCCAAGCGCCATCGCGGGCTTCGCCTTGGCAACTTGGCCACCGAGGAATTGTGTATTTACCCTCGATTGTTCCCCTTGAAGGTTCGCGAGCTCGCTGATGGGCGTTGGGAAGTCCTGATCTCTGAATTCGACGACTTATGGTTCAAATGTGATTCCGAGGAAGACGCGCGAACCATAGCGGCCGCTCGCGTCTTGGAGTCTGAAGCTCTGGGGCGATCGAAGTCCCGAGAGGAATTAGCGGTCGAGCTTAAGAAGACGGCGGATGTCATGGAGAAGTACCGCATGAGTTTCGGTTCTCGTTTCCTGAGACGGCGTGCTCAGGAAGCTCGCCAATGAATTGGGCGGCCCCACTGGTTTTTAGAGCTTAAAGTCTCGCCGGCCGTTGTCCAAGAACTTCAACTAATGGCAAAGCGAAACCACTTCCGCGCACCGTTTGCTACCGGGGCAGATTATTCTGTCGATTGGTTCCATAATTGGTGTGATTGTGTCTGTGTTGCTCGGTTGGGTGCAATAGGAAAGCTGGGAAGGTTTCCTCTTCAACGTCAGGCTCTCTCTCGCAGAATCGCCAGCACCTCATCGTGCAGCTTCCCATTGCTCGCAATCACATCGGATCGATGAATGGTGGCATTCCCGCCCCAGTCGCTGAACCGGCCGCCCGCTTCCTCGACGATCGGCTTGATGGCAGCCACGTCCCAGATGTGGACGCCGTCTTCCAGCATCACCTCGCCGGAGCCCTGGGCAACCAGGACAAAGCCGTAGAAGTCACCGAAGCCGCGCTGGCGTTGTGTCCGTGAGGCGAGGCGCAGGAAATCCTTCTCGCGCCCGGCGGCGACGAACCAGGAGACGCTGGAATAGAAGAGCATCGCGTCTTTCAGTACTGCCACGTCCGAAACGCGGATGCGTCGCTCGTTGCGGTAGGCGCCGTCGCCGCGCAAGGCGCGGTAGGTCTGGCCAAGCGCGGGCACGACGGCGACGCCAGCAATCGTTTCCCCCTGGTATTCCAGGCCGACGAGGGTTGCCCAGATGGGAATGCCGCGTACGAAACTGCGCGTGCCGTCGACCGGGTCGATGATCCAGCGGAAGCCGGAGGTGCCGGGATGATCGCCGGATTCCTCGCCCAGGAAGCCGTCTTGCGGGAAAGTGCCGAGCAAAGTCGTGCGAAGCAGGGCCTCGGCGTTGCGGTCGGCGATGGTGACGGGGCTCTGGTCGTGCTTCCATTCGACGGTCAGGTCGGTGTCGAAGAAGCCCAGGGCAAGTTGGCCGGCTTTCTGGGCGGCCGCGACGGCGACCTCATAGCGTGCTTTCCATTCGGGGTTCATAAGGAGATTACACTCTCTGCTCTCGTGACCGGGCTCTGCCCGGTCACGCACTGCTTGCGAGGCTCTGCCTCGCGGACCAGCGCAAACGGGGTATGCTGCTTTCGCCAACGCCACGCTCGCCAGGCAGAGCCTGGCAAGCAGTGCGTGACCGGGCAGAGCCCGGTCACGAGAAATCGCGTTTCCGCGGTCAGTCCTTCTCTTCCTTCTTCACCGGCACCCGGTACTTGACCGTATTCGGCGTCTCGTAGGGCGGATACTCGTACGGCAACGCCTTCAGGAAGTCGACCAGGTCGTCGATCTCTTCCGACTTGAGGTGGCTCGTCTTGCCGTGCTTGTCACCCTTGTTGCAGGTGGTCAGCACGTCGCGCAGGGTCTTGGCGGTGCCGTGGTGCAGATAGGGAGCGGTGCGGTAGACGCCGAGCAGGGAAGGGGTGTCGTACTTCGGCCCCATCTTTTCGCCGGGATCGTCCTTGCCGGTGCCGACGTCGTGGAGCTTGAAGGGCTTCACCGCCAGGCTGCTGTCGGTGTAGTAGGGGCCGCTGTGGCAGCTGGCGCAGTTCACTTCCTTGCTGAAGAAGAGCTTCTTGCCGCGCTCGGCCGTCTCGGTCAGCTTGCCGGGCGCCAGGATGTGCGGCGACAGGGTCGTGAACTCGAACGAATTGCTGTAGATCGCCAGGGCATCCAGGTCCTTGGAACGTCCGGCCAGCGGTTCGTCGAGCTCCACGGGCTTGAAGCCCATCTTCGGCTTGATCGCACCCGGGACCAGGCCGCGGCCCTGCATCAGCCGGCCGCGAATCGTGTACTCGAAGTCCTGCACCTCGTCGCGGTCGGCGGAATAGTGCAGGGGATGGGTGTGTGCCATGCCGAACATGGATGGCGTCTTGCGCAGGCCTTCCGGATTGCGCCAGACGCGGCCATCGCTCAGGCCGTCGGGATGGCAGGACGAGCAGGCGATCCAGCGCGGCCCGGTCATCGGTTGAAAGGCCTGGCTGAACAGGACCTTGCCGCGCACCCACTCGGGCGTCTTGGGCGGATCGCAGACCTTCACGCTGCCTTGCGAGCGCATGTTGGCGTCGTAGATGCCGACCGAGAAGTCCATGGTGTGGTAGATGTAGACCTGCTTGCCGTCGGCGCTGACGCGGATCGCCTTGGGCAGCTTGCCGATCTGGATGGCATTGCCGACGCGCTCGATCTCCTTGTAGTCGTCGTCGATGACCGCATTGACGTTCATGTCGTTGGTGGCGGCATAGATCGTGTACAGCCGTTTGCCGTCGGGAGAGAGCGCCGCCTCCCAGGGGTTGGTGACGACGTGCAGGTTGTTGTAGGTGTCCATGCCGATCGAGGTACGCCGCCGGGTCTCGTTGGGCGGCACCAGGTCGCAGATGGACAGCTGCGGAAAGATGGAGCCGCTGCCGTCGATGACATCCACCTTGGATCGAATGTGCGACAGGTACGCCTTGGGCCGGCGCGGGTGGACCACGACGTTCCGGCACAGGTTGTCGGTCGAGTGGCCTTTCCAGCTATCGACGACCTTGTAGTCCTTCAGATCCACCGCATGCAGGATGCCGGTGTAGAACTCGGTGACGTAGAGCCGGTCTTCCTTCGGACTCAGCGCGATGCCGCGAATGAACGCGCCGACCTTGTGCTCCCCGATCACCTTCTGCTCTTTCAAGTCGATTTCGGTCACGGTGCCGGGATAGTCGTGGGTCACCCAGGCACGGGTGCTGTTCTTGTTGGTGATGATGCCGTAGGGCTCGTTGGGGACCTTCAGCTTGTTGACGACCTTGCCGTTGCGCGTGTCGATGAAGGCGACGACGTCTTCGCGGAAGACCGTGACTGCCGCCAGGGGGCCGTTGCCGATCCAGGCGACGCCTTCGGGCTTGTCGCCCACCTTGATCTCGCGCAACGCTTTCTTCGCCGCGGTATCGACGACCGTGACGGTGCCGTTGTCCGGATTGGCCACCAACAACATGCCGTCCGGCAACACGTCCATGAGGCTATTCGAGGCGCCGGCGTGGACAAAGCTCGGGAAGCTAACCAGGGCACCCAGGCACAACGCGGTGACGGATCGAAGGAACATGGGTGGTATCTCTCCAGAAGGAGGGTCCAGGGCCGGCAGTGCGGCTATTTCACCACAATCGCGGGTTGAACACAAAGAAAACACCAAGGCGGCACGGTGCATGAGGACCGGGGGAAGAAATGAACCACGGATAACACCGATAACACGGATAAAGAAGCCATCCAAGAATAAGTTCGTATTTCTCGTAGGACGGATTTCCAATCCGTCCGTGTCTGTCGGACGGATTGGAAATCCGTCCTACGAACTTATTCTTGGATGAGTTCAAAGAATGCAGTGTCCACCAACAAAGCCACGGTGAGTACCACACGCACTGCCTGCTCTGTGGACGTATCCGTGTTATCGGTGTGATCCGTGGTTCATTTCTTCCTCTGCCTCTAAGAATAACCCTGCCCCTGCGGCACGGTGCCGGACTGGTGGGAGTTCATCGCATGCGTTTCGCGCTTCTGGGCAATCATCCGGACGGCCTGGCCTTTGCCCATGCCCTGGTCGAATCCGGCCGGCATGAACTGAATACGTATTCCGGTCCGCGATCCGGCCTCGACGAGCTGCTGAAGTTCGGGATCCTGGTCAAGTCCGCTCCGGATATCGAGGACGTGCTGGCCGATCCGGCCATCGAAGCCGTCATCGTCGCCGACCGCGGTGGCGCCCGCGAGCAGCAGCTTCGTCGTGCGCTGCAGTCCGAGCGCCACGTCGTCTGCACGCATCCCGCTGATGCGGCGCCGGACATTGCGTATGAAGCAGCCATGATCCAGGGCGACACCGGCCAGGTGCTGTTGCCGCTCTTGCCCGATGCGCTGCATCCCGCCTTGATCCGTCTAAAGCACTTGCTCCTGTCGAGCGACAGCCCCATCGGGGGATTGCGCCTGATCGAGTTGGAGCACTGTTCGCCCGAGGAAATCCTGACGGACGCCGACCCGGGCCAGCATCGCCCGTCGATTCCCGGCTGGGACGTGCTGCGGGCGCTGGGCGGCGAGGTTGCCGAGCTTTCCGCGTTCGCGCCGCTGGCGGACTTGACGCCGGATCAGCCGTTGCTGCTCTCGGGCCGGTTCGCGCGCGGCGGACTGTTTCGGGCCAACTTCCTGCCTCGCCAGCCCGACCGGCGCTGGCGTCTGACGGCCATCGGCGGTTCGGGCCGCGTGGAGCTGGAGTTCCTCCGCGGCTGGCCCGGTCCCGCCCGATTGACCTGGCATAACGTGGACGGAGCGGCCCAGCAAGAGACCTGGGACGCGTGGGACCCGTGGTCGTTCCTTGTCGAAGTGTTGGAAGCGACGATCGGTCGGCAGACGACGGCCCTCGCGTTGCGCCCCGCGGTGGTTTCGCTGCCCGCGCCGATCGGAAGCGACGCCATCACGACGGAACGGCCGCGAACGCGCACGGAGCTGGCCCCGCTTACCTGGCAGGACGAGGTGCGCTGCCTGGAGCTGGATGCTGAAGCACGGCGCAGCGTTCACTATCGGCGGGTCAGTGTGCTGGAGTACCAGGAAGCCACCGAGGAAGTGGGCTTCAAGGGCACGATGACGCTCGTCGGCTGCGGCCTGCTCTGGGGCATCCTGCTGTTGCTCGTGCTGTCCGCCTGGCAGCCGCAACTCGGCTGGGTGATCCTGCCGGTGCTGGCGATCTTCCTTGTCTTACAGCTGTTGCGATGGATCATACCGGCGGAGAAGGAATGACGAATGCCGAAACCCGAATGACGAATCAGTGACCAATGACCAAGCTCCAATAGGTCCTCGTACCCAAGTTCCGGTTTGGGTACGCGGAGTATATCTGCGTTCATTTCGGCGAGCGTCGGGGCGTCAGCCCCATGTGTACGCACCCGGGTGCCGGATGTTCCACGTCGGGCAGAAGCCCTGACGCGCGCCGTTGCTCGTAACCAACCTCCCAGCGTGG